>DAHUXV010000266.1 GCA_027306985.1 Gammaproteobacteria bacterium | reverse complement strand
GTGTCGTTCGACAAGTTCGTCGAGGCCAACTGGAGCACCGGTCCGATCTCCGATCGCAGCCGGGACAACCTGCCCGACCCGGTCGCGAGCCGCGAGGATCCGTACGTGCCGCGCAACTCGCCCGCCATCGGCGACCTGATGGACATGTTCCGGTTCGATCGGGATGACGGACAGGACCGGCAACGGGACCACCACTGGCGCTGAGCCTCGCTCCGGCCTTCGCCTGATTCGGGGCGGCTGCGGCCGCCCCCTTTTTTTGGGGTTCTTCTCCCGTTTCCCGGATAGCAGGGCGCAAGGGGGATGAGGCGAACGGCCGCCACTGCCAACTCGGCGTTAGCAGGGCCGCCTGCCCGCACTGCGGGCCGAAGCTCGAGCGGCTCGGGCGGCTCGATCCGTACGCGCGGGTGACGAAGCGTCTGGCCGAGAGCGTCTCGCGGTTGTGCGCGGTGATGTCCATCCGACAGCCGTCCCGGCGATCACGAGCTGCAGCGCCCGAGGGACCGGGTGCGCACGCCAGGCACAAGGACCGCGCCCGATCAGTGCGCCGGAATGAGCACGAACGCACGCGTCCAGCCGGGGTCCCGGGAGTCCGTGCCGTTGACCGCTATCCAGCCGTTCGAGCTGATGCCGACCGCCTCCTCGAGGCTCACGAGCCCGGCCAGCGCGCTCGCGGGGTCGATCAGGGTGTTCAGGTCGTACATCCGGCCGTTCTGGTAGAGAAAGGCTCGCGTCGCGGTGTCGCCTTGCGAGGCGCCGACGATCTGCCCGCTGTTGTCGATGCCATTCGCCGAGCTGCCGGAGTCGCCGGCGAGAGTCCCGAGATCCGTCATGACGCCGTCGTGGTGGAGAAAGGCGTGGGTCGGCGCCCCCGCGGCCTGACCCATCCTCGAGCCGCCGACGATGTCGCCGCTGTCGTTGACCGAATACGCCGCGCTGTACTGCGCGCCCTGCAGCGCGCCGAGGTCGGTGATGCTGCCGCTCTGCCACGCGACCGCGTGCAGCCCGCTCCCGAGGTAATTGCCGCTGCCATCGTAGATGCCGTAGCTGCTGCTGCCGGCGATGAGGCCGGCTTGGTTGACGGCGCTCGCCGTGACCGAGATCCGGGTGCACAGATTGCAGCGCAGGCCGGGCAGAGTGGTCTCGGCGTAGCCGGGGGCCGTCCAGACGACGGGCAGGCTCGAGACGGTGCCCGACTGCCCATAGTTGCCGATGAGGGTGCCGCTGTCGTTCGCGGCGGCGGCCTGGGTGAACGACTGGTACTGTCCGCTCAGCAGCACGGCGCCGCCCGTCACGGTCCAGAAGCCGGGAAGCGGACCGCCGCCGGCGGGCACTTCCGCGCCCGCGATCACGCCGCTGTCGCTGATGCCATTGGCGTATGCGCCGAGCTCCGCGGGGTCCTGGGTGAGCTCCTCCAGAGCGCCGGTGCTCTGCTGGTAGAGCCAGGCTCGGGGCGCGGCGGTGGTCTCCTGCTGCCCCACGACGATGCTCTGGTCATTGACCCCGCTCGCCGTGACCGAGCCGGTCGCGGCGAGACGGGGGATCTCGACGATTTCATAAAGAGGCGTTGCTGCGTCGGAGGACGGCGGCGAGGTGGACATTGGGGCAGGCGACGTTGGGGCAGGTGTCGTCGGGGTCGCTGCCGTTGAGGAAGTTGCTTTTTGCCCCAGGGAGTCGGCGGGCCCCCCTCCGCACGATGCGCACATGACCGCTGCCAGGATTCCAATCATCGCTCTCATCGCGGCTCCTCCTCCCTATCCTCTGTTTGGCCCGCTGCGCACGGGCAGCTCCCTCTACGGCTACGCATGAAGCGTTCCCGGAGCCTGGACCATTCACGGGCCCGTCGGCAAAATGCGCCGCTCCTCCCACGACGAGGTCCCCTCCGGTGCCGAGCCCTCACCCGCCCCGATGGAAGACGCTGACCGCCTTCGCGAGCATCTACTTCGTATGGGGCTCCACGTTCTACGCCATCCGCGTGGGCGTTCACGAGGTGCCGCCGCTGCTGCTCGCGGCGGTGCGCTTCACGATCGCCGGGGCGCTCCTTTTCATGTGGGCGCTGGCGCGGGGCGAGCGCCTGCCGCGCCGGCGCGAGTGGGCGGCCATCACGATCGTGGCCCTCCTCATTTTCGTGCTCGACTACGGCATCCTCTTCTGGGCGGAGGTGCGCGTGCCCTCGGGCGCCGCGGCGGTGATCCTCGCCACCATTGCGGCATTCATGGCGCTCGCGGAAATCCTCATCCTGCGCACCCAGCGGCTGACGCTACGGCTCGGCTCGGCGCTGCTCATCGGGCTCGCCGGCGTCGTGGTGCTGGTCGATCCCGGGCTCGGGGTCGCGGGCGCGCCGGTGTATCTCCTCGGGGCCGCGGGGCTGCTCGTGAGCGCGGTGAGCTGGTCCGCGGCGTCGGTGCTCTCCAAGCGACTGCCCATGCCCGCATCGAAGGTCATGAGCGCCGCCGCGCAGATGTTGGTCGGGGGGCTCCTGCTCTGCGCCGTGGCCGCGGCGGCGGGCGAGGGGCGGGGCTTTCATTGGGGCGGCGTCTCGGCCGGGGCGTGGGCCGCGCTCGTCTATCTCATCGCGGCGGGCTCCATCGTCGGCTTCACGGCCTACACGTGGCTGATCCACCATCAGTCGCCGACGACGGTCGGCACCTATGCCTACGTCAATCCCGTGGTCGCCGTCGTGCTGGGGCATTTCCTCGGCGGCGAGGCGCTGGCAGCTCGAACGGTGTTGGGGACCTCGCTGATCCTCCTCAGCGTGGTCGTCATCACGACGCGGCGCGCGAGCGCCGCCGTCGGCTCGACGCATCCGACGGCCGCCTCCCCCGCGTCCGATCAAGCCTGACGCGCGGCCTTGGCCCGGCGCCGCGGGGGATGGGCGAGCGAAGGACGGGCAGGTGGAACTTTCCCCGCATCGGGGGGTTCAAGGCTCAGCCTTCCGCTGCGGGCCGCGCGTCTCGCGGCCGGCCGAAGAAGACCTCGTGATCAACCATCGGACAGTAAATGGAGAGCAAGTCCATGTCATATCTCGATGTCGCCCCGCTCGTCACCGCTTTACGCAACACTCCCGAGGAATTCGAGCTCTCGGGCGGCTGGCTGTGCCACGTGCGCAGCTGGCACAGCTTCCGGGTCGGGCCCGAAGACCGGGTCGAGATCCGCGCCGCCTGCAATTGCGTGCTGCTCTCGGTCCGCCCGGAGCAGGAGCGCGAGTTCGCCGACGGCTTGCGCGAGTGGCAGAACGCCTACTGGCGGCCGCTCGAGATCAATCGCGAGTTCGCCTCGCATTTCGCGCGCCGGCCGCGGGCGCTGCAGTGGCTGATCGATGCCACGGGCGCGCTGCACCGCTGGTTGCTGCAGCGGGGCCGCGGCCGCCGCGAGGTCGGCGTCCCGGTATCGCCCGCGGCGTAGGCCGCGCGAGCGCCGTGGGCCGCCCGAGCCCGAGGCGGGCGCAGAGTGCTCTGCGCTCGCCGCGCGGGCCCTGATCGGCCCATCGGCAGCCGCGGGCCGGGCGCGCCTATTTGGGGGTAAAGCGTGCGCGCCGCATGGAATCGCCCGCCATGGCCCGCTATCCTTTCGTGCTTGGGTCAAAGGTCAAGTCGCGAAAGGTAGTGCAGGGTGGCCAAAGTACCTCCTGGAGTGGGTCCGCGGTATCCGCAGGTCGTGGTTCTGGTGGGCGCCACGGGCGATCTCGCCCGGCGCAAGCTCCTCCCGGGGCTGTTTCATCTCTCCCATGTCGGGTTCATTCCCGGCTGTCGCATCATCGGTGTCTCCCTGGAGGACATCGACGCGCAGGCGTTCCGCAACGCCGCGCGCGGAGCGCTCGACGAGTTCTACACGCGCAAGGTCTCGGAAGACGACTGGGCCTCGTTCGCGCAGTGTCTGGATTACGTGCCCCTCGGCGGCGGCGCGGCCGCGCTGCGGGCGGCGGTGGAGCGGGCCGAGAAGGCCCTCGACACGCAGAGCCAGCGCCTGCACTACCTGAGCGTGCCGCCGAGCGCGGCGCTCTCCGCCGTGCGCATGCTCGGGGAGGCCGGCCTCGTCGAGCGCTCGCGGATCGTGATGGAGAAGCCCTTCGGCACGGACTTCGCCAGCGCCCGCTCGCTGAATGCCAAGCTGCACGAGGTCTTCGCGGAAGAGCAGATCTTCCGCATCGACCATTTCCTCGGCAAGGAGCCGGCGCAGAACATCCTCGCCTTTCGTTTCGCCAACGGCCTGTTCGAGCCGATCTGGAACCGCAACTTCATCGATCACGTGCAGATCGACGTTCCGGAGACCCTCGGCATCGGCAAGCGGGCCTCGTTCTACGACCAGATCGGCGCCTTCCGCGACATGGTCGTGACGCACCTCTTCCAGATCCTGGCCTTCATGGCCATGGAGCCGCCGACGGCGCTCGAGCCGTCCTCGATCGGCGACGAGAAGTACAAGGTCTTCCGCAGCATGACGCCGATCCGGCCGGGCGATGTGGTGCGCGGCCAGTACACCGGCTATCGCGACGAGGAAGGCGTCCATCCGGAGTCCGACACCGAGACCTTCATCGCGCTCAAGTGCGCCATCGACAACTGGCGCTGGGCGGGGGTGCCTTTCTATCTGCGCACCGGCAAGCGTCTCGCGGACGGGCAGCGCATCATCTCCATCGCCTTCCGGGAGCCGCCGAAGAGCATGTTTCCGGCCGACTCCGGGGTGGGCGCGCAGGGGCCCGATCACCTGACATTCGATCTCGCCGACGTCTCGAAGATGTCGCTCTCCTTCTACGGCAAGCGGCCGGGACCGGGGATGCGTCTCGACAAGTTGAGTCTGCAGTTCGCGATGAACGACACCGGGCTCGTCGGCGATGTCCTCGAGGCCTACGAGCGGCTGATACTCGATGCCATGCGCGGCGACCGCACGCTCTTCACCAACGCCGAGGGCATCGAGCGGCTGTGGGAGGTGTCGGCGCCCCTGTTGGAGGCGCCGCCGCCGGTGCGCCTCTACGCTCCCGGCTCCTGGGGGCCGAACTCCATGCACCAGCTGATCGCGCCGCATGCCTGGCGCCTGCCCTTCGAGCGGGTGTGGCGGGGAGACAACCGCACGGGTACCTAGGCAGTGCGGCGGGCGGCGGCATGTTGTAGTATGTTGCCGGCGCACAGCGCGTCCGAGGCAAACAATAAAGGAGCACGGAGAGTATGCTTATCCTCACCAGGCGAGTCGGCGAGACCATCATGATCGGCGATACGGTCACGTTCACGGTTCTCGGCGTCAAGGGCAACCAGGTGCGATGCGGCATCAATGCCCCGAAGGAGGTCGCCGTTCACCGGGAGGAGATCTACGAGCGGATCCACCGGGAGCGGGAGGAGGCCAGTCTCAGGGGCCAGGAGGGCGCCGAGGTCGTTCCGGGCAAGCCGCAGGCTTGAGGCGGCGGTAGACATAATCGGGCCGGGGGGACGATTCGGGGGCCGGGAACCCCCCGGACGGGGAACTTGCGGGCCTGGAAAAGGTACAATAGGGGACAGCTTCGCCTTGGTGCGATCCATTCCCTAGGAGATCCCCGAATGCCCCTTCCTGTACGCCGTGCCGGCAATCCCATGCTGAACGAGAAGACCTTCTCGAGCCTGCCGAGGCCCGGGATCGGGGTCGAGCGGATGTCCCTGAAGGGAACGATCGACAAGTCGTTCCTGATGCTCATCGTGCTCATGGCGGCCGCGCTCTGGCCGTGGTCGCAGATGGCGGGCGGCAACCTCCAGACCGCCTCCGCCACCATGACGGTGGGGTTCCTCGGCGGCTTCGTGCTCGCCCTCATCATCAGCTTCAAGCCCGCCATGGCGGCGTACCTCTCGCTGCCCTATGCCGCCCTCGAGGGCCTGGCGCTCGGCGGGATCTCGGCGATCTTCAATGTGCGCTACCCCGGCATCGCCATTCAGGCGGTGGGCCTCACGTTCGCGGTGCTTGGCGTTCTCCTCATCGCCTATAGGACGCGGCTGATCCGCGTCACGGATCACTTCCGGGCCATGGTGGTCGGCGCCACCTTCGGCATCATGCTGCTCTACCTCGCGACGATGGTTCTCAGCTGGTTCCACGTCTCCATGCAGGCGCTCTACGCGCCCACCCCGCTCGGGATCGGCATCTCCCTGGTGATCGTCGCGGTGGCGGCGCTCAACCTCGTGCTCTCCTTCGATCTGATCGAGCGGGGCGTGATGGGCGGGGCGCCGAAGTACATGGAGTGGTACGGCGCGTTCGGCCTGATGGTCGCGCTGGTGTGGCTCTACGTCGAGATGCTGCGCCTGCTGTCGCTGACGCGGCGCAGCTGACCGATTCGATCCTCATTCCCGCCGGCGAGCTCTCCGCGGACGCGCTCCGCGGAGTGATCGAGTCCTTCGTGCTGCGCGAGGGCACCGATTACGGCGAGCGCGAGTATTCGCTGGAGCAGAAGGTGGCGCAGGTCCGCGCGCAGCTCGAGCGCGGGCAGGCGCGCATCGTCTTCGACCCGGAATCGAGCACGGTCACGATAGAGGTCGTTCCCTAGTCTAGGCCGCCTCGCCTCGCGCCCAGGGGTCCCGCCGCGAGCGTCACCGCGTCAGGGAATGGCGGTTGCTCGACTCCTCCCGGGTATCAGCGACTACGGAGGAGTGGAGTGATGAACAGCAATCGCGCCGCCGGCCAATGGAAGCAGTTGCAGGGCAGCATCAAGCAGCAGTGGGGCAAGCTCACGGACGACGATCTCTCCCGGCTCGAAGGCCACAGCGATCAGCTCGCGGGCCGGCTGCAGGAAAGATACGGCATCGCCCGCGAGGAAGCGGAGCGCCAGGCCCGGGAATTCCAGACCCGCAACAACTGGCACTGAGCCCCGAGGGGCTCATCCCGCGGCAGGGACGCCGCGGCAGCCGGTGCCGCCTACCGCAGCACCTCGTCGAAGAACTGCAGCAGCGAGTGCCAGGAGCGGCGGTCGGCCGCCTCGTCATATATCAGGCCGAGCGCCGGGTCGTTGGCCTGAGGATTGGTGAAGGCATGCTTCGTGTTGCCGTACGCATGGAGCTGCCAGTCCGCGCCGGCAGCGGTGAATTCCTTACCGATGGCCAGTACATCCTCGGGCGGCGCCATCGGGTCGTCGTAGCCGTGGAGCATGAGCACCTTGGCGCGCACCTTGCCCGGCGAGGGCAGGCCCGTTGGCTTCAGCAGCCCATGCACGCTGACGACGCCGCGCAGGTCCGCGCCGCTACGCGCGAGATCCAACACGCACATGCCGCCGAAGCAGAATCCCATGGCGCCGACGCGGCGGGCGTCCACCTCCGGCAGCTCCTTCACCGTGGTGAGGGCGGCCGTGATGCGGCGGGCGAGCAGCGCCCGATCCTGCACGAAAGGGGTGATGAGCGCCGAGCACTCCTCGGTCGTGGCGCCGCGCTTGCCCTTGCCGAACATGTCGAGCGCGAAGGTCGCGAAACCGTGCCAGGCGAGGCGCCGCGCCTTGCGCTCCACGAACTCGCCCCGTCCGCTCCACTCGTGGCTGATGATGAGCGCCGGCTGCGGCCCCGGGCGGGAATCGTCGTGGCAGAAGAAGCCCTCGAGGAGGGTCGAGCCGTCGCGGTACTCGATCAGCCGCTCGCGAATCGCCATGGTCCAACCTCCTGATTGCGCTGCCCGCACGGGCATGGGGGGACGCGATTGTAGCAGGGCGGCTCGGGCCTCCGGAAACGCGCTGCGGGCCGGCGGGTTGAATGCTCGTCCGAGCGTGTTACCCTTCCCCGAGACCCAAAACGAGAGCCCAGCCGAGCATGATTCCCGCAGCAGAGGCGCTTCAGCGCCTGAAGGACGGCAACCGCCGCTTCGTCGACCGCGTGCGCAACCGCGAGCCGCTGCTCGGCGCCTCGACGCGGCTCGAGCTCACCCAGGTGCAGGAGCCCCTCGCCATCGTGCTCGGCTGCTCCGATGCGCGGGTTCCGGCGGAGATCGTCTTCGACCAGGGACTCGGCGATCTTTTCGTCATCCGCATCGCCGGCAACATCGTCTCGCCGTCGCAGCTCGGCAGCGTCGAGTTCGCCGCCGCGCGCTTCGGAACCCGCCTGGTGGTCGTGCTGGGCCACTCCCAGTGCGGCGCGATCCGCGCCACCCTGGAGGAGCTGCGGCAGCCGGCGGAAAATCAGTCCCGCAACATCCGCTCCATCGTCGACCGGATTCGCCCCTCCGTGGAGGTCCTGCTGAAGACCGACCTGTGCAAGGATGAGGAGGCGCTGGTGCGGCACGCCGTGCGCGCCAACGTCGGGGTCTCCGTCAGCCACCTGCGATACGGCTCTGACGTGCTGGAGAAGCTGATCCGCAACGAGGGGCTGGTGGTGGTCGGCGCGGAATACTCGCTGGAGACGGGCGAGGTCGAATTTTTCGATTGAGAGTCAGGGGTCCCCGCCAGCCCGATTGATCGGGCGCTCACGGCGGATTCTGCGAGATTTCGGCGCCCGCGCCAACGACTTGGCTTAAATGTTCCGTCCGTGGAAGCCGTTCGCCACTGCGTCGAATACGACGTCTGCCGCACAGGGCGGCGGACGCGGTGTTGGATCAGGAGCGCTTGAAGAGCGCGGTGCCGAGCAGGACGACACCGGCGCCGAGCACCACGCCGCCCACCCAGCCGGGAAGCGTCCGCTCCTGCTGCACCCTCGCCTGGAAGCTGCCGAGGCTGACCACGCTCTGCTCGCTCGAGTAGTGGGGCGGGCGCAGGATCAGGAAGACGCCCGCGGCAATCAGTACGAGGCTGGCGATCAGTGTGGTGCGCATGGCGGGATTGTACCAGCGCCGCGGACTGGGGTGTGACGGCCGCCTCAGGTCATGCCGCCGCTGACGGAGATGACCTGGGAGGTCACGTACGAAGCCTCCTCCGAGGCCAGGAAGGCGACGACGCCCGCCACTTCCCGGGGCAGCCCGGCCCGGTTCATGGGCACCAGCCGGGCGATCGCCTCGGGACCGAAGGCGCCCTCGCTCATCGGCGTGTCGATGATGCCGGGGGCCACCGCGTTGACCGTGATGCCGCGGGTCGCGAGCTCGAGGGCGAGGGCCTTGGTGGCGGAATTGAGCGCGCCCTTGGCGGCGGCGTAGTTGACCTGGCCTTTGTTGCCGATGAGAGCCGACACCGACGAGATGTTGACGATCCGTCCCCAGCGGGTGCGGATCATCGGCATGAGAAGCGGCTGCGTGACGTTGAAGAATCCGTTGACGGAGACGTCGATCACCCGATGCCACTGCTCCGCGCGCATGCCGGGCAGCACGGCATCGTCGTGGACACCGGCGTTGTTCACCAGGATCTGGATGGGGCCGGCGGCCAGCACCGACTCGAGCGCCTGGCCGGTGCCTTGCGCATCGGTGACATCGAAGTGCAGCGCCGCGGCGCTGCCGCCGGCGGATTTGATCTCGTCCACCAGGCTTTCCGCGGCGCTGACGCCCTGGCGGGCGTGCACATAGACGTGGTGTCCGTCACGCGCGAGGCGACGGCAGATCGCCGCGCCGATGCCGCCGCTGCCGCCGGTGACCAATGCCCGCTTGACCGTATGATTCATCCGACTGCTCCAAACACGATGCCGGCGCGGCCGCTCAAGAGCTCATGCCCGGCGCTCGAGACGGCGAACTGGTAGAGGGCCGTGCCGTCATCGCCCGCGAGGCGCTCGGCGCTGGCGATGAGGTCCTCCGGCAGGTCATCGAGGCGGGTGACGTGCAGGACGAGGCTGCGCAGGCTGGCGAGGTAGCCGGGGCGGGCGCGGCCGCCCGACATCGACGCCACGATCGCCCCGTGCACCGCCATCGCCTGGCCGGCGTACTCGACCCCGCAGACCGCCCCAAGGCGGCCGCCGGCGCGCAGGGGGTTGCTCGCGAGGCGATGACTGGTGGCGCGGCAGCGGATGCGCGTGGCATCCCAGGTGAGGACCTCCTCGAGCAGGCACATCGGGCCCTGGTGCGGGATGTGCGCCTCGATCCAGCGGCGGTCGAGCGGCTCCCCGCCCGCCGGTCCGCGGTTGAAAGGCGTGGCGCTCAGGGACATCCCAAGACCTCCACCGCCAGGCGCTGCTCCGGCAGATAGTCGAGCACCGCGCGGCCGGACTCCCGCCGTGCGAGCAGGCGCAGCAGCGGCAGGCTGCGCGCGGCCGGTATGCCGGCCCGCAGCAGCTCGAGCCGCGGGTCCGACATGCGATCGGCCGGCGCATCGCTCAGCTGCGCCGTGATTCGCGCGAGGCCGCCCGCCTGCGGCGCCGGTACGAGCACCAGCGCGGCGCCGAAGTGATCGGGCGCGGGCCGCTTGGCGCGCAGCGGCTCGGGATAAGTCGTCTCGTAGGCGCACAGCAGCGCGGGCGCGCCGCTCACGGCGATCTGCGTCAGGGCCTCGAGCAGCCCGGCTGCGAAGCTGGCGTCGTAGGCGCAGATGGCGCTCGATGCGGCCGTGGCGCCGGTGGCGATGCTCCAATATCCCGCGGCGGCGTTGTGCACGGAGTTGTGAAACCGCGTCGGGGAGATCTGTCGGTCGTCCGTGGCGAGCGTCTCGCAGATCTCGTGACAGATGGCGCCATCGCCGCTGGAGGATGCGAACACGGCCGCGAGGCGCACCGGATCGATGGCCGCGGCGTCAACCGCCTGCTGCGCGATGCCGATCGCCAGCTTGACGGTCGCCCCGGTGCGGCGCCTTTCGGCGGCCGGCAGCGCCTGCGGGGCGGGCAGCACCGTGGGGCAGGGCTGGTAGGGCGCGGCGCCGGCGAGGACGGGCGCGCCCGACTGCCAGCTCGGCAGGCCCGGCCCGAGGAGCCCGACACCTCGTACGAACGCGCTCAACACGGCCGGCCCCTCGTGGCGAGCGCTCATGCGGCGCGCTCCAGGACCAGGCTGCAGTTCGAGCCGCCGAAGCCGAACGAGTTGCTGAGCGCGCGCCTGAAGCGCTCGTCCGGGCGCGTCTCGCACAGGTAGTCGAGGCCGAGCTCGGGATCGAGCCTGAGGGTGTTGGCGCTGCCCGGCATGAGCCGCTGCGTCAGGCCGATCGCGCAGATCACCGCCTCGAGCGCGCCGGCGGCGCCGAGCGTATGGCCGGTCGCGCCCTTGGTGGAGCTCGCCTTGACCGCGGGACCGAAGAGACCCGACACCGCGTACCCCTCGGCGGCGTCGTTGCTCGGCGTGCCCGTGCCGTGGAGATTGACGTAGTCGATGTCGGCCGCGCTCAGGTGGGCCATCGCCAGCGCCTGCTCCATCGCCTCACGCGCGCCCCGTCCCTGCGGATGGGGCGAGGACATGTGATAGGCATCGCTCGACTCGCCGCTGCCGGTGAGGAGGATGCTGCCGGAGTCGAGGCTTGCCGGCGCCCGCTCGAGCAGCGCGAACGCGGCCGCCTCGCCGATGGAGATGCCGTCGCGCGCCGCATCGAAAGGCCGGCAGGGCGCGGGCGAGACGAGCTGCAGGGCGTGAAAGCCGTAGAGCGTCGTGAGGCAGAGGGAGTCGACTCCGCCCACCACCGCGGCGTCGATCCAACCCGCCTCGATCATCCGCCAGGCCGCGCCGAAGGCCTTGGCGCTCGAGGAGCAGGCCGTCGAGATGACGCTGGCGGGACCCTCGAGCCCGAGGCGGCGGCGCACGAAATCCCCGAGAGAGTAGGAGTTCTGTGTCGCGGCGTAATCGAAGTCCGGCGGCAGCGCGCCGCTCGCCGGGTCGCGGCGGCGATAGGCGAGCTCCGTCGCCAGCATGCCGGAGGTGCTGGTGCCGAGGATCAGGCCGATGCGGCGCCGGCCCCAGCGGCCGGCGCTCTCCCGCACCGCCTCGAGGAACCCATCCTGGCGCAACCCGAGTTGCGCGAGACGGTTGTTGCGGCAGTCGAAGCGCTCGAGCTCCCCGGGGAGCGACTCCTGCGCGATGCCCGGCACCTCGCCGACATAGGTGTCGAGCCGCACCGTCTCGAAGGCGCAGGGCACGAGGCCGCTGCGCCGCGCGCGCAGGGAGGCCGCCGTCTCGCCGATGCCGCGGCCGATGTAGCTCGTCGCGGTGAAGCGGCTGACGAGGAGCGGCCTCAAGGCGCGCCGTCCCCGGCGAGCGCCGAGCGCAGCGTGACCGGTGTCAGCCGTGCGGCGGCCAGCGCATCGAGCAGGCGAGGCAGCACCTCGAGCACGATCGGCGAGCCTCCCCGGGCGCGTGCGGCATTGCCGTCGTGCAGCAGCAGAATCTCCCCCCCGTGCAATCCGCTCGTCAGCTTGCCGAGCACACCCTCCGCGCTCGTGCTGACGGTGTCGAACCCGCGCCGCGTCCAGCTGGCCAGGTGCAGGCCGAGATGGCTCAGCACGGGATCGAGGAAGGGATTGCGCAGCCCGGCCGGCGCGCGGAAGAACGCCGGCCGCTGTCCGGTCACGATCCCGATGGTGTCCTGCGCACGCTCGATGTCCAGGGTCAATCCGCGCGGACCGAGCAGAGAGAAGTAATGCGCATGGCGATGACTGTGGTTCTCGATGGCATGCCCGCGACGCGTGATCTCGCGTGCAAGCTCGGAATGTGCCCGGACGCGCTGTCCGATGCAGAAGAACGTCGCGGATACCCGACGCTCCTCGAGCAAGGCCAGAACCCGCGGCGTGACGTGCGGGTCGGGGCCGTCATCGATGGTGATCGCGACCTGCCGGCGCATCGCCGCGGCGGCCGGCAGGCGGCTCCAGTTGGGGCCGAGCAGCCTGCTGCGGGGCACGAGGCTGGCGCCGGCGAGCACCGCGTGATCGGCGACCAGCGCGCCGAGCACCCAGGGCCAGAGGGACGGGCGCGCGATGAGCGCCGCGGCGGCCCCGGCGTGCAGTCCCAGGGAAACCCCGACCAGCGGCGAGGGCCGCCAGCGCGGCGGGCGCGAGGAAGATTCGGTCGACAATTCGGCTCAGCTCCGGCGCAGCCGCCCCCGGGGCCGCGCATCGCGCCTATTTTTCCACAGATCCTCGCCCGGACGGTCGCCATTCCGTGCGCTCGAGCACGCGCCGCGCCGCTGTCCTCGTGAAGGGATCCGCCTGCGAAGGCCAGGACCCCGCCTGCCGCGGACGCTCCCTGCGCGCCAGCAGCGCGGCGAAGAGGAGCGCGAGGAAAGCCCCCGGAGCCACGGTCGCGCCGAGGTCCTGCAGCACCGGCACGGAGGAGAAGGCGAGCACGCCGAATCCCAGCACCGTGGCGCAGTTGGCCACCACGAGCGAGGCCAGCGTGAGAGAGGTCTGCGCGCAGGAGCCCTCGTGCGGCTTGTCGAAGAAGAGGGCGTAGTTCGAGCCGACGGCGACGATGAGGAGCATGCCGATCACGTGCAGGAGCGAGAGCCGCTGCCCGAAGAGCGTCAGGCCCGCGGCGACCGCGAGCACCGCCGCGGCGAGCGGCAGGAGGATCCGCAGCACGCGGACCGGGGAGCGCAGCGCAAGGAGGAGGAGCACCGTGATGGCGGCGAGACCCGACAGCGACAGCCGCACCGCCTCGTCGAGGTACGTCGCGTACAGGGCGTTGGCCTGGCCCTTCAGATCGAGCACCGTCGCCCGTGCGGGCGCTGCCGCCGAGACCGCCCGGCGCACCTGCGAAAAGTCGATCGCGAAGGCATGCGGTCCCGACGCCGGCGCCTCGAGCGGCAGCAGCGCGTGCCAGCCGTCGTGCTCGCGCACCAACAGGGAGTCCACGACGGAGGCGAAGGAGGTGCCCGCGAGATCCTTGCGCGTCAGGAGCGGAGCATGCCGCGCCGCCGCGACGTCGCGCAGAAAGGGCTGAAGCCGCGAGGCCCGAAGCGGCAGCCCCGCGAGCGCCTGCTTCAGCCGCGATTCGAGTACCGCGGCCGCCGGCAGACTCGCCTGCCGCGCGCGCTGCACCTGCCGGCTCGGCAGATAGAGCGCCGGGCTCTCGTACCCGGAGATCACGTTGCGCCGGATGAGCCCGTCGAGCCCGGCCCCGACCTCTTCCGCGCCCCGCAGCGCCGCCTGCCGGTCGGGCGCCGAGACCACCACCAGATACCGCACGTCCGGCGCGCCCAGATCCGAGCGCAGCCGCGCATCGAGCTGCTGCGCGGCCGCCGGCACCGGGCTCAGCGCCGAGAGCTCGTGACTGAAGAGGCGATCGCGATGCAGATAGAGCACCACCGCGGCGGCGAGCGCGACCAGCCCGACCAGCGCGCGGCCGGCCGGGATGCGGTCGAGGATCCGCTGCGCCGCGCGTCCGATGGGACTCAGGTCCCGGATCGTGAGCTCCCGCGGCAGCAGCGCTGGCAGCACGAAGCGCGTCGCCAGCCCCGCCGCCAGCACCCCCGTGAGCGAATACAGCCCGAGCTGCGCCAGCCCCGGAAATCCCGACGGCAGGAGCGATGCGAACCCGAAGATCGAGGTCAGCATGCCGAGCCGGATGGTCGGCCACACGGCAGCCCAACCCGCGCCTGAGGCCGCCGATCCCGCGGCGATCGCGCCCGCGCGCGAGCGCGACTGCACGAATAGATAGATCGAGTAGTCCACTCCCTCGCCGATCAGCGTGGCCCCGAATCCGAGCGTCACCCCCTGGACGACTCCGAATCCCAGCGCCACCGCCGCGATCCCCGCCACCGCCCCCGAGGCCACCGGCACGAGCCCGAGGAGGAGCGGGGGAACCGACCGGTAAACCAGGCTGAGCAGCGTCAGGATGAGGACGGCGCTCACGATGGAGAGCCGGGTGACCTCACGCTTGATGTGATCGCGTGCCTCGACCGCAAACACGCCCGGCCCGGTCATCCGCAGCGAGGCCTGCGCATCGTGCGCCGCGAGCGTCGCGCCGAACGCGCCGCGGATCGCCTCCACGGCCCGCTGCTGGCCGTCGGTATCCGATCCCGCCGCCCGCGTCTGCGCGATCAGGAGCGCGCGCTTGCCGTTCCTCGAGGCCCAGACCCCATCGAGCGTCCGCGGCGCCTGGCGCTGCCCCAACTGCCCGAGCAGCGTCATCATCTCCCCGGTCGGATCGCTCGGCACCATCGACTCGGTGAGGAGCCCCGCCGGCGAGGCCAGCGTGTCGATGGTGTTGCCGATGGCCGCGCGCAGCCCCGCGACCGTGAACCGCCCCGGCGTCACCGAGTCGCTGAGCCCATAGCGGTGGGCAAAGAGAAACGCCTGATCGCGCCGGGTAGTCGCCGGGTCCCCGTTCGCCACCGACACGAACTGCCGGTCCGCGCGCAACCGCCGCGCCAAGCCCTCCGACAGCCGCGCGCGCAGCCCGCTGCCCGCAACACCGTTTCGCGAGGGGGAGTTCACCGGCGAGCCGCCCTCGATCGCGACGATGATGAGCCGGGATGCCACTCCCTGGCGCAACTGCTCCACCAGCAGGCGCTGCGAGGCCGTCGGCGCCCGCGGCAGGAACGCCGAGAGATCGGCCGAGTAGCGCGCCCGAATCACGACGAGCGCCGCGATTCCCATGAGCAGCGCCCAGATGACGATCGCCGCTCCCCGCCGCTTCATTGCTCCGGCGCGCCTTTCCCCGATGCGGCTCGCGGCGCTGGGGCCCCGAGGGTCATCACCGACCGATCCCCGTTCGTCTTGTCGATCCGCACCGAGCGCACGTCAGCCTCGTCCCCCTCGATCCGGATCCGCCGCATGCTCCGCGCGACGCTCTTGCGCAGGGGCACGAGCCGCAGCGTCCAATGCGCGAGATTCCCGCTGAACCTCACTTCGAACACCCGCTCGAGCGCTCCCAGATCCCCCGCCATCGTCGCCCGTATCGCATCCACATAAGGGGCGACCTGCGGATAGGACCTGAGGTCGAGGTGATAGGTCCGATCCCCCCGCCGCACCGTGAGCTCCCCCCCATCCAACACCAGCGACTCCTTTCTCGGCACCAGCGTCCGCTTCTCCAGCCGATCCGGCGCCCGATAGATCAACACCCCGGAAGACTTCAGCGGCCGATCGAGCAGCGACAGATAATCCTGCTCGACATAGGTCACCTCGCCGTGCTTCCTTTTCGCGAGCAGAGCCATCAGCTCATCGAGATTCCGGTTCGCGCCCGCCGCCGCCCCCGCGGCAATGGCCGTCCCCCCATACACGCACATCAGCGCGATCATCCCGCCAGCACGCCAGGCGGCGGCCCGATCGAGCCGCCGCGCGTACCGAATGCACCAATCCCACATCACGTCCAGAACCGGTAGAAGTTGAACCAGTTGTAAGGATACCCCCGGCAATACTCCTCCAGCCGCCCCGCATATCGCAGCACGGCGTCCCGCACCGCCGCCTCCCGCTCTTCCCGGCCCACCGCCGAGAAGTCGGCGAGTCTCTCGAACGCCACCCGATAGCGATTGCCCCCCAGATACAACCCCAGCATCAGGATCACCGGCCGCCCCAGAAGCGCCGCCACGCGCATCGGCCCCACCGGAAACTTCGCCGTCCCACCGAGGAAATCCACGTCCATCACCCCCTCACCGCCCGGCGTCCGATCCCCCAGCATCCCGACGAACACCCCCTCGGCGAGCAGCTCCCGCACCCTGAGCATCGCCTCCACGCTGCCGAGCGCGACCGTGTCCACCTTCGCCGCCGGATTGATCGCGGCCAGCGTGGCATTCAGCCGCCGCGCGTTGTCCTCGTAGGCCACCATCGCCACCCGCAGTCCTTTCTGGCGCCGCCCGATCGCCCGCGTCAGCTCGAAGCTCCCGAGATGCGCCCCGATGAGAAACCCGCCGCCGCCCTCTCGCAGCCGCTCGCGCACGATCTCCTCGCCGACGACGTCGATGTCGAAGAGGTCGAACCGCTCGTTGAGCAGATACGCCCGATCGTGAATGGTGGTGGCGAAGCTCATGATCTGCCGGAACCGGTCCCGCGCCCGGGGCCGCCGCCCGAGCACCCGCCGCAGGTAATCGCGCGATGCGCGCCGCGCGCCCGGCGCGAAGAGGAAGAAGTAGGCCGCGATCCCGTAAAGGACGACCCGCCCCGCGCGCCGTCCCAGGCGCAGGGAGATGAAGGTCATGACCCGAAGCGGCAGGACGCTGCCGCGCTCGCGCCGAGCTCGCCACTCGGGCGCGCCGGTGTCCTTCGGCCCGGTGTCTTTCAGCGGGGACACTTGAAGCGTCCCCGCTGCGCCGAGCGCCCGTGCCCGGATGTGCCCGGATGTGCAGGGATGCGCAGGTCAGCTCTGGCAGGAGCCCTGCCGCCACAGATGGCCCGTGGCGCGGCCATGCCCCCCTCCGTCAGCCGATCCTCGGCGCGAAGCCGCCGGCATTCATGCTGGAGAGGAAGCGCCGCCTCGCTACCGGGTAAGGGCACAGGGTTGTTTCCGGGAGGGGAAGACCTCAAGGCGCCGTCAGCTGACCCGTGGCGACCGTGCGGTCCCCGCTCGAGATCGTGAAGCGGATCGTGCCGCCGGCGAGCCGCTCGTGCTCGAGCAGAAGCGCTTCCCCCGGCGCCGCCGGGCTCAGGAATTTCACCGCCGAGATGCGCCAGCGGGTCGGCTGCGCACCCGTGTCGCGCTCGATGGCCCGCACCGCCTCATCGAGCAGCGCCACGCCCGGCAGGATGGGCGCGCCCGGGAAATGCCCCTCGGTCGCGGGGTGGGGCACGGGCAGTGAGAGCGGCGTCGAGGTCACGGCTCAGACACGCCGCGCGGCCGGCAGGGCTTGCGCGGCGAGCGCCTGCAGCGAGTCCCGCGGCAGCTTTCCCGTGCTGTTGCGCGGCAGCCGCTCGACCAAGAGCAGCGGCCGCGGCAGAAAGACCGGATCGATCCGCCGGCGCAGCTCCTCGGTCAGGCGCGCCGCATCGAGCCCGGGCGCCACGACCGCCGCCGCCACGCGCGTCACGCCGGCGGCCGAGGTCTGCGGCTCCTCGGGAAAGAAGAACGCGCCGTCCAGCACCCCCGCGATGGAGTTGAGTTGGTGCGTCAGGTAGGCGAGGGAGCTGCGCTTGCCGGCGATGTTGACCAGGTCCGCGAGCCGGCCGTGCAGCAGGAAGCGCTCGGCGTCGATGACCTCGAGCTCATCGCACATCGGCGTCGGCTGCTCGAGGTGCCCGCCGCGCGCCCAGGCACGGCCCTCATCGAGCGTCAGGCAGACCCCCGGCCAGAGGCGCCACTGCCGCTCGCGCGCCGTGCGGCGGGTGGCGAGCTGCCCGCTCTCCGTGGAGCCGTAGATCTCGATGAGCGGCGCGCCGAAGCGCTGCTCCGACTCCCGCGCCAGCTCCTGTGAGAGCGGTGCCGTCGCCGAGACGATCAGATCCGCCGCCGGCACCTCGCCCGCCGCGGCGAGGAGCGCGCGCAGATGGATGGGCGTGGCGACGAGCGCGCGCGGCCGGGGCAGGCGCGCCAGGGCGGCGCAGATGTCGGCGGGGTAGAAGGGATGCTCCGCGCAGAGGGCGTTCGCGCTCTGCAGCGCGACCAACACGCTCGACTCGAATCCGTACATGTGCTGCGGCGGCACGGTCGCGAGCACCGCGTGGGCGCGGCCGTCCGCCAGTCCGAGCCGCTCGGCCCCGTCGCGCACGCAGCGGGCCAGGTGGCCCCAGGTCTTGCGGTGCGGCACCGGCACCCCGGTCGACCCCGAGGTGAAGACGATGGCCGCGGTCTGCGCGGCATCGAGCTCGGGCACGCGCCAGCCGCCGGCATGCCAGCCCGCCGCGGCGTCCTCGGCCGGCGGATAGCGCACCTGCGGCAGATCGATCTCGCACTGCTCCTCGTCCGTGAGGCAGAAGACATCCGGCGCGAAGGCGGCGAGCCGGCGGATCACCTCCGGGGTGTGTGTCGGCGGCAGCAGACTCACCTTGCGCCTGAGCAGCGAGGCGGCGAGCCCCACGGTGAAGCGGTAGCGGTCCGCGCAGACGTTGAGCACGTGCCCCCCGGGCGGGAGGCGGCGCGCGAGCCGGGCGGCGTCGGCGAGAAATTCCGCGGCGCCGACGGGGTTGCCCGCGCGGTAGGCGATGGCCTGCTCGGGTGCGGTGTGCGAGATCAGCGAGATGGCGGCCAGGGATTACTTCGTCCGATGGGCGGCGATGTACCCGGCCAGCCGGCGCAGCGAGCGGAAGATCTTCTCGTTGTCTTCGCCGTCCGCGCGCAGCTGCACCCCATAGCGCTTGGAGACCACCAGGGCGATCTCCAGGATGTCGATCGAGTCGAGGCCCAGTCCCTCGCCGTAGAGCGGGGCGTCGGGGTCGATCTGCGAGGCGGCGAGCTCGAGGTTGAGGGCCTCGACGATCAGCTCCGCCATCTCGCGGGCGAGGGCGGTGACGTCCGCGGCGCTATCCGCCGGTTCCGCGGGCTGGAGCAGGGATGAGGCAGTATTGGGCATCGTCTTTAGAAGGCTCTTGCACACGCAGCGGGCAAGCGCCGCCTCCGCTTGCGGCGGCAACCCCCCTTGCACTAGGGCTATGATTATACAAGCGCAAAGCCGCTGGCAACCGCGCCGCGCGTCAATCGTGCCGCAATCGGCGTACCGCGAGCACGGGCAGGCGCAGCAGGAATCCGGCGAAGAGCCGCGAGTGCATCCAGGTGAGGAGCGCGTTGTCGCGCCAGTAGTTGAAATGTGACACGCCTCCTTCCGCCGGGCTGAAATACCTGACAGGGGCCGGAAGGTTGCGCGCCGGGACCCCGCGCCAGGCGAGCCGCACGGCCGCCTCGACGTCGAAGTCGAAGCGGCGCATCCCGAGGCTCGAGCGCATCTCGCGCAGGAGCGGCGCGATCGGGTAGACCCGAAAGCCGAAGAGCGAGTCGTGGATGCCGGCCCAGAGGGTCTCGAGGTTCGTCCACCAGTTCGAGATGCGCCGTCCCTTGACCCGCAGCGCCGGCGCGCTCGCATCGAAGAGCGGCTCGCCGAGGATCATCGCCCGCGGCTGCTCGAGCGAGGCCTGCATGAAGGCGGGGATGAGGCCGGAGGGGTGTTGCCCGTCCGAGTCCATGACCAGGGCATGCGTGAACCCGCGCCTGAGCGCCTGCTCGAGCCCCATGCGCACCGCCGCGCCCTTGCCGCCGTTGCGGGGCCGCAGCAGCAGCTCGAGCCCGGGGTCGTCCCGGGCCATGGCGGCGAGCGCAGCCGCCGTGCCGTCGGTGCTGCCGTCCACGACCACCCATACCGGCTGCCATTGCGCGCGCGCGGCATGTACGGTCTCGAAGACCTTCCGGCCCGGGTTGTAGCTCGGAATGAGGACGAGGTGAGTCGTCGAGGGGAGGCTCATCGCCCGCCGATCCAGGCCCGCTGCGGCGCCTGCGCGAGCTGCGCGGCGTATTCCCGCGACAGCGCCTGAAGGCAGCTGTCGGTGTCGCGCGACACCGGCAGGCGGCTGCCGAGCCGCACGCGATAGCGGATCGGCAGGCGAGGGGCCTTCAGCAGCGGCCAGCCCTTGCCGAGGTAGGGCGAGTCGGTCTCGATGAGCGCCACCTGCACGGGCACCCCGGCATGGCGGGCGATGACCGCGACGCTGCCCGTCAGGGCGTTGACCGGATGGCGCGTGGTGCGCGTGCCCTCCGGAAAGAGCAGCACCGGCGCCCCGCGCTTCAGCTCCGCCACCGCCTCCTTGATCATCCGCAGCGGCGGATCGCTGCGGATGAAGCCGGCGAGCCGCGCGCCCGCGCCGAGGAAGAAGTTGTTGAGGAGCGCGGGCTTGAGGATGCAGGCGAGATCCGGGTGGCGCGCGAGAAAGAAGATCGCATCGATCGAGCTCGGGTGGTTCGGGGCGAGGATCACCGGCGGGCCGCCGCGAAGGGCGTCGATCGCGGTCAGATCGAGCCGCACGGCGCCGCTCCAGACGAGGAAGCGCGAGAAGAGGCAAAAGCCCGCCATCATGCTGTGGCGCGCGCCGGCGCGGCGCCAGCGCCGGGGCAGCGGCGCGAGGATGAGGAGCGCCAGTATCGTCCAGCCGAGGATCATGACGGCGAGGACGGCCAGCAGGCCGTACGCCGTCAGATACTCGCGACACCGCCTCAGGAAGACCATTCCCTTGCCGTCCGCGGCGGCATTCAGGCGGCCGGGCGCAGGCCGCGGCTGCCGACCGCCTCGATCTCGACCGCGAGATCGCGCCGGCAGATGTCCGCCTGCAGGTAGAGCACCGAGGCCCGCGCCCCGATCGCCTGCGTGAGCTGCGCCCGGATCGGGGGCAGGTCGCGCGGGTCGCGCACGTAGACCTTGTAGGCGAGGGCGTCCAGCGGCAGCCGGGTCCCGAGCACGGTGCGGCCGGCCTCCTCGAGCAACGCCTCGATGTTGCGCAGGGTCTCGCGGGTCTGCGCGACCGGATCGCCGCTGTGCAGGGTGCGGTGGCCGACGATGCTGGCGGTGCCGGAGATGAAGAGCGTGGCCGCATCCCCAGACCTCAGCACCGCGGCGCGCGAGAACGCGGGACTGCGCGGCCCGTACTGCGCCGGGTAGTGGTAGGCGCTCACCTGGCGCGGGTTCTCGATGAGCGCCGGCGCCGTGCGGCTGGCGAGGAAATAGACGACGAGCGGGCCGCCGGGGGCGGCGCCGAGCGCGCTCGCGGCCGGCACGTTGCCGGCGATCGCCCGCCCGCCCGCGATGAGCGCCTCCTGGCGGGCGCTGTTGAATTGCCGGTAGCGCTCGAGGCCGTGCGTCTCGCCGTTGATGTCGGGAATGTAGTTCCAGACCCGCAGCAGGTGCGGGTGGCCCACGGCGGCCAGGGTCGCGAAGATCTCGCGGTACGCCTGCCCGGTGGCCGCATACAAGGAGGAGCGCCCGCCGGCAGCGGCGGCCGGCATCTCCTCCTCGTGCAGCGACAGGCTGCCGAAGAGGACGTCCGCGCCGCACGTGTACCGAACGTGCCCATGGTTGCCCGCGCGCACCTCATCGCCGATGCGCCAGAGCTCCAGCATCTCGCGCTCATCGCCGAGCACCGGCATCGACACCTGCGCCACCGGAAATCCGAGCCCGCCGCTCGCCGCGGGCGAGTCCCGCGGCACCCGGTCGAAGAGGGCGCCGCCGAGCACGCCGCGGCCCCACTCCGGGGAGCGGCCTGCGGCGGGGAGATATTCGAGCTTAAGCGCGCCGGGCCGATCCATCAGCCTGCCGCCGCCCGCTCGATGTCAGCGGCCCGCAGGTTGAGCGCGCGCCGGCGCACGGCGGCGAGCGAGCGCCGGGGAGTGAGCATCGAGACGAAGTAGTAGAGCATCTTGAATGCGCGCAGCGAGTTCCAGATGGGCGTGCGGCCGTAGATGTCCCCGGCGAGGAGCGAGAGCAGCGCCTCCCGCATCCGCAGCGGATTGTGCGGGTCCATGAAAAGCGCCTGCATCGCCGGCCGGGTCATGCGGTAGATATACCAGGAGAAGGCCCGCGGCCCGCGCCGCGACAGCCGGCCGAAGCGCCGCAACGCCGCGCCGCGGCGCGCCGGCTCGCGCAGCGCGACATCGAGCG
>DAHUXV010000258.1 GCA_027306985.1 Gammaproteobacteria bacterium | reverse complement strand
GCATCGCGGTGTTCTTTCTCGGCGGCCAGCTCTTCCGCGAAGCGCTCATCGTCGACATTCTCATGGTCGCGGCGCTCGGCGTCGCGCTGGCGCACGCCGGGTGGCCCGCCGCCGACATCGTCTACTATGCGACGGTGTTGGTGATCACGAGCACCGTCGGCGCCTTCGTCTATCGGAGCGTCGAGCGGCAGCTTCGCACGTCCTTTCTGGAGCGCGGCCTCCTCAGCGAGATGGTGGCGCGCGACGGCCTCACGGGTCTGAAGAACCGCGGTGCCTTCGACGACGACTACCCCCGCCTCTGGCAGCAGGCAATGCGCGACCGCCGCTCGCTCGCGCTCCTGCTCATCGACGTCGATCACTTCAAGCCCTACAACGACCGCTACGGGCATCAGGCCGGGGACCGGGCGCTGCGGCTGGTGGCGGAGGTGGTGCAGCGTTTCGCCCGCCGGCCGCTCGACATCGCCGCCCGCTACGGCGGGGAGGAATTCCTGCTGGCGCTCTACGACCTCGGCGCCGAGCACGTGCGCGAGATCGCCGAGGAGCTGCGGGAGAGCATTCAGGCGCTGGGAATCCCTCATGACGACTCGCCGGCGGGCGTCGTGACGGCGAGCATCGGGGTGTCCATCGTGAGCCCCCGTGCCGGCCGCAGCCCGGAGGGCGCCGTGCAGCTCGCCGACGAGGCGCTCTACGCCGCCAAGCGGGGCGGCCGCAACGGCATCCGGCTGGTCGATTGCTACGGCGTCAACTACTCGACAGGCGCGTTCCGCCGCAGCGCGTGACGCTCGAGGAAGTGCTCGACCTTGTCGCGGTAGGTGCGTGAGAGCTTCAGCTCCTGGCCGCCTTCCAGGGTGAGGAAGTACTCCCCGTTCATGTGCGCGCGCAGGCTCTTGACGAAGCGCAGGTTGACGATCGTGGAGCGGTGCACGCGCTGGAAGAGCCTCGGGTCGAGGATTTCCTCCAGCTCCTTCATCGTGCCCCTGAGGATGTGGGTGTCGCCCTCGGCGTGCACGCACATGTAATCGCCCGCCGCATCGATCCACTGGATCGCCGGGATCGGCACGCGCACCGTCTTGCGGCCCTGGCGGATCGGCAGGATCTGCGGCTGGCGCACCCCGAGGGCCGCGGTGCCGCGCTCGAGCAGCTCCTCGAGCCCGATCTCACCGGCGCCCGTGATCTCGGCCACGATCTCCAGCAGCCGGTCGCGCTGGTCGGTGGCGCTGCGCTCCACGGCGCTCTGCCGCACCCGCTCGAGGGTGGCATCGAAGCGGCGCTCGTCGATCGGCTTCAGCAGATAGTCGATCGCGCGCGACTCGAAGGCCCGTACCGCGTACTGATCGTAGGCGGTGATGAACACCACGAACGGCACGAGCTCCCGGGGGAGCTGCGCCAGCACATCGAAGCCGGAGAGGCCCGGCATCTGTACGTCCAGGAACACCAGGTCCGGCCGCTCGCGCTGCAGCATGCTGACGGCCTCGCGGCCGCTGCCACACTCCGCCACCACCTCGAATTCGGGCGCTTCGCGCAGGCGCAGCGCAATGCCGCGCCGCGAGAGCAGCTCGTCGTCGACGATGGCCGTGCGGATCCTCACGCGCCGGCGCCCTGCGCGACCCGCGCCTGACGGCGGAAGCGCGGCTCGGCGACGCGCGGCAGCGCTTCTTCGCGGGCGGCCGTCTCCAGGGGCAGCGCCAGGTCGATCCTCAAGCCCGGGCGGCCGTCGAGCGCGGCGAAGCGGAAGCTCTCGCCGTAGAGCACGGCCAGGCGCTCGCGCGTATTGCGCAGCCCGACACCGCTGCGGCGCTCCGCGGGCCGCGCATGGCCGTCGAGCCCCGGGCCGTCATCGATCACGCTGATCTCCAACATCGGGCCGCGGGCACGGCCCTCGATACGCACCATGCCGCCCTCCTCGCGCGGCGACACGGCGTATTTCAAGGCGTTCTCGACCAGCGGCTGCAGCAGCAGGCTGGGCACGAGGGCATCGAGCGCCGCGCCCTCGATCGCATACTCGAGCCGCAGGCGCTCGCCGAACCGCAGCCGCTCCGTGCCGAGGTACAGATCGAGCGCCTCCATCTCCTGCCGCAGCGTCACGCGCTTCATGGGGTCCTGGTCGAGCGTGTAGCGCAGAAACTCCGAGAGGCGCATGACGGCCTGACTCGCCGTGCGGTTCTGATTGTCGAGGATGAGGGTGGAGATCGCGTTGAGGGTGTTGAAGAGGAAATGCGGATTCAGCTGGTAGCGCAGCATCTTCAGCTGCGCCTCCTGCGCCAGCGTCACGGCCTTCAGCACCGCTTCCTGCTGCTGCTTCTTCGACTCGTAGTATTTGATGCCGAAGTAGAGCGCGCTCCAGCAAAGGAGCAGATACGTCGACAGAAGCGCGTTGCGGAACAGGTCGAACGGCGAGGTGAAGTGGATGCTCGGATCACAGAAGTGCTGGTACGCGAGATTGATGACGATGCGCAGCGGAAGCGCCGTGACGTAGGACGTCACCAGCACGACGGGTATGACCCAGCGCTCGCCGAGGCCCCAGATGCTGCGGTAGACGTAACGCATCGGCATCGACAGGGCGAACCCCGCCGCGGCCGCGATGGCGATCGCCCTGCCGATGCCGGGCGGCTGCTTGTAGAAGAGAAAGCCGAAGTAGACCGTCAGCCCGTAGGCGAGCCAGCCTGCGGCGTGTAACGACCAGAATTGCAGGTTGCGGCTGTAGCGCAATTGCGAAAGCCTGAGCATGGTTTACCGTGTTCCCCCACGGACCATCATACTCAGGAAGAATCCCCGGGGAAAATCGGGACGATCGCGCTCAGGAGTCCGTCCCGAGGAGCGCTTCCAGCGGCTGTTGCCGCGCCAGCATCGGGCCCTGAGCCAGGTCGCAACCGACGGCGGTCAGCCACTGCAGAGCCGCCTGCGAGTCCACCTGCTGTGCCGCGCAGTGCATGCCGAGCACTTTCACGGCCTGGACGACCGCCACCACCAATGCCTGGGACAGCTTGTCGCGCAGGGCGCTGCCCGTCAGCCGGGCGTCGATCTTCACCAGCCGCAGCGCCTTGGACCGCAGGAGCGGCAGCACCGCGGAATCGAACGAGAAGTCGTCGATGATCACGAAGCAGCCGAGCTTGTCGCACGCGGCCATGAAGCGCTCCACCTGCGCGCGGCGCTGGGTGCAGAGCGGCTCGGCGATCTCGAAGCCGACGGTATCCGGCGCGATGCCGTTGCTCTGCAGTCCAGCCGCGACCTGCTTGAGGAAGCCTTCGTCCTCCAGGGTGGCGATGGAGAGGTTGAGCGTGAAGCTGGCAGGCTCCACCGTCCAGGCGGTACGGTGGCTGCCGAGCCACGCGAGCAGGCGCTGCATCGCCAGGTAGTCGAGCACCGCCGGGTCGCGCAGCTCCCGCGCCGTGCCGGTCGGCAGCACTTCGAACCGCCGCGTCCGGCCGCCCGAGCGCAGCTTCACGAACGGCAGCATCTCGAGAGTGACCAGAGCCGGATCGAGCGCAATCGCGCGCCTCTGAGA
>DAHUXV010000255.1 GCA_027306985.1 Gammaproteobacteria bacterium | reverse complement strand
GGCTGTGGGCGCCGCGGCCGCAGGAGCTCTACCGCACCAACGTCGAGGGAACGGGCCTTCTGCTCGATGCCGCGCGCAGCGCGGGCGTCCGGCGCATCGTGTACACGAGCAGCGTCGCGACGGTCGGGTTGCCCGTCGGCGGCGGTACCGGCGCCGAGGACAGCCCCGTGAGCCTCGAGGACATGATCGGCCACTACAAGCGCTCCAAGTTCCTGGCCGAGGAGCGGGCGCGCGCGGCGGCCGCGGCCGGGGTGCCGGTCGTGATCGTCAACCCCTCGACGCCGATCGGACCCGGCGACGTCAAGCCCACGCCGACCGGGCAGATCGTGCTCGACGCCGCCCGCGGCCGCACGCCCGCGTATGTCGACACGGGCCTCAACATCGTGCACGTGGACGACGTCGCGGCGGGCCACCTGCTGGCGTTCCATCGCGGGCGCGTGGGAGAGCGCTATATTCTGGGCGGCGAGGACATGACGCTGCGCCAGATCCTGACTCTCATCGCGCAGCTCGCCGGCCGCAAGCCGCCGCGCATCCGCCTGCCGCACGGCGCGGTACTTCCCGTCGCGTACGTCTCGCAGCTCTATGCCAGGCTGACGGGCCGGCCGACGCGGGTCACCGTCGAGGGCGTGCGCATGGCGCGCAAGCGCATGTTCTTCTCCAGCGCCAAGGCCGCCCGCGAGCTCGGCTACCGCTCGCGTCCCGCCTCGGCAGCCTTCGTCGACGCCCTGCGCTGGTTTGAGGAGAACGGCTACCTGAATTAAGAAGCGCTGGATCCGGGCTCCTGCCCGGCACGGGGCCGGCTGCGCAAGGCGGCAGGATGCCGCTCCTGGCGAGGGCCTAAAAGGGATAGTTTATGCCGGTGAACACCGCGAGGCCTTCGCTGCCCTTGCCGATGTCGACGTAGCCCACGACCGACGGCGGCGCGATTCCGCGAAAGCCCACGCCCAGCACGTTGTGCAGATGCCGGATTGGAAAGGTGCCGGTGCCGTGGAAGACCCGGCCGGTGTCGAAGAAGGGCGCGATCTGCAGGATGATGTGCGTCGAGAGCGCATTGATCGAGAGCACGTTCTCGCGCAGCTCCAGGTTGAAGGAAAAGGAGTTGCGGTCGTAGAAGCGCCCCCGGCCGTAGCCCCGCAGCGTCTGCGAGCCGCCGATGCTGCTCTCATCGCCGCCCAGGCTGCTCAGGGCCCAGAAGGGCGCGTCGTGAGCGGTCGGCTCGTATCTCAGATTGACATGGGTCGCCACCACGAGCGAGCGGAACGGGGACCAGTAGAAGCGGCCGTCGCCGCCGGCCTCGGTGAACAGCGAATCGTCGAGCGCGACGTTGCGGCTCGCGACTCCGCCGAAGAGGACCACCTCCATGCCGCGCGTGGGGATCGTGATGTCGTTGCGCGTGTCGTAAATGAGCATGATGCGGTTCAGCAGCTCGTGCGTGGTGCCGATGCCGAACGTGCCCTTGAACCGGGAGGTGATCGGCGGAATGCCGCGCAGAGTCGTGCCGAGAACCTTGACCTTCTTGGCGGCGAAGGTGTAGGCGAGCTGCCAGGCATGCGTGATGTTCCAGCCCAGCGTGGCCGTGACGCCGAGCTGCTGGTCCGTGTACACCGTCTGGTTGATCTTGAAGGAGTTGTTGCCGATGCCGTAGAAGCGCGGCGTGCCGCTGCGGTCGTACAGGCCCTCCACCGTGAGCGAGAAGGGCGTCTCGCGCAGCAGTCCCGTCTGAAAGACCGCATCGAAGGTGCTCTCGATGTGCTGCTCCCCGCCGGCGACGATCGACCACTGCGTGTCCTTGGAGGGGAAGGCGAGGATGCGCGCGTGCGCGCCCCAGCCGAAGTACGGGTTGTGCATGATGTCCGGAGCGATGATGTCCGTGATCTCGCTGCGGGAATTGGTCACCAGCCGGGTCGGGATGATGCCGAGCGTCGTGCCGCTGTTGGGGTCCACCGCGGTGAGCGGCACCGGCAGGAGCGGCCAGCTGGTGGGATTCAGCCAGTTGACCTTGTGACGGGTCTGCGGCGCCTTCGGCTTCCTCGTCAACGGAATGGGGCCGGTGACCGGCGGCCGGTGCATGCCCGATGCGGGCGTCCCCTGCGCCACGGCCGCGCGCGGCCCGAGGCAAAGCGGCGCCGCGGCGATCAGCCCGAGCGCTGCCCGGGGGAGGCGCCTTGGGCTATGCTTGATGTACGGCGGTCCGCTCGTGTCTTTCGAGGCAATCAGTACGCTCTCCGCGGCTTTCGGCCGCGGCCTCCGGGTCCGCGGCCTTCCGCGGCAAGTTGATTCAGTCGTAAGGAAGCCAGCATGGCGAAGCAGGTCTATCGATTATATCGGCCTTGCGGGCTCGCCCGCATGCCGACTATGGGTCATGCCCCAGGTGTCGGTTGACCCCGTGACCGTGGCGCAGGCCGCCGCGGCGCTGCCGCTGGCCATCTGGCTCTATCTGCTGCTTGCGCGCGGCGGATTCTGGCGCGTTTCGCGCGCGCTGCTGCCGCGGTCCTCGCCGGGAGCGGCCGTTGTCAGCCCGCCAGGCAGGCGCGTCGTCGCGGTCGTCCCGGCGCGCGACGAGGCCGAAGGGATCGGCAGAGCCGTGAGCTCGCTGCTTGCGCAGAAGCGGGTGCCGCCCGTCGAGGTGATCGTCGTCGATGACGGCAGCACGGATGGGACTGCGGAGGCGGCAATGCGCGCGGCCGAAGACGCCGGCGCCGGTGAGCGATTGACGGTGCTTCGCGGCACGCCGCCCCCGCCCGGTTGGACGGGCAAGCTCTGGGCCATGTCGCAGGGCGTGGCCGCCGCGGCCGGACGGAATCCCGATTTCCTGCTCTTCACCGACGCCGACATCGAGTACGCGCCCGGGGACGTCGCGGTACTCGCCGACACGGCCGAAGCGCAGCGGCTCGACCTGGTCTCGCTGATGGTGCGCCTCTCGACGGCGACTTTCGCCGAGCGCTGCCTGATCCCGGCCTTCGTGTTCTTTTTTCTCAAGCTCTATCCGCCAGCCTGGATCGCCTCGCCGCGCTCCTCGGTCGCAGGCGCCGCCGGCGGCTGCATGCTGATCCGGCCGGCGGCGCTCGCGCGCGCCGGGGGCCTCGCCGCGATTCGCGGCCGCATCATCGACGACTGCGCGCTGGCGCGCGCCGTCAAGTCGAGCGGCGGGCGCATCTGGCTGGGTCTTGCGCGGCAGACGCGGAGCCTGCGCGTGTACGGCTCGTTTGCCGAGATCGGCGCCATGATCTCGCGGACCGCCTTCAACCAGCTGCGACACTCGTACCTGCTGCTCGCCGGGACCCTGCTCGGATTGCTCGCGACCTATCTCGCGCCGCCGCTGCTGCTGCTGCTGGCGCGCCGGCCGGATGCGCTGGCGCTCGGGGGCGCCGCGTGGCTGCTGATGACCCTCTGTTATCTGCCGATGGTCCGCTTCTATCGGGTCTCATCGGCGTACGCGCTGCTTCTGCCCGCGGTGGCGCTCTTCTATGCCGGCGCCACCGTTCATTCCGCCGTGCAATATGCCGCCGGCCGGGGCGGAAAGTGGAAGGGAAGGGCGCAGGATGTCCGCTCGGCGCGCGAGCCCGGCATGTAGCCGCGCAGCATGGACCTCGCCGCCGACAGCCGCAGGATCGACCTCTGGTGCACCTACATCAGCCAGATCGGCGACGACTCGCTCTGGCCCCGGTACGATGCGCTGCTCAGCGGGGACGAGCGCGCCCGGCAGGCGCGCTTTCGGTTCCCCAGGGACCAGCGGCGCTATCTGGTCACCCGCGCCCTGGTGCGCACCGCCCTCTCACGTTATGCACCGGTGCGTCCCGAGGACTGGGCGTTCTCGGCCGGACCGCACGGGCGGCCCGAGATCTCGGCGCCGCGGACCCAGCCCGCGCTGGAATTCAACATCTCGCACTCCTCGGACCTCGTGTTGCTGGGGGTGACGTCGGGCCGGGCGCTCGGTGTCGACGTCGAGAGCGTCGAGGCGCGCGAAGCCGATGTCGACGGGCTCGACCGCTACTTCGCGCCGGAGGAGAGCGCCGCGCTGCGGTCGCTGCCGCCGGCCGCCCGCCGCCGGCGGTTCTTCGAGCTGTGGACCCTGAAGGAGTCGTACATCAAGGCGCGGGGATTGGGTCTGGCGATCGCCCTCGACGCCTTTCGCTTCGAGCCGACGGGCGAGCGGGGACTGACGCTGCACGTGCGGCCGCAGCTCGGCGACTCGCCGGGCGGTTGGCGGCTCTGGCAGCTCGATCTTCGCTGCGGCCATGTGGCGGCGGTCTGCGCCGCGCGCGGCGGTGAGGACCCGCCGAGCATCACCGTGCGCGAGACCGTACCGCTCGCGGGCGAGAAGATCGTCGACTTCGCAGTCTCGCGCAGCACGAGTCAGGGGCCCTGAGGCTCCTTCGCCATCATCGCATCGCGCCGCGCCCGATACTCGCTGTCGGGATACCAGTCCGGCCACTGATCGCCGTCGGCGAGTTGGCGGCCGAGCAGATAGAGCGTCTGGATGTCCTCGAGCGTGCCGCTGAGATCCCAGTTGGGATCGAGCACGTCCTTTGGCGTGTGGTAGCGGTGCGCGGTGTAGTCCGCCGCGGCCGCAAGCCCCGCGGCGCGCCCGCCGTCGATCAGGTCCAGGCCGGGACCGGCGATGAGCGTCGGCACGCCGGCCCTGGCGAAGCTGAAATGGTCGGAGCGGAAACAGGATCCGGAGTCCGGCGCCGCTGCCGAGGTCAGCGTCCGGCCCTGCAGCGAGAGTACCTGCCCGAGATCGTTCTCGAGCTGCGACTGCCCCTCTCCGATCACCGTCATGTCGCGGGCACGGCCGATGATGGGCCAGCCGTCGACGTCGATGTTCGCCACCGTCTTCGCGAGCGGAAATGCGGGGTGGGTCAGATAGTATCGGGATCCGAGCGTCACCGCGCTCTCGAGCGTCGGCAGGAGGAAGAGGACGCTGCGTTCCGGCGGGGTCTTCTGGTGGGCGAACGCGTCCGCGATCTCGAGCAGCGCGGAAACCCCGCTGCCGTCGTCGATGGCGCCGTGGAAGATCTGCCTGCGCCCGTGAGGCCCGGTGAAGGCGCCGAGATGATCCCAGTGGGCGCTGTAGATCACCACCTGGTCGGGATGCTTGCTGCCTTTCACCATCCCGAGCACGTTGTAGGATCGACCGCGGGCGACGGTGCTGCGCAGCAGGATGGAGGCGCTCGCCTGCAGCGACACGGGCGTGAAGCCGGGTTGCGCCGCCTGCGCGGCCAGGCTGTCGAAATCGAGTCCGGCCGAGCGGAAGAGCCGCGCCGCGGCGGCGTGCGTCAGCCAGCCCGCGACCGCGAGCCTGGGACCCGGTGCAACGCCCGCGGGCAGACTCTGCAGCGCGCCGCGGGTGCTGTTCCTGACCGCCGTCCAGGGATAGCCCGCCGCGCCATCGCTCGTGTGAACGATGAAACAGGCGGCCGCGCCCATGCGCGCCGCCTCCTCGTACTTGTAGACCCAGCGTCCATACCAGGTCATCGCCTTGCCGTTGAAGAGCTGCGGATTGCCGGTGGCGTCGCCAGGGTCGTTGACCAGCACGATCACGGTCTTGCCCTTGACACTGACGCCCTGGTAATCGTTCCACTGCCATCGGGGCGCATCGATCCCGTAGCCCATGAACACGATGGGCGAATTGCGCAGCGCGACCAGCGGCCGCGCCTGCTGCGTGAAGGCCATCATGTCGGTGCCGTAGGCGAAGCGCTGCAGGCCGCCTCCGGCACGGACTTCGAGCTTCGTGCCGGTGTTGACGAGCGTGGTCGTGACCATCGGTACGAGCTGCAGCCAGTAGCCGCGGTTGCCCGGTGTCAGGTGCATGCGGCGGAACTGATCGACCAGATAGCGGATCGTCAGTACCTCGCCGCGCGTGCCCGGCTTGCGTCCCGCGAAGGCGCTGGAGGACAGAGTCCTGTCGAATTGCAGGAAGTCGGCGCCGTTGATCTGCGGGGCCAGGGCAACGGCCATCGGCGGCGGCGTGGCCGAGGTGGCAATGGCGGTGCGCGCGGGGATCATGCGCGCATCGGCCGGCGCGGAGGACCGATGACCGGAGTGGCAGGCGCAGAGCGCCGATGCCATCAGGCCGAGGAACAGGACGCGGCGCATGGTTCGATGACTCGCGGCCTCGTCGCGTGAGGCGAAGCGCGGGAGAGGGCTGGGCGTGGGCAAGCGGGCGGATGACATCGTCGGCACTAGTCTATCGGCAAAACCGGCCTGCGGCCGTTTTGCGGACGGTGCCGCCGCTGCCGGCGGCCAAAGGCGCGACTTGGGCCGCGGTGCGGAAATGATGGCGCAGCTGCGATGGGCTCCTAGCCGAGGTCGATGGCGAGAGTGTTCCGGTTTCGGCGCAGGCGATCCAGCACGGCAGCCGCGGCCACCCGCGCCGCGCCGCGGCGGTGCGGATTGGCTTCGCGCGTGAACGGCAGCGTCTCGCCGTTGAGAGCGATCTCGTTGACTCCGCAGCCGGCAGTCCCGACGCGATATGTCACCTCGAGCGGGCGGCCGCTCATGGACATCATCACCCGCGTCCCGTCGAGCGCCGCCGGCATGACCGGGTCGATGCACAGGGCGCGGGATTCCCAGGTGAGTCCGAGGAAGCGCCTCAGGGTCAGGGCCAGCGCGATCCCGGCGCCGCTGGAATACACCCGCCAGCCGCCATCGAGGGCGATCGTGCCGCTGCGAACGCGCTCGTATTGGGCGCGCGCCTGATACCGGTCCGCGAATGCCGCATCGGAGCTCGAGTAGTAGCAGTTCGCCTGGCGCGGCGCCGCCGTGGGGACGACGGCGCGGATGGCGATCGGGTCTGCCTGGCACAAGGCGTGGAAGAACTCCTCCGCCAGCCCGACATGCGCCAGGGCCTGCGCCCAGCGCAGATGCGCATGCATGTACATCAGGCCGATCTCGCGGCCGAAGAACGTCGCGCTCTCCGCGCGCTGGAAGATGCGCTGCGGGCCGCCGTGATAGGGCATCGGCCGGTCGAACAGGCGCACGCCGTCGGGGCCGGTGAGCTCGCGGGCGATGACTTCCAGGTGCGCGCGCGTCTGCTGCGCAGTCAGCATGTCCTCCAGGATCGCGTGGATCATCGCAAGGGAGCTGTATCGAACGCCGGTGGTCGCGTCCCGCGGATGCAGCAGGTAGCGGACGTCCGTGGCGCCGTCGAACACGGCGTAGCCCGTGAGTACGCCGTCCGGAAGCAGCAGGCGCTGGAAGTCGCCGCGAATCGCTTCGGCCTGGCGCTCGAGCGGCTCCGCCTGGGCGGCGCGGCCGACGGACCGCAAGGCGCGCGCGAGGCTCGCCAAGGCCTGGAAGCTCAGCGTGACCGTCCAGGCGCTGCACATGTGATGACGCAGTGCCGGGTCGGCAGGCTGGAGGGAGTCGTTCCAATCGCCGTGGCCGTAGGCGGCGAGCGTCGTGCCGGGAATGCGCCGTCCGTCGATGACGCGCAAAGCGCGCTCGAGATGCTGCCATACCGCTGCACGCTCGCCCGCGTCCGGGCTCCTGGGATCGAAGAACGGGACTTGCGTCTCCAGGATGTCCGCATCGCCGGAGGCGAGAAGATACTGGGCGAGCGCGAGCACAGGCCAGAAGACGATGTCCCCGTGCGAATCGCCGGCGCGGATGCCGCGCTCGCGCTCGAAGAACATGAACCACTGCGGCCAGTCGCCGTCGGGGTTCTGGTTGGCCATGACGCGAAGCAACAGATCGCGAAGCGGCGGCAATGTCCCCAGGGCGAGCAGCATCTCGACCGGTCCCTGACAGACATCACGGGTGCCCCAGCCGCCGCCGGAGAACTGCTCGAGGCCGCGGGGCGACAGGTAGTGCACGAGCGCGTTCTGCGCGTACCACGGCGCCATCTCGACGAGGCGAGCCGCGCCAGCACCGGGCTGCGCGCCGGCGGCCGGCTCGATCGTCAGGACCGGCGTCAGCGGCTCCTCGGGCGGAAGGCGCCACGGCGTCTGACTTTCCTCCGCGACGAGGTCTCCGCGGACGATGAGGCTGGCGCGCCGTCCGGGCGCGGTCTCGATGCAGAGATAGGGCTCGCCGCGCGAGCGGCCGTCG
>DAHUXV010000250.1 GCA_027306985.1 Gammaproteobacteria bacterium | reverse complement strand
TGCAGGATGGTCTTGAGCTTCCCCAGCTGCGAGACCGCCACCTTGCGCCGCTGCCCGATCTCCGCCATCCACTCGCGCAGCGCCGAGATCGTGATCTCGCGGCCGATGATGACCGCGGCCGTGAGCACGATGAGCGCCCTCGTGTCCTTGCTCACCAGCAGGACGAGCGCCACCGCCACGATCAGCTTGTCCGCCACCGGATCGAGAAAGGCGCCGAGCCGCGAGGTCTGGCCGAGGCGGCGCGCGAAGTAGCCGTCCAGCGAGTCCGTGACGCCCGCGGCCGCGAACAGGCACCCCGCGGCCGGATCGGACCAGTGGTAGGGCATGAAGAAGAGCAGGACGATGAGCGGGATGGCGGCGATGCGCAGCCACGTCAGCGTGTTTGGGACGTTCCAGACCATGGCGCGATCAAGAGCCGGGGTGGAGGTGATCATAAAGGGTGCGGGCCAGAGCCGCTCCGATTCCGGCGACCTGGGTGAGGTCCGCCACACCGGCGCGCATCACCCCCTGCAGGCCGCCGAAATGGGTGAGCAGCGCCCGTCGCTTGGCCGGACCCAGCCCGGGCACCGTTTCCAGTACCGACTCATTGTAGCGGCGCGCCCGGCGGCGCCGGTGGCCGGTGATCGCAAAGCGATGCGCTTCGTCGCGAATGCGCTGCACCAGCCGCGATGCGGGCGAGTGGGCCTGCGGAATCCGGGGCGCGGCGGCGCCGTAAACGAAGAGCCGCTCCTGGCCCGGGCGGCGGTCCGGCCCCTTGGCGACGCCGACCAGCGTGAGCTCACCGAAGCCGAGCCCCGCCAGCACCTCGTGCACCGAGGCGATCTGCCCGAGACCGCCGTCGATCAGCAGCAGGTCGGGCGCCGGAATCTCCCCGTCCCGCACGCGCGTGTAGCGTCTCTCGAGCGCCTGGCGCAGCGCGCCGTAGTCATCGCCCGGCGTCACGCCGGTGATGTTGAAACGCCGGTACTCCTTCTTGAGCGGGCCCTCCGGCCCGAAGACCACGCAGGAAGCCACAGTGCCCTCCCCGCCCGTATGGCTGATGTCGAAGCACTCGATCCGCTGCGGGGCCTCGGGCAGCTCCAGCTCCGCGGCAAGCGCGGCGAGCATCTCGTCCAGCCCCTGCTTCTGCGCGAGCCGCATGCGCAGCGACTGCGCCGCATTCTCCCGCGTCAACTCCGCCCAGCGGGCGCCGAGACCGCGCGAAGGGCAGCGCACGTGCACCGCATGGGTCGCTCGCGCCGTGAGCGCCTGGGTGAGCGACTCCGTGTCCTCGAGCTTCTGCCCCGCCAGCACCTCCGGCGGCGGCTCCTGCGAGGCGTAGTACTGCATCATGAAGGATGAGAGCGCCTCGTCCGGCTCCGCGAGCGCCGCCCGGGGGAAGTAGCTGGTGGTGCCGAGATTGCGGCCGCCGCGGACCAGCATGACGCTGATCGCGTACTCGCCCGGCTCCCCGACGATCGCGAACACATCGACGTCGCGCTCCCCTTCCGCCGTGACGATCTGCTGCGCCTGGATGTGCTTCAAGGCCGCGAGCTGATCGCGTATCTGAGCGGCGCGCTCGAACTCCAATCGCGCCGCCGCCGCCTCCATGCGGGCCTGCAGAGTGGCGTTCACCTCGTCGCTGCGGCCCTCGAGCACCTTGACGGCGGACTCGATGTCCTGCGCATACGCCTCACGGGTGATGAGTCCCACGCAGGGCGCGGAGCAGCGGCCGATCTGGTGCTGCAGGCAGGGCCGGCTGCGGTTCTCGAAGAAGCTGTCGCGGCAATTGCGTATCCGAAAGAGCTTCTGCAGCTGATTGAGCGTGTCGCGCACGGCCCAGGCGCTCGGAAACGGCCCGAAATACCGTCCGGGAGCGCTGCGCGGGCCGCGATAGAAGGTGAGCCGCGGAAAGTCGTGCCCGGCGCAGAGCTGCACGTAGGGGAAGCTCTTGTCATCGCGCAGCACCACGTTGAAGCGCGGCTTGTGCGCCTTGATGAGGTTGTACTCGAGGAGCAGCGCCTCGGTCTCGGAGTTGGTGACCGTGACCTCGATGTCCGCGATCTGCTGCACCAGCGCCTGCACCTTCGGGTTGACGTTGCCCGCGGCGAAGTAGGTGCTCACGCGATCCTTGAGGCTCCTCGCCTTGCCGACGTAGAGCAGCTCGTGCCCGGCGCTGAACATGCGGTAGACGCCGGGACGGCGCGGCAGCGCCGCGGTGAAGGCCTTGGGGTCGAATTCAGTCGCGCTCATCCAACGTCTCCGCGCCGGAAACCTCGCCGTTCACGGCGAGGAGGAGGCGCGCTCTCGGCGGCGAATGCGGCTGCGTATCGAGGGCGAGGGACGCCTTTCGTCGAGCGTCGGCAACGGGCATTGCTGAGGACGGTGCGCACGCACGTCACTTGATGCATAGATGTTAGCTCTGACGCTGGGGACGTGGTGCAGGACGTGTGAATTCGCAGGAAAATTCTGCGTCCGGGTTGTCGATCTCGCATGATCCGACTACCCTGCCGCAATGGTGCTCACGTACCGGTACAGGATCAAGGATGCGACCGCCGGTCGGCATCTTCAGCGACAGGCCCGAGAGGTGAACCGGGTCTGGAACTTTTGCGGGGAGATCCAGAATGCGGCCCGGCGGCACAACAAGCGCTGGCCCTCGGGCTTTGATCTGATCAAGCTCACCAGCGGCAGCAGCCAGCTGCTCGGCCTGCACTCGGATACCGTGCAGGCGGTGTGCAAGCAGTTCGC
>DAHUXV010000247.1 GCA_027306985.1 Gammaproteobacteria bacterium | reverse complement strand
CCGCGCCCCCATGTCGCCACCGTTTCCTCAACCTTTTCCACGAGGGCCGCGTCGCTCATGGAATACCGGGATTACTACAAAGTTCTGGGCGTGGCCCGGACGGCCGCCGCCGAGGACATCAAGAAGTCCTACCGCCGGCTCGCCCGCAAGTACCACCCTGACGTCAGCAAGGAGAAGGACGCCGAGCAGAAGTTCAAGGAGGTGCAGGAGGCCTACGAGGTGCTGAAGGACCCGGAGAAGCGCGCCGCCTACGATCAGCTCGGCAGCGACTGGAAGTCGGGCCAGCAGTTCCGGCCGCCGCCGGACTGGGCGAGCGGCTTCGAGTTCAGCGGCGGCACCCGCTCCCGCGGGGGCGCCGGCGCCCGCGTGTTCGAGGAGGAGGGCTTCAGCGATTTCTTCTCCTCGCTCTTCGGCGGCGCGAGTCCGTTCGGAGCCTCCGGGCGGCGGCAGCAGGCCGGGCGCGACCATCACGCCCGCATCGACCTCGATCTCGAGGAGGCCTTCGGCGGCGGCACCCGCACGCTCGACCTGAAGCGGCCCGAGCTCAAGCCCGATGGAACGCTCGAGCTGCGCTCCCACACGGTGCGGGTCGCCATTCCGGCGGGTCTCACCGATGGCCATCTCATCCGGCTCGCCGGCCAGGGTGAGGCGGCGCCGGGTGGCGGACGTGCCGGCGATCTGTATCTGGAGGCGCACGTCCGCTCGCATCGCCTCTACCAGCTGGAGGGCCGGGACATCACACTGACGTTGCCGGTCGCGCCATGGGAGGCGGCGCTCGGGGCGACGGTGGCCGTGCCGACGCTGGGGGGCGCTGTCGAGATGCAGGTGCCTGCCGGGGCGCAGTCCGGCCAGAAGCTGCGCCTGCGCGGCCGCGGCCTTCCGGGAAGCCCGCCGGGGGATCAGTACGTGCAGCTCAAGGTCGTCCTGCCCGACGCCAACTTCCCCGCAGCGCGGGCGTTGTACGAGGAGATGCGCGCGAAGCTCGGTAGCTTCGACCCGCGTGCCGATATCGGGTGATGGGCATGCAAAACCATGATGCACAGCTCCTGGGCGAGGCGGACTGGATCGGCTCGGCCGATATCTGCCGGCTCTGCCGCCTGGAGCTCGACGCCGTGATCGAGCTCGCCGAGCTCGGCCTCGTCTCCCCGCGCGGCCATGCGCCGCAGCAGTGGCAGGTTGCGGCGGCCGAGCTGCCGCGCCTCGCCGTGGCCGGCAGGCTCATACGCGATCTCGGGATCAACGTCAGCGGCGCGGCGCTGGCGGTCGAGCTGTTGGAAGCGCAACGCGCTCTCGAGCGGCGCATCCGCCGCCTCGAGCGACTGGCGCAACCATTTTGAGAAGCGCTGGATCCGGGCTCCAGCCCGGTCGAGGGCAACTACTGACCGAAGCCCCGGCTGCCGCCGCGGAGGTATTCCTCCTCGGCGGGCGTGTTGCGCCGTCCGAGCACGCGATTGCGGTGCGGAAAGCGGCCGAAGCGCGCCACGATCGAGTGATGCAGCTGCGCCGCCTCGAGCGCGTCGGCGAACATGCCTGCGAGCTCTTCCGGCGCCTCGTTGCGCAGCCTTCGGTAGGCGGCGACCGACTCCTCCTGCGCATCGGGCAGCTCCGCATGCTGCAGCGGCATGTAGAAGAAGATCCTTTCCACGGGCATGAGCGCCGCGTCGGCGGCGGACTGCATTCCCGAGAGCGCCAGGGCGAGCGCCTCCCGGTCGGCGGCGAAGGCCCGCTGCGTGCCCCGGAAGATGTGACGCGGGAGTTGGTCGAGCAGCAGGATGAGGGACAGACGCCGGCGCGGGCTGTCGGCCCACGGGGCGAGCTCGCCCGCGGCCGCGCGCTCGATCAGGGCGCCGAAGCGCGAGCGGACGAGCTCATCGGACCGCCGCTGCTCCTCGGCGCCGGCGCCGAACCACAGCGCGAGGCGCGGCTTCACGTCCTGCGCCTTCAGCGGCAGCTTGCCGAACCAGAACCGGCGAACTTCCAGGGCCTCGTCCATGGGCCCCTACCTTACTCGCAGAGGCTTTCCAGGTAACCCTGAGCCACCGGCGAGAGACGCTTCAGCGCCAGCGCCCGCGCCTTCGGCGCGTCGACGATGTACTCGAGCGGGCCCGAGACCAGCATCTGCCGGATGCCCGGGTGCCGCGCCGACGCCCGCGCCATCTTGTTGAGCACGGTGAAGCCGCGGTTGATCTTGTCTCGGGGAGCCCGGTTCTGCTCGATGGAGCGGGCCAGGTACTGGCCGAAGCGCACGTAGAGAAAATAATCGTCATCCCCGACCTGAAAGCGCGCTTCGGCGAAAAAGTCGGGAAAATTCTTCTCGAGATACGAATTGACGCTGCGAAGAGAGGGCCCAGGGTCGCTGTCGGCTTTGCTCGTCTTCATCTCGCTCGTCACACCTCCGAAGTCCCGTCCAAGACCCGCAAGCGCCGGGGCAAGCGCCCCAGCGATACGGTCCGCACGCCGCGGCCGGCACCACGCCCCGCTGCGCGGCGCGGATGTTGATCCAAGGGGATGCGCAATGCAATACCTCGCCGCTCAAAAGGAACGCCACGCGAAAGCGAGTGAGCCGGCACTCCGAGGCCATCCCCTCCGAGGGTGATCGGCGCGAGAGGTAGTGCCCCGGGGGAACGGCCGCGGGAGCGCGCTGCCGGGCGATCCCAGCGGCCGCAGGCAACGTTGCGGGCCGGGAAAAAAAATAGCCCGCCGAGTCTCCCCGGCGGGCTAGTTTTCTTTGGAGAATCCGTCCCGGTAGCTCGCTGTCAGCTTGCGTACACGGGCATCTATTAAGTCGGCTGAAACGTTGGAGCTCGCGCCCCGGCCCAATCTAGAGGCCCACGTGTCAATCCACGCGTTGGATCGTTCCTGACAGCCGCTGCAAAAGTTGCGGCCATCTCCCGTGCCCGCGTCGATCTCCGGACTTCTGCTTCGTTATCCTCCGCAAGTATGGCGTGTGCGCATCACCCGATGCTCTCTCGCCCAAAATCATACCGATTCGAGCTTGACTTTATCGTTGTAATTGGGCAACAGCGGGACGTCCGCCAGCGGCAGCCGCACCTCGAAGCGCGCGCCTTGCCCGCCCGGCAGGTCGGCCGCCGCGACGCCGCCGCCGTGATACTCCGCGATCAGCCGCACGATGTAGAGGCCGAGCCCGAAATGCGGCCGGCTGTCAGCGCCGCTGCGCGACTGCCAGAGGGACTCGAAGAGCCGCGCGCGGACCTCCGGCGCGAGCGGCGCCCCCGGGTTGTCGACTTCGAGCACCGCGGCGGCCGGCTCGCGCCGCAGACGCACCGTGATCGTTGCGCTGTCGGGACTGAAGTCGACCGCATTGTCGATCAGCTTGTCGAGAAGCTGCACGATCAGGTCGGGCGCGCCCTCGATCTCGATCGATTCCGGGGGCAGCTCGGCGGCGAAGCGGCGCTCGGGAAATGCGACGCGGTACGCACTCACGGCGGACCCGATGACCGGTGTCAGGTCGAAGCGCGAGCGCTCGGCGTTGCCGATGGCCTCCTCGACCCGCGTGGCGGCCCCCATCGCCACCAGGATGGCGTTCAGGCGCTCGCTCCCCTGGCGCGCGCGCTCCAGGTACTGCCGCGCGGCCGGCGACACTTCCTCCGACTCCAGGTTCTCGAGCGAGGAGCGCACGATCGTCAATGGTGTGCGGATCTCATGCGCCAGCTTGCCGGCGAGCGAGCGCAGGTAGCTCGTGTACTCACCGAGGCGCCCCAGCAGGCGCGAGAAGCTGCGCGCGAGGTCTCCGAGCTCGTCAGGGGCGGCCGTTTCCGGGAACTGCGTCACGAGCCCATCCCGCGTCAACGCGGATTCGCTCGCCCGCCGCAGGCGCGACAGCCGAAGCGCGAGGTGCGCCGCGAACACGAATGTGACAATAAGCGCGATCGCGCTGATCACCAATGTCCCGTCGAGCAGGCGGGTCAGCGCGCGGTCCCGCAGCCCTTCCCAGCGATCCGCGGCCTGGGTGACCTGCAGCTTCCCGATGACCTCGTGGTGAGCGGCATCGTAGATCGGCGCCACCGATGCGATGTAGGGCGGCTCACCCTGCCGATCGACGAAGCGGCGGTAGAACTGCGTCAGGATGCTCGGCTCCGCAGCCAGCACCCCCGGCACCGCCAGCTCGTCCGACTGCGCCAGAACGGAGCCGTCGGGCGTGGTCACGGACAACCTCAAGCCCGGCTGCATGAATTGCGCCAGATAGGGTGTCAGCGACGGCGAGCCGACGACCAGACGTCCCCGGGTGTGAAGATCGCCGCTGTCCAGCGTGCCGTAGCTCAGGGGCGCCGCGCCCCGCTCGTCGCGATCGTCCAGCAGTACACCGAACTGATCGCCGACCATCGAGAGGGGCATGGCGATCTCGACGTCATAGCCGGCGGCGGTGGGCTGAAGCGCGCCGACGACACGCGGATCCTGCACCGCGGTCTCCTTGCCGTACTCGCCGGTCACGATGCGGCGGGCGAAGATCGGACCCGGTCCGGTCAGCGCCAGAAACTCGTGACGCTGCGCGCCCTGCGGGTTCTCGTAGCCGATCCACACCCGGTCTCCGAGCGCGGAGGAGTCGAGCGGACTGGCGCCGGGCGCATCGAAGACGAGGTGCGGATCGTGCACCTCGAGAAGCACATAGAGCATCCGGTCGTGAACGCCGGTCAGGATGCCGAAGCGGTGCGCGCCGGTGCCGTAGTAGCGCCAAGCGCCAGGGTCACGCGGCCAGTCGTCGGGATATCCGTCGATGTAGGGGGCGGCCGTCATCACCAGCGGCGCGAGATCGTAAGGGCCGAGCTTGCGGGGCGGCGGCTCGCCCGGATTGCGGTAGAGCAGGCTCATCCGGCCCTGCAGCGAGGCGGCGATCGTCTGCGCCACCGCCTGCAGCGAATGCTGCTCGCTGCGCAGCAGCGCGGCTTCCATCTCCCGTGCGTAGCGGATGCCCTCCCAGGGCAGCACGAAGGTCGCCAGGCCGAGCAGCAGCAGTTTCAGTCGCAGCGACATCGCCGGCTCACTCGACCCAGCGGTAACCCATCCCGTAGACGGTATGCAAGGCGTCGAAGGCGGGATCTAGCCCCTGGAACTTGCGCCGGATCCGCTTCACGTGCGAGGTGATGGTGTTGTCGTCCAGCACGACGTTGGCCGCGTCCATGAGCTGCTGCCGGTTCTTCACGTGTCCCGGGTGGCGCGCCAGGGCGTGGACGATCCAGAACTCCGTCAGCGAGAGCAGGACCACGCTGCCGTCCCACTGCGCGCGCATCCGCTCGACATCCAGCGCGAGCGGTCCGCGGCGAACGATCTGGCCGTCATCGCCCGGCGGCTTGCGCAGCGCATCGACTCTGCGAAAGAGGGCGTTCACCCTCGCGATGAGGTGCGCGAGGCTGAGGTCCTTGGTCAGGAAGTCGTCCGCCCCGAGGCGCAGTCCCGATACCGCATCCAGCTCCGAGTCGCGCGCCGTGAGGAAGATGATCGGCAGCTCCGCCGACAGGCCGCGCAGCTGCCGGCAGAGCTCGAAGCCGCCCTCGGGCTCATCCTCGAGGGAGATGTCGATCACGGCCAGGTCCGGCAGGCGCGCGGCGAAGGCCGCCATGGCCTGTGCGCGATTGCCGTAGGCGCGCACGAGGTAGCCCTCGCGCGTGAACGCGGCCGCGTAGTTGTCCCGGATGGCCGGCTCGTCTTC
>DAHUXV010000236.1 GCA_027306985.1 Gammaproteobacteria bacterium | reverse complement strand
GGCGAGCTCACCGATCATTCCCGGCCATAGGGGCTCGAGGAGCTGCAGCTGGTGCCACAGGTACTTGGTCTGCTTGCGCCACTCGTGCAGGTTGGCGGGCGTGCGGTCCGCTTGCGCCGCCGCCAGCGCCTTGCGCCCCTGACCGTAGACCCGTTTGAGCCCCGCCCCCAACACCTCCCAGCCGCCGCCGCCCAGGCGCCACCGGCGGGCGCGATGATGGACGGCCTGCAGTGCAGCGCACGATTCCCTGAAGGGCTTCGGTCCCTTCAGAGCAGTCCGCCGGGCAGCGGCACGCTCGCGGCGCAGCGCGCGCCGCAAATCTTCCGTCGGCGGCAGCTCCCCGGTCGCATGGAAGCGCGCAACCAGGCCGTTGAGCGTGTCGAGAAGCACCTTGCTGTCGCGGATGATGCTGAGAGGCCGCGCGGCGTCGCGCACCGCCTGGTTCTCGCGCCGGTAGGCCTTCTCACCCATCGCATCCCGCAGCAGACGCAGCGTGGCGCGCGCCCTTTTCAGCTCCTTGCGCGCTTCGTGAACGGCCTCGTCCGTCGGTGTCCGGCTCTGCAGCGCGGCGACTGCAGCGGCGATCTGGCTGCGCGCAATGTGACGCACGCTCTTCGTGCCTGACTCGGACCGATGCAGCTCTGCCGCCATCGTCGACAGGCTACGAATCGCGAAGTCATCCGTCCATAGGTAACGGACGCATCCGCTCGAGGGCGGAGCCCGGATCGAGGTTGCACCCGCGCATACGGCCGCTGCGCCGCAGGCATTGGCGCGGCGCCTCAGTCCTCGGCGGTACGCAGGTGCCGCAGCGCCGCAGTCGCCTCGTCGAGCTCCGCGAGAACCTCGCAATAGTCCCGCCAGGCGGCACGCAGCCCGTCGGCCTCCCCCGGCGCCACCCCAGCGAGCCGCGCTCGAGCCAGGTCGTGCTCCCGCCGCAGATCACGCCAGCGGCCCTCCAGCCGCCCGAGATCATCGCAGCCGGGGAGCGCGGGCCCGTGGGATCGTGGGTTTCCGGACACATTCATCCGGGCAAAGCTAGCGCAAGAGTGCTACGGCTCCGTTGCACGCCCGCGAATGCGATGCACGAAGTCCTGCCTTCAGGAAAGCCCTTCATAGATGCGCGCGAGCGGCAGGTCGAGCCCGACCGACCGCAGCTCGAGAGTCTCCCCGGGCGAGTGCAGGACGATCGGCCTCCACTCCTCCACCCGGCGGAAGATCGTGACCTGCGCGCTCTTCCGGGCGACGAGCACGCACTCCTGCAGCGATGGGATCTCACGATAGTTGACGCTCTTCTCCCGCCTGTCGATTCTCGCCGTCGAAGGCGAGAGCACCTCCATGACGAGGCGAGGCGCTTCGACGAGCCTGCCTTGGGAGTCACGCTCGTCACCACAACCAACCCAGACATCGGGCCTGTAGACGATGTCGTCACCACGGCATTGGAACCGCACGCGGCGGGAGGCCAGGTGCGCGCGGCAGGGACCGCCGCGCAGGTGCACGAGGAGCGCCGAATAGGCGTTCTCGACGATCGTCTCATGCGACTGGCTCGGCTCCGCCATCGCATATATCTGACCGGCCACGTACTCGTACGCCATCGAGCTGCCCTCCTCGAGCGCGAGGTACTCCTCGATGGAATAAAAATCCCGCTCCGGCTCGACGGCACCGTAGATCCCGGGCGGCTCCGTGACGAAGAGACCGACGTCCAGCTCCACCGCCATCCAATCCAGGAGTTGCGTCCGGTCGGCGCGCGACAGCGCCTTCACCGCGACTTTGACTTCATGCAGCGTGCTCATTCACCCGCCTCACGATAACGCCGAGAGGAAGGGAATCAGTCTACGCAGAATTCATGGGTGCGAAAGATCAATAGCTTCCGCATTCATGCAAAAACTCGATGTTCATTATCCTGCTGTCGACGCACCCATCTACGTTGCAATCTTTGCAGGAGCGCGCGTAGTCGGCGGACGTTGGCGCAGACGTTATCGACGTACGCCTGGGGAGTCGTGCAGCTACTTCTTCTGCTTCGTCGGTCGGGTCCAGCTTTCGATCGTGGTCTGGCGCGCGCGTGCGATGGTGAGCTTGCCGGCAGGCACCTGATTCGCCACCGTCGAGCCGGCCGCGACCGTCGCGCCGGCGCCGATCGTGATGGGAGCCACCAGCACGCTGTTGGACCCTGTGTGCACGTCGTCCTCTATCACCGTGCGGTGCTTGTTCGCGCCGTCATAGTTGGCGATGATGGTGCCGGCGCCGATGTTGACGCGCGCGCCGACCTGCGCATCCCCCACGTATGACAGGTGATTCGCCTTCGACCCGTCGGCCATCGTCGAATTCTTCACCTCGACGAAGTTGCCGATGTGAACGCCGGCTGAGAGCGTGGAGGTCGGCCTGAAACGGGCGAACGGCCCGATATTGCACCCGGGGCCGATCACCGCGCCCTCGATCACGCAATGCGGCAGGACCTGCGTGTCATCGCCGATCTGCGCATCGCGAATCACGCATCCCGGCCCGATGCGCACCCGATCCCCGAGCTTCACGGTTCCTTCCATCACGACGTTGATGTCGATGAAGACGTCCTTGCCGTGGGTCACCCGCCCCCGTACGTCGATCCTCGCCGGGTCCGCGACGGTCACCCCGGCCAGCATCAGCTCGCGTGCCGCCCTGTGACGGCACACGGATTCGAGAAAGGCCAGCTGCACCTTGTCGTTGACCCCGAGCGCGTCGACGGGATCGGCGCATGCCACGGGATTGACCGCCACCCCCGCCTTCACCGCCATCGCGATGACGTCGGTGAGGTAGTACTCGCGCTGCGAGTTGTCGGCCTTCAGTCCCTCCAGCCAGTGCCTCAGGAGGCCGGCCGGCGCCGCGAGTACCCCGGTGTTGCACTCCCGGATCCCGCGCTCCTCGGCCGATGCATCCTTCTGCTCCACGATGCGCTGCACCTTTCCCTGGCCGTCGCGCACGATCCGTCCATAGCCGGCCGGATCGCTCACGATCATCGTCAGCAGCGCGACCTGCCGCGGCCCGGCGACGGCGAGCAGATCGAGCAGCGTCTGCCGGCTGAGCAGCGGCACATCGCCGTACAGAATGAGCACCACGTGGTCGTCGGGCACTTTCGGGACCGCCTGCAGTACCGCGTGTCCCGTGCCCAGCTGCTGCGCCTGCAGCGTCCACTGCACCTGCTCCCGCGCCAGCGCTTCGCGCACGCGCTCGCCGCCGTGCCCGTACACGACGTGAATCGCCGCCGGCTGCAGCGAGCGCGCGGTATCGATGACGTGGGCGAGGAGCGGCCGCCCGGCGAGCGGCTGCAGCACTTTCGGCAGCGCGGATTTCATCCGCTTCCCCTCCCCCGCCGCGAGGATGACGACCGACAGGGGGATAGCGGGACCGGAGTCTGAATTAGCCATGTCGCACCCGTGCGGCGGTGCCCGGATCTCCGGAAAGTCCTAGGACCGGAGCTTGCGCAACCGCTCGATGATCTTCAACTGCGCCGCGGCACGGGCCAGTTCCGCCAGCGCCTCCGCCTGAGTGATGTGCCCCGTGCGGTCCCGCAGGGCTTCTTCCGCACGCTGCTTGGCGGCGAGCGCCGCCGCCTCGTCGATGTCCTTCGCCCGCAGGGCCGTATCCGCCAGCACCGTCACCTTGGCGGGCTGCACCTCGATCGCGCCGCCTCCCACGAAGAAGAAATGCTGCTGCCCATCGGGCGTCTGCACCCGCACCTCGCCAGGCTTGAGCATCGAGAGCAGCGGCGCATGCCGCGGTGCCACCCCGATCTCGCCTTCCGAAGCCGGAGCGAACACCATGGCGGCCTCACCCGAGAAGATCTCGCCCTCGGCGCTCACGATATCGACGTGGATGGTGTGTTGCTCGGCCATGGATGGTTGCCTTTACTGGAGGGTCTTCGCCTTGGCGACCGCCTCGTCGATGCTGCCGACCATGTAGAACGCCTGCTCCGGCAGATGGTCGAATTCGCCGCTGATGATTCCCTTGAAGCC
>DAHUXV010000076.1 GCA_027306985.1 Gammaproteobacteria bacterium | reverse complement strand
CCGGGGGGACATTCAGCAAGGCAACATGTATGATTTTGGGCTGTTTTTCTCATTCGGCTTTTCCGCCCCCATGTCCCTCACCCGCGCACAGATCGAAAGCATCGCCCACCTGGCCCGCCTCGAGCTCGAGCCGGCCGAGATCCCCGTCTACCAGGAGAGCCTGTCGCGGATTCTCGACTTGGTGGGCGAGCTTGACCGTGCCGATGCCGGCGGTGTCGCACCCATGGCACATCCCCTGCCGGGGCTCACGCAGCGGCTGCGGCCGGATGTGGTGACCGAAGAGGATCGGCGCGAGCTCTACCAGGCGTGCGCCCCGCAGGTCGCCGCGGGGCTGTATCTGGTCCCCAAGGTCATTGAATAGGCGTTCCGCGACGTGATTCACAGGAATTCCCTCACCCAGCTCGCAGCGGGCCTGCGAGCCAAGAAGTTCTCGAGCGTGGAGCTCGTGCGCGCCTATCTGCAGCGCATCGAGGCGAGTCAGCCGGCGCTCAACGCCTTCATCTCCGTTACCGCGGCCCAGGCTCTCGAGGCCGCTGCCGCCGCGGATCGCGACCTCGCGGCCGGGCGCGGCGGGGCGCTGGCCGGCGTCCCCATCGCGCACAAGGACCTCTTCTGCACGGCCGGGGTGCGTACCACCTGCGGCTCGCGCATGCTCGACAACTTCGTGTCGCCATATGACGCCACCGTCGTCGCCAAGCTCAAGGCGGCCGGCGCCGTCACCCTGGGCAAGCTCAACATGGACGAGTTCGCCATGGGGTCCTCGAACGAGACCAGCTACTACGGCCCGGTGAGGAATCCCTGGAACCCCGATTTCGTCCCCGGCGGGTCATCGGGCGGCTCCGCCGCGGCGGTGGCCGCGCGGCTGGTGCCCGCGGCGACCGCGACCGATACCGGAGGCTCGATCCGCCAGCCGGCCGCGCTCTGCGGCATCACGGGCGTCAAGCCGACCTACGGGCGCGTGTCGCGGTACGGCATGATCGCCTTCGCCTCGAGCCTGGACCAGGCCGGCGTCCTCGCGGCCAGCGCGCAGGATGCGGCCCTGATGCTGCGCGAGATGGCCGGCTTCGACCCGAGAGACTCGACCAGCGTCGATACGCCGGTGCCGGACTACCTGGCCGCGCTCGATGCGCCGCTTGCGGGGGTGAAGGTCGGCCTCATCAAGGAATTCTTCGACGAGGGTCTCGACCGCGAGAGCGAGCGCCGGGTGCGCGAGGCGCTCGCGGTGCTCGAGCGGCTGGGCGCGAGTCTGCGGGAAGTCAGCCTGCAGAACCTGCCGCGTTCCGTGCCGGTCTACTACGTGGTCGCGCCCGCGGAGTGCTCGTCGAACCTCGCGCGCTATGACGGCGTGCGCTTCGGCCACCGCTGCAAGGATCCGCGGGACCTGCAGGATCTCTACCGCCGCTCGCGGGGCGAGGGCTTCGGGGCCGAGGTCAAGCGCCGCATCATGACGGGCACGTACGTGCTCTCGGCGGGCTACTACGACGCCTATTATCTGAAGGCGCAGCGCGTGCGGCAGCTCATCGCCGCCGATTTCAAGCGCGCCTTCGGCGAGGTCGACGTGCTCGCCGGCCCGACGAGCCCGACCGCCGCCTTCCGCATCGGCGCCAAGACCGCCGATCCGATCACCATGTATCTCAACGACATCTACACCATCGGCGCGAACCTCGCCGGGCTGCCCGCCCTGTCGGTGCCGTGCGGCTTCGTGGACGGGCTTCCGGTCGGCCTGCAGATCGTGGGGCCGCACTTCGCCGAGGCGCGCATCCTCAATGTCGCGCATCGCTACCAGCTCGAGACCGACTGGCACCTGAAGGCGCCGGAGCGATTCGCATGACGGGCGCCAACGAGAGCGCGTGGGAAACCGTCATCGGGCTCGAGATCCACGCGCAGCTCGCCACCCGGTCGAAGATCTTCTCCGGCGCCTCGACCGCCTATGGCGCGCCGCCCAACGCCCAGGCGAGCCTCGTCGATCTCGGCTTCCCCGGCGTGCTGCCGGTGCTGAACGGCGAGGCGGTGCGGATGGCCGTGCGGTTCGGGCTCGCGGTCGGGGCGCGCATCGCCCGCCACTCGGTGTTCGCGCGCAAGAATTACTTCTACCCCGACCTGCCCAAGGGCTATCAGATCAGCCAGTACGAGCTGCCGATCGTGGCGCAGGGCTCCCTGGACATCGTGCTGGACGACGGCAGCGCCAAGCGCATCGGCATCACCCGGGCGCACCTCGAGGAGGACGCGGGCAAGTCGCTGCACGAGGGCTTGGGCGGGCTCACCGGCGTGGATCTGAACCGCGCCGGCACGCCGCTCATCGAGATCGTCTCGGAGCCGGACCTGCGCTCCGCGAAGGAAGCGGTCGCCTACATGAAGAAGGTGCACACGCTGGTGCGCTACCTCGAGATCTGCGACGGCAACATGCAGGAGGGATCCTTCCGCTGCGACGCCAACGTGTCGGTGAGGCCGAAGGGCTCGGACAAGCTCGGCACCCGCGCGGAGATCAAGAACATCAACTCCTTCCGCTACGTCGAGAAGGCGATCCAGTACGAGATCGCGCGCCAGATCGAGCTCATCGAGTCCGGCGGCAAGGTGGTGCAGGAGACCCGCCTCTACGACCCGGACAAGGGCGAGACGCGCTCCATGCGCACCAAGGAGGAGGCGAACGACTATCGCTACTTCCCCGATCCCGATCTGCTGCCGCTCGCGGTCAGCGAGGAGTTCATCGAGGAGGTGCGCAGGGGCCTGCCGGAGCTGCCCGACGAGAAGGCGGCGCGGCTCTCGGCGCAGTACGGCCTTTCCGCTTACGACGCCGGCGTGCTGACGGCGAGCCGCGAGCTCGCCGACTACTACGAGGAGGTCGTGCGCGCCGTACCGCGGGAGCCCAAGCTCGCCGCCAACTGGGTGATGGGGGAGCTCGCCGCCGCGCTCAACAAGGAGAGTGTCGAGGTCGGCTCGGGCAGGATGCCGGCGGCCCGCCTGGCCGGGCTCCTTGCGCGCATCGCCGACCAGACGATCTCCGGCAAGCTGGCCAAGGAGGTGTTCGAGGCCATGTGGGCGAGCGGCCAGGGCGCCGATGCCATCATCGAGTCGAAAGGCCTCAAGCAGATCACCGACAGCGGCGCCATCGAGCGCGCCATCGAGGAGGTGATGGCGAAGAATCCGGGGCAGCTCGCCGATTATCGCGCGGGCAAGGACAAGCTCTTCGGCTTCTTCGTCGGGCAGGTGATGAAGGCGACGCAGGGCAAGGCGAATCCGGCGCAGCTGAACGAGCTGCTCAAGAAGAAGCTTCCAGGATAAAGACCCGGCGGTCGAGTCGCCGCGGGCGAGTCCCGTCGAGACCTGCGCGCAGCGCACGAGATGAGTTGAGTAATGGGCGGCGACGCCCCATTGTGCCGGAATGAATTCACAAGCCGCTCCCCGCGACGAGGTTCGTCGCTTCATCGTCGAGAATCGCCCCGTCCGCGGGCACTGGGTGCGCCTGGAAGGCGCGTGGCGCGAGCTGCGCGCCCACCGCGACTATCCGGAGCCGGTGCGCGAGCTCCTCGGGCAGGCCGTCGCCGCCTCGGTGCTGCTCGCCGCGACGCTGAAGTTCCGCGGCCAGCTGACGCTGCAGCTGCAAGGCAGCGGCGCCGTCAGCCTGCTCGTTGCGCAGTGCACGCACGATTACCGCCTGCGCGCGGTCGCACGCTTCGATGCCGAGGCGGTGTCGGCGCTGACGGCGCAGCAGCCCGCCGGCGACATCTTCCGGCGCCTGGTCGGCCGTGATGGCCGCTTCGCCGTCACCGTGGAAGCGGACGAGCGCAACATGCGCTATCAGGGCGTCGTGCCCTTGAGCGGTGACTCCCTGGCCGGCTCGCTGGAGGCTTACTTTGCCCGCTCGGAGCAGCTCCCGACGCGGGTGCTGCTGGCGGCCGACGGCGAGCGGGGCGCAGGCGTCCTGGTCCAGAAGCTGCCGCAGGATGCCGGTACGGACGATTCCCAAATGAGCGAGACCTGGGAGCAGGCGGAGCGCGGCATCGAGCGCCTGAGCGCGGAGGATCTGCTGCAGTGCCCGGTGGAGGAGCTGCTCGGGCGCGGCTTCTCGGCGCAGGACATGCGGCTTTTCCGCGGCGCGCCGGTGCAGTTCGAGTGCCGCTGCAGCCACGGCCGGGTCACCAGCCTCTTGCGTGCGCTCGGACCGGATGAGGTGCGCGATGTGCTCCGGGAGCAGGGAGCGGTCACCGTCACCTGCGAGTTCTGCCACCGGCCCTACAAGTTCGAAGCGAACGATGTCGAGGCCATCTTCGAGGATGGTCCGGATCCTGGCGGCAGCAATTCATCCACGGTCCATTGAGATTGTCTCATATTTGAAATGATCTTCCCGTTTTGCGCCGGTAGGCGACCTCGTGTACACTGCAATTAAAGATTTGTGCAATTCTTTATTTGCCGCATGCCCGCACCGCCGCACGAGCTTCTGATCACTTGGCTGCGAGCCGCCGGCGAGCCGACAAGGCTGCGCCTGCTGGCTCTCTGCGCCGCGCGTGAGCTCAGCGTCTCGGACATCGCGCAGATCGTGGGCCAGAGCGAGCCGCGGGTGTCGCGGCACCTGAGGATCCTCGGTGAGGCGGGGCTGATCGAGCGCGTGCGGCAGGGTCAATGGGTGCACTACGGCCTGGCTCGCGGCGGTCCGGCTGCCGGATTCGTCCAGGGCCTGCTCGGTCAGCTCGAGCGCACCGACCCGCTGCTCGCGCGCGACCGGGAGCGGGCGCAGGCGCAGGCGATGCAAGGCGAGGGCCCGCGCGCGGGAGCACCGGCGGCCTCGCGTCTGGGCAGGGAGCTGCGAGGCTTCGTCGAATCGGCGGCGGCGCTCGCCCCGGAGGGCTCGGTGCTGCTGGTCGGCGCAGATCATCCGGAGCTGATCGACACCGCGGCCGCCTTGGGCGCGGAGTGCACCGTGCTCGCCTGCTCGCGGCGCTCGTCACAGATCGCGCGGGCGACGGTCGAGCGCGCGGGCCTGCACTGTCGTGTCCTCCTCGCCGCGGGCGGCGAAGCGCTCGGGCCGCGAGACCTGACGCGCCTCGGGCGCACCTTCGATGCCGTGCTGCTCGATCGGCTGGGTACGCCCGATGAGGCGCTCGGCAGGCTGTTCGCGGCGGGGCGGCGCGCGCTCTCGCCCGGCGGCCGACTCCTTCTTTTCCAGCGCTACGAGTCCCTCGAGCGCCCCCGCGGGCGGGTGGTGGAGCACCCGCTCGCAAGGCTGCGCAGGCTCCTCGGTGAGGCCGGGCTGACCTGCGAGCGCATGAGTCCCATCGAGGCTGACGGCCAGCATGTGTTGGCCGCGGTGGCCGTGGCGTCCGCGCAGCAGCCGCGCAGTACGGCCAGCGCAGCATGAGCGAACCTTAACGTCTTCCCCTCCCTCAAGGGAGGGGATTTCCAGAATCAGGAGGCTAACGTTCTAGCCCGGACACAACCATGCACCCTTACCCAACGCACACTCGCAGTCGAAACCACCGTGCCGTTGCACTCGCTTGCCGCGCGCCGCCCCAAAAACCGTCGATCGCCTGCCGGTGGCCTAATGGCCGATATGCCGACGAGCTGTATATTAACCCAGCCCTGCGATACGTTGCCACAGGAAGGCGGCGCTTCCTCTCCAGCATCCATGCTGGAGTCTCCGCGCCGAGGATCGGATGAACGTATCATTCGAATTCTTTCCCCCCGGCGATGCGGCAATGGAAGCCACGCTCTGGCGCTCCGTGGAGCGACTCGCTCCGCTGGCGCCGCGCTTCGTCTCCGTGACGTATGGCGCCGATGGCTCGACGCGCACCCGCACGCATCAGCTCGTGACCCGGATCCAACAGGAGACGGCCCTGACCGGCGCACCGCACCTCACCTGCGTCGGCGCCGGCCGCGGGGAGATCCTCGACATCGCGCGCCAGTACTGGGATCACGGCATAAGGCACATCGTGGCTCTGCGCGGCGATCCGCCGCAGGGCGCGGCGTGTTACGAGCCGCACCCGCAGGGCTTCGCCTATGCCGCGGAGCTGGTGGCTGGCCTGAAGAGCGTCGCCGACTTCGAGATCTCCGTCGCCGCGTATCCGGAAGTCCACCCGGAAGCGGCCTCGGCGCAGCTCGATCTCGAGAATCTCAAGCGCAAGGTGGATGCGGGCGCCTCGCGCGCGATCACGCAGTTCTTTTATGACATCGAGGCCTTCCTGCGGTTTCGCGACCGTTGCGCGGCGGCCGGGGTCCATGCGCCCATCGTGCCGGGCATCCTGCCGATCACGCGCTTCCCGCAGGTGCTTCGCATGGCGGGCCGGTGCGGCACCCGCATCCCGCGTTGGCTCGAGGATCGCTTCCACGGGCTGGATGACGATCAGGATACGCGGCGGTTGATCGCCGCGAGCGTCGCCATCGAGCAGGTCCACACTCTCGAGAGATACGGCGTGCGCGACTTTCACTTCTATACCCTGAACCGGGCGGAGCTGACATACGCCATCTGTCACGCGCTGGGAGTTCGTCCCGGCCGGCAACCGGCTGCCCCGCCCGCCGCCGCGGGAGCCGCGACATGACAGAACCGTCCGGAACGAATTTACCCGGCCCTGCGCGCCCGCCCGGCGATGCCGGGCGCTCAAAATCCCCTGCGGCGGATTCTGTGGACGGCCGCAGCCGGCCCGAAGGGGCGCGCCGATGAATATCCGCTCGCAAGCGCGGGTCTCACAGGGCGCAGGGTCGGAGCCTCGCCATGCCTGCGGCCGTACCGCCCCGAAGGCTGACCGGCCGGGTCCGGCGGGCCCGGACTCTGCGGGACCGCGGGCGGCGGCAGCGCCGTTCGCGGTCGCGCCGGTCGATGAGACGGCGCGCCGGGAGCGCATCGAGCGGCTGCACCGCCTGCTCGATGAGCGGATCGTGCTGCTCGACGGCGCGATGGGCACCATGGTGCAGCAGCACCGGCTCGATGAGCGCGGCTACCGCGGCGAGCGCTTCCGCGGCCTCGGGCGCGACCTCAAGGGCAACAACGACATCCTGACGCTCACCCGGCCCGATGTCATCGGCGGCATCCACCGGGCGTATCTCGAGGCCGGATCCGACATCATCGAGACCAACACGTTCAACTCCAGTTCGGTGTCGCAGGCGGACTACGGCACCGAGGCGCTGGTGCCGGAGCTCAACTACCGCGCCGCGCGGCTGGCGCGCGCGGCCGCGGACGAGTACGCACAGTCGGCGGGGCGCCCCGCCTTCGTGGCGGGCGCGCTCGGTCCCACCAGCCGGATGTGCTCCCTCTCGCCGGACGTCAACGACCCCGGCTACCGCAGCACCTCCTTCGACGAGCTGGCGGCGACCTATCTCGATGCGGCGCGCTCGCTGCTGCTCGGCGGCGTCGATCTCCTCCTCATCGAGACCGTGATCGACACTCTGAATGCGAAGGCCGCGATCTACGCCGCGCTGTCGCTCTTCGAGGAGACCGGCACCGAGCTGCCGATCATGATCTCGGGCACGATCACCGACGCCTCCGGCCGCATTCTCTCGGGTCAGACCGCCGAGGCCTTCTGGAACTCCATCCGGCACGCACGCCCGCTCGCGGTGGGACTGAACTGCGCGCTGGGCGGGCGGCAGCTGCGCCCCTACATCCAGGAGCTCGCGAGCATCGCGGACACCCGCGTCTGCGCGTATCCCAACGCCGGCCTGCCGAACGCGTTCGGCGAGTACGACGAGGCGCCGGAGGAGACGGCGGAGATCCTGCGGGACTTCGCCGACTCGGGTCTGGTCAACATCCTCGGCGGCTGCTGCGGGACCACGCCGGAGCACATCCGGCTGCTGCGCCAGGGAGTCGCGCGGAGCGCGCCGCGGGCGATCCCGGCGCCTGCGGTGAAGACCCGGCTCGCGGGGCTCGAGCCGGTCGCGATCGACGAGGAGTCGCTGTTCGTCAACGTCGGCGAGCGCACCAACGTGACCGGCTCCGCCCGGTTCCGCAAGCTCATCGAGGCGGGCGACTACGCCGCGGCGCTCGACGTGGCGCGCCAGCAGGTCGCGAGCGGCGCCCAGGTGATCGACATCAACATGGACGAGGGCATGCTGGATTCCGAGGCGGCCATGGTGCGCTTCCTGCACCTCATCGCCGCGGAGCCCGACATCGCGCGGGTGCCGGTGATGCTCGATTCCTCCAAGTGGAGCGTGCTCGAGGCGGGACTGAAGTGCCTGCAGGGCAAGGGCATCGTCAACTCCATCAGCCTCAAGGAGGGCGAGCAGGTCTTCCTCGAGCATGCGCGCAAAGTGCGCCGCTACGGCGCGGCGGCGGTGGTCATGGCCTTCGACGAGCGCGGCCAGGCCGACACGGTCGCGCGCCGGGTGGCGATCTGCGAGCGCGCCTACGGGCTGCTGACCCGCGCGGGCTTCCCGCCCGAGGACATCATCTTCGATCCCAACATCTTCGCGGTGGCCACCGGCATCGAGGAGCACAACGGCTACGCACTGGCGTTCATCGAGGCGACCCGGCGCATCAAGAGCCTGCTGCCCCACGCGCTGGTGAGCGGCGGCGTCAGCAATGTCTCGTTCTCGTTCCGGGGCAACGATCCGGTGCGCGAGGCGATGCACTCGGTGTTCCTCTATCACGCGATCGCCGCCGGCATGGACATGGGGATAGTCAACGCCGGTCAGCTCGCGATCTACGAGCAGATCGCGCCCGAGCTGCGCGCTGCGGTGGAAGACGTCATCCTCGACAGGCGGCCGGATGCGACGGAGCGGCTGCTGGAGATCGCCGGACGATACAGGGGCGAGGGCGGCGCGAAGCGCAAGGACGACCTCGAGTGGCGATCCCTCCCGGTGGCGAAGCGGCTGGAGCACGCGCTGGTCAAGGGCATCGATGACTTCGTCATCGAGGACACGGAGGAGGCGCGGCTCGCCTTCGAGCACCCGCTGCAGGTCATCGAAGGTCCGCTGATGGACGGCATGAACGTCGTCGGCGATCTGTTCGGCGCCGGCAAGATGTTCCTGCCCCAGGTGGTCAAGAGCGCGCGCGTCATGAAGCGCGCCGTGGCGCACCTGATCCCCTACATCGAGCAGATGAAGGGCGCCGGCGGCGGCCGCCGGACCAACGGCCGCATCGTGCTCGCCACCGTCAAGGGCGACGTGCACGACATCGGCAAGAACATCGTCGGCGTCGTGCTGCAGTGCAACAACTTCGAGGTCGTCGATCTCGGCGTGATGGTCCCCTGCGAGAAGATCCTCGACACCGCGCGCCGCGAGAGCGCGGACTTCATCGGTCTCTCGGGGCTCATCACCCCTTCCCTGGACGAGATGGTGAATGTCGCGCGCGAGATGCAGCGCCAGGGCTTCGAGCTGCCGCTGCTCATCGGCGGCGCCACCACCTCGCCCGCGCACACCTCGGTGAAGATAGCGCCGCAGTACCGCTCGCCGGTCATCTACGTGAAGGACGCTTCGCGATCGGTGGGCGTCTGTCAGACGCTCGCCAATGCGACGCAGCGCGAGGCGTACTTCGCGAAGCTCAACGAGGAGCACGAGCGCCGGCGCGAGCAGCACGCCGGCAGGAAGGTGAAGGCGCCGCAGCTCAGCATCGCGCAGGCGCGGGCCGACCGGCGGCGCATCGACTGGGCGAGGTACACGCCGGCGGCGCCGCGCGTTCCCGGCGTGCGCGTCTTCGAGAAGTATCCGCTCGGTGAGCTGCTCAGCCACATCGACTGGATGCCCTTCTTCAACGCCTGGGAGCTCACCGGCAAATTCCCGGAGGTGCTCACCGATCCGAAGGTCGGCGAGGCGGCGAGCAGTCTCTACGCCGATGCGCGCCGCATGTTGAAGCAGCTCATCGCCGAGGGCTGGCTGGAGGCGAGGGCGGCGATCGGCCTCTTCCCCGCCAACGCGGTGGGCGATGACGTCGAGGTGTACGCCGGCGAGGACCGCGGGCAGCCGCTCGTGACCCTGTCCTTCCTGCGCCAGCAGAAGGGCAAGCCGCCGGGCCAGCCGCACGAGTGCCTGGCGGACTACATCGCGCCGAAGTCGAGCGGGGTGCGGGACTACATCGGCGCGTTCGCCGTCACCGCGGGCGTCGGCATCGAGGAGCACGTCGCGCGCTTCGAGCGCGCGCACGACGATTACTCGAGCATCATGTTGAAAGCGCTCGCCGATCGCCTCGCGGAGGCGGCGGCCGAGCACTTCCACGAGCGGGTGCGGCGCGAGCTCTGGGGCTATGCGGCGGAGGAATCGCTCACCAACGACCAGCTGATCCGCGAGGAGTATCGCGGCATCCGCCCCGCGCCGGGATACCCGGCCTGCCCCGATCACACGGAAAAGGCCAAGATCTGGCGGCTGCTCGATGTCGAGCGCCGCACCGGCATCCGCCTGACCGATTCCTTCGCCATGTATCCGACGGCGGCGGTGAGCGGCTGGTATCTCGCGCACCCGGAAGCGCACTACTTCGCGCTGGGCAAGATCGGCCGCGACCAGGTGGAGGATTACGCGCGGCGCAAGGGCCTGAGCGTCGAGCAGGCCGAGAAGTGGCTCGCGCCCAATCTCGGCTACGAGAGCACCTGAAGGGGGAGCCGGGCTGCGGCCTGGCCGCGCGCGCTCGGCGGGCGCCTGCGCCTTCGGGCCTACTCGGCCCGGCTCGCCATCCGGCGCACCTCGAGATCACCGAACAGGGCCAGGGTGAGCGCCGAGTAGAAGGTGAGCCCGATCGCCATCACCGCGAGTATCGCGGCGGAGGTGACCGCGCGCGTGATCGCCTCGCCCGCGGCTCCGTTCTGGGAAAATGCCACGGCGGCGACGGTGGCCATCAGGAACCAGAGCGTCAACATGACCGCCGATCCGACGAGGTACGCGCCGGCGACGCGCCACCAGTTGCCGCGCACGAGCCTGAAGCTGTAGGCGAGGCTCGCGAGCACGCCCTTGCGGGCGAGCACCAGCGCCGGCAGCGAGAGCGACAGAGCGATCAGGACGTAGATGGCGGGTGCCAGCATCACGGCGACGCCCGCGGTCCGGTAGGGCGGCGTGAGCGCGAGCGCCGGCAGCACGAAGAAGGCCGCCGCTGCGCCGCCGAGCAGGGCAATGGCCGCAATGGCGGGCGCCCTTTTCACCGCATCGAGCAGATCGGCGAAGCCCGCCACCGGCCGGCCGGCCGCGATGCCGGACTGGCGGCGCAGCAAGGCCATCCAGAGGATCAGCTCGATCAGCGTTCCCACGCCGTACAGCGTGACGCCGACCGGGTCGTTGCTGTCGAGGGTGGGCAGGCGGCCGCGCAGCAGGTAGTAGAACGTCGACAGCTGTCCGGCGATGATGGCCAGCGTGGCGTACGGCATGCATTTGAGCAGCGACAGACGGAATATCTGCAGCACGGCATCGAGCAGCTCCCCGAACGATCGGGGCCTGAGCGGCGGGTAGAGGGCATTCGGCATGCGGGCATCTTAACTTCACGATGACATCGACGGCTATCCAATCCGGCACCGCGACGGTCGCCGCGCTGCTGGCAGTGGGCGCGCAGCGTCTGCTGAAGACGCTGGCCGCTCGTGATCCGGCGGCCACGCCCAGCCTCGATGCCGAGGTGCTCCTCGCGTACGCGCTGGGTGCGGGTCGCGCGCGGCTGCGGTCTCATCCCGAGGACATGCCGGGGGCGGCTGTCGCGGAGCGGTTTCTGGCTCTGATCGAGCGGCGGGCCGCCGGCGAGCCGGTGGCCTACATCCTGGGACGCAAGGGGTTCTGGACGCTGGAGCTCGGCGTCACTCCCGCGGTTCTCGTCCCGCGGCCGGAGACGGAGCTGCTGGTGGAGCGGGCGCTGGCGCTCCGTCCGGAAGGGGACGCGAGGGTTGCCGACCTCGGGACCGGGTCCGGGGCCATCGCGCTGGCGCTGGCGAGCGCGAGACCGCGGTGGCGGATCGTGGCCACCGACGTGTCCGCGCATGCGCTTGCCGTGGCGCGGGCGAACGCCGCGGCCCTCGGTCTCGAGCGCGTGCAGATGCTTCAGGGGGACTGGCTGCAGTGCCTGCCCGGGCGCAGGTTCCATCTGCTGTTGAGCAATCCGCCCTACGTGGCCGCCGACGATCCGGCCCTCGGCCAGCCGGAGCTCATGCGCGAGCCGCAGCTAGCGCTCGTAGCGGCCGAGGCAGGCCTCGCGGACCTGCGCCGGATCATCGGGGCGGCGCCCGATCACCTCGAGCCTGCAGGCTGGCTGTTGCTCGAGCACGGCGCCGGCCAGGCGGCCGCGGTCGCGGGCGCGCTTGTGGCCCGCGGCTTCGCTCAAGTACGCTCGCACCGCGATCTCGCCGGGCGCGAGCGCATGACGGAGGGCCAATGGCCGACACATCCTTGATTCGATTCGAGACCTCGCACGGCGCTTTCACGGTGGAGCTGTTCCCCAAGGAGGCGCCGCTCACCGTGGAGAATTTTCTTCGCTACGTGGATGAGGGGCATTTCGACGGCACGATCTTCCATCGCATCGTGCCGGGCTTCGTCATCCAGGGCGGGGGGCTCGATGCGCAGTTCCGCAACAAGCGCACGCACGAGCCGATCCGCAACGAGGCGAAGAATGGCCTGAAGAATACGCGCGGCACCCTGTCCATGGCGCGGACCAGCGAGGTCGACAGCGCCACCTCGCAGTTCTTCGTCAATCTCTCCGACAACGCCTTCCTCGATCACAGTGCCCGTGATTTCGGCTACGCCGTCTTCGCACGCGTGAAGGACGGGATGGACGCGATCGACAAGATCGCGGCGGTGAAGACCGGACGCCGGCAGGGCTATCAGGATGCGCCGCTCGAGGACGTGGTGATCGTCTCCGCCCGCCGGTCGGAACCGCCGGGTCAGTAGCGCCAATTCGATGAAAGGCGGGGGGCTCGGGCGGCGGTTGCGTCGTTGGGCGCTGCTCGCGCTCTTCGCGTGGCTCGTCGCCACGGTCGTGCCGGTGCTGCTGCTGCGCTGGGTGAATCCCTTCAGCAGCGCCTTCATGCTGGAGGCCCGCATCGAGGCGCTGCGAGCGGGGGACGGACGCTACCGCACGGACTATCGCTGGGTGAGCCTCGAGCGCATCTCGCCGCAGGCGGCGATCGCGGTGATCGCATCCGAGGACCAGACCTTTCCGTACAACTACGGGTTCGATTTCAAGTCCATCCGCAGCGCCGTGCGCGCCGCGGAGCACGGGGCGCGCCTGCGCGGGGCGAGCACGATCTCGCAGCAGGTGGCGAGGAACCTCTTTCTCTGGCCGGGTCGCAGCTGGGCGCGCAAAGGGATCGAGGCCTACCTCACCGTGTTGCTCGAGACGCTGTGGCCGAAGGAGCGGATCCTCGAGGTCTATCTCAACGTCGCGCAGTTCGGCCGCGGCATCTACGGCGTCGAGGCGGCGGCGCGCCGGTTCTATCACGAGCCGGCGGCGCGCCTGAATGCGAGCCAGGCGGCGCTGCTTGCGGCCGTGCTCCCGGACCCGGTGCACTGGCACGTGGACCGGCCGTCGCGGTTCGTGGCGTGGAAGCAGCGGTGGATCCTCACCCAGATGCGCAATCTCGGCGGCACGGCGTATCTGCGGGAAGTCAACCAGGGCAAATAGCGCCGCCCGCACGGCGCCGGGCCCGCGCGCGGCGGGTACGGCCATTGCAGGCGCCCTCTCTCCTTCCGCAAGCGAAACCAACTCCATGGCCGAGCGCGAATTGACCGCCGCGGACTGGCGGGGCTACTCCGAGGCGCAGTTTCCCCAGGGAAGCTGGAGCTTGGACGACCACTCGCTGCGCGCGCTGGCGGCGGGGCCGCCCGTGGACCTCATCACGCGCGAGCGGTTCCGCGACTTCACCCTCCATTTCGAGTGGCGGCTGCCGCGGGGCGGCAACTCCGGGGTGCTCTACCGCGTCGGCGAGGAGCTCGAGCACTCCTGGCAGTCCGGACCCGAGATGCAGCTTCTCGATGACGAGCACCACCAGGACGGGGCCAACGCGCTCACCTCCTGCGGAGCGCTCTACGGGCTCATCGCGCCATGGCACGACCAGCGCGACATCGCCAATGCCTATCATGGCGGGCGGCTCGTCGTGCTGGGCGGCCGGGTCGAGCACTGGATCGACGACACGCAGGTGCTCGGCTACGATCTCGGCAGCGAGGAGCTGCGGGAGCGGATCGCGCGCAGCAAGTTCCGCGAGTGGCCGCAGTTCGCGCGCCTCGACGAGGGGCACATCGCGCTGCAGCACCACGGCACGGAGGCGTGGTTCAGGCGCCTTCGGATCGAGTATTGACCGGCGCCGCGCGCACGCCCTGACGGCCGCAGCGTGCGGCGAATCCCGCACAGGCGGTGGCGCCGCGCGCCGGTGAAGAGGCGGCCTTCATTGCGCCTCGATCTCCGAGAGGAGCTCCGCCTGGTGCTCCTGCTGCAGCGCATCGAGCAGCTCGTCCAGATCGCCGTCCATGATCTGGGCCAGCTTGTACAACGTCAGATTGATGCGGTGGTCGGTGACCCGACCCTGCGGAAAGTTGTAGGTGCGGATGCGCTCCGAGCGGTCGCCGCTGCCGACCTGCAGCCGGCGCGTGTGCGCCTGCGCGCTGCGCTGCTTCTCCTCCTCCGCGGCGGTCAGGCGGGCGCCGAGCAGCTTCATCGCGCGGGAGCGATTCTTGTGCTGCGAGCGCTCGTCCTGACACTCCACCACGATGCCCGAGGGCAGATGGGTGATGCGCACGGCGGAATCGGTCTTGTTGACGTGCTGTCCGCCCGCGCCCGAGGAGCGATAGGTGTCGATGCGCAGGTCCGCGGGGTTGATCGCCACCGCCTCGACCTCATCGGGCTCCGGCAGGATGGCGACCGTACAGGCCGAGGTGTGGATCCGTCCCTGCGCTTCCGTCTGCGGGACCCGTTGCACGCGGTGAGCGCCGGACTCGAACTTCAGCCGCGAGTACGCCCCGCGGCCGGCGATCCGGCTGATGATCTCCTTGTAGCCGCCGTGCTCGCCCGGGCTCTCGCTCAGCACTTCGACGGCGAAGCCCTTGGACTCGGCATGGCGCGCGTACATGCGGAAGAGGTCGCCCGCGAAGAGCGCAGCCTCGTCGCCCCCCGTGCCGGCGCGGACTTCGAGGAAGAGGCTCTTGTCATCGCGCGGATCCTTGGGGATGAGGAGCGATCGCAGCTGCGCCTCCGCGGCGGTGAGCCCGGACTGCAGCCGCTCGACCTCCTCCGCGCCGAGGGACCGCATCCCGGCATCCGGGTCGCCGAGCATGTCGCGGGCGGCCGCCAGGTCCCGCTCGAGCCCGCGGTAGCGCCCGAGGCGCTCGGCGAGCGGCTGCAGGCGCGCGTACTCGACGGAGAGGTCGCGGAACTGGGCGGAGCCGCCGGCGATGTCGGCGGTGGCGAGCAGCCGGCCGACCTCCTCGAAACGATCGGAGAGCTTCTCGAGCCGCTGGCGGATGGATTCCTTCATGAGCTGGGGGTTGCGAGCCTTTACGGACTTGCCAACGGATGGCACGCCCCAGCCGGCAAAAGTCGCGCCTTTCGCCGGCGGTAACGGAGCTGATGTCCGAAAAAGCGCCGCAGGCGACTTTTTCCAGTGAACTGAGGATATTGTAGGCCATGCGCGCCGGGTGGGGAGGCTCTATAGTGCCGAGCGTGCGTCCCTCGATTCATCCCGCCCGCGCTCTGCTGCCAGCGCTCTGTGCCGCCCTCGCGGCCGGCTGCGCCACCGCACCCAGGAGGCCGCCGCCGCCCCCGAAGCCGGATGCCGCCGCCCTGACGATCGTCGCGGAGATCGCGCTGCAGCGCGGCGACTGCAAGACCGCCTCCGACACCTACGCGCAGGCGGCGCAGCTCGCTTCCGCTCCGGTCGCGCAGCGGGCGAGCGAGGTCGGGCTCGCCTGCGAGGATCTGCCCGCGGCCTGGACCTCCGTGCAACGCTGGCGCGAGCTCGCCCCGCAGAGCCGGGAGGCTCAGGCCATGTACGCGACCGTCGCGCTGAAGCTCTATCGCATCGCCGACGCCCGCGCGGGGGTGAAGGCCTACTTCAGCGCGCGGCCGTCCCGCGCGCGCGGGGCGGTGACGGTGCGCCGGACGAAGAGCGGGAGCGCCGGGACCGCCGCCGCCGATGACAGCGGGCTTGCGGATCTCACGACTCTGCTGCTCGAGGAGTGCGAGCCGCCGGAGGTGTATGCGGCGCTGAGCGGCGTGGTCGACACCGCGCACGCCTCCGCCACGCGGCTGGCCATGCTCGGGGAGCTGGCGCTCGAGGCCTACGATGCGCATGCCGCGGCGCGCTACGCGCGGCGCGCGCTCCGGGAAAGCCCGAAAGACCCGCAGGCGAGTCGCGTCCTCGCGCGCGCCTACGTGGTGCTGGGCGAGCCGGCGAAGGCCATCGCCACGGCGCAGAGCCTCATGCGCGAGGACCCGCGGCGCGGCCGGTTCGCGCTGGCGGACGTCTACCAGCAGCTCGGTCGCGTGGAAGAGGCGCACCATGAGCTCGAGCAGCTGCGCGACACCGGCGCGCCCCGGGCCGAGGTCGACCGTCGTCTCGCCGTGCTGGCGTACGTCTCCGGCGACATGCGGGAGGCGCAGCAGCGGTTCGCCGATCTTGCCGAGAGCGGGGAGGCGGATTCGCGCACGCTCATGTATCTCGCGGACATCGCCACGCGTCAGGGCGATGCCGACGCGGCGCTGGCCGGCTATGCCAAGCTCGCCGATTCCCCGCTCGCGCTGCAGGCGCGGGAGAAGGCGGCGGCGCTGCTGTTGGCCTCCGGCCACCGGGCCGCGGCGCTCGCCCTGCTTCAGGGATACGCGCGGCAGCACCCGGAGGATGCCGTCGATCTGATCGTCGCGCAGGCGCAGCTTCTGGGCGATCACGGCGCCAGCGCCGCGGCGCTCAAGCTGCTGGATGCCGGATTGCGATCCCACCCGCAGCACCCGGCGCTCGAATACGAGCGCGCCATCATCCTGGAGCAGGCCGGGCGGGTGACAGAGGCGGTGCAGGCGCTGCAGCGGCTCCTCGCCGAGCGGCCCGACGATCCAACGGTGTTGAATGCGCTCGGCTATACCCTGGCCGATCACGATCTGCAGCTCGCGCACGCGCAGTCGCTGATCCGCCGCGCGCTCGCGCAGATGCCGGACAATCCCGCCGTGCTCGACAGCCTGGGCTGGGTGCGCTTGCGCCGCGGCGATGCCGCCGGCGCCCTGCCGTCCTTCGAGCGCGCTTATGACATCAGCCACGATCCGCAGATCGCGGCGCACTGGGGCCGGGCGCTGTGGGCGGCCGGCCGGCAGGAGGCGGCGCGCAAGGTCTGGGCGGAGGCGCTGGCGCGCGATCCCGGATCCAAGTCGCTGCAGGCGGGGGTCGCCCGCTTCATCCCGAATGCGAAATAACATCCGAATCCCCGCCGCCGGGCCCGTGCTGGCGGCTCTCGCGCTGGCATTGACGCTCGCCGGCTGTGTGACGGCGCCGGTCGGACCGGCTCCCACGATCGCCTGGCGGGTACGGCGGCCGGCGCTGCAGGAGCTCGAGCGGTTCGGGCTCGACGGGCGCGTCGCGGTCGCCGTCGGCAACCAGGGCTTCAATGCCGGAATCCGCTGGGCGCAGGCGGGCGCCGTGACGCGCCTCGCGCTCACCGGACCGCTCGGGGCCGGCGGCGTGGAAGTCACGGCGAATGGAGCGGACCTGAGCGTCGTCACCTCGAGCGGCAAACGCATGGGCAACGCCGCGGCACGCGCGGAGCTGCAGGAGAAGCTCGGCTTCGAGCCGCCGCTCACGAGCATTCGGTACTGGGTGCTCGGCGTGCCGGATCCCGCCACGCCCGCCTCCGTGCGGCTCGATTCCCGACAGCGCCTCACCGCGCTGACACAGGACGGATGGCGGGTCGATTACGCCTCCTACATGCCGGTCGGGGCGGAGTGGCTGCCGCGGCTGCTGACGCTGCGGCGGGCGGGAGTGCGGGTGCGGATGATCGTCGAGGCGTGGCAGCTTTGAGCCGCGGGGAGATTTCCTGGCCGGCGCCGGCCAAGCTGAACCTGTTCCTCCACGTCACCGGCAGACGCGCGGACGGCTACCATGAGCTGCAGACCGTCTTTCAGCTCATCGATCTCTGCGACACCGTGGGGGTGGCGATTCGGGACGACGGGGCCATCGAGCGGACCGAGGGGCCGGCGGGCGTGCCGCCGGAATCGGATCTCGTCGTTCGTGCCGCGCGCGCGCTGCAGGCGGCGTCGGGAACGAGGCTCGGCGCGACGCTGCGCGTACGCAAGCGCATCCCCATGGGCGGCGGCCTGGGGGGCGGCAGCTCGGATGCGGCCACCACCCTGCTGGCGCTCGATGAGCTCTGGGGATGCCGGCTCGGCATCGAGGCGCTGGCGCGGCTGGGGCTCCCGCTTGGCGCGGATGTGCCTGTATTCGTTAGAGGTTTCTCCGCCTGGGCGGAAGGGGTGGGCGAGCGGCTGACCCCGATCGAGCTTCCCGAGCGCTGGTACGTGGTCATCCACCCGGGGGTCGGCGTGAGCACCCGGGAGGTCTTCCAGAGCCCTGAATTGACACGAAATTCCCCCCTCATCACAATACGCGCCTTTTTCGAGGGCGGTGGCCGCAATGACTGCGAGCCGGCGGTGCGGGCGCGCTGTCCCGAGGTGGCGGCGGCGCTCGATTGGCTGTCGCGATATGCGCCGGCACGGCTCACGGGAACCGGCTCCTGTATCTTCGCGCCATGCGCGACCGCCACCGAGGCGGAGCGCATCGCGGCGCGCGTACCGGACGAGTGGACGGGCTTCGTGGCGCGGGGACTCGATATCTCACCGGCGCATCGTTCCCAGAGTTAGCGGCTGGGTGAGCGCGGTGCCTTTATCGAGGACACTTGGCGTGTCCGCGATCCGCGCGAACACCCGGCCCCGGGAAGGGCCGGGCCGGTCTGTGGCCGGTGGCACGGCCCGAAGTCGGTGGTTCAGTGCGATGATGTAGCAGCGACTGGGGTGTCGCCAAGTGGTAAGGCAGCGGGTTTTGATCCCGCCATTCGGAGGTTCGAATCCTTCCACCCCAGCCATTCACTATTGAGGCGGTGGTCCCGAAGATCCTATGACGACGAGCGACTCGCTGGCGCTTTTTGCCGGCAACGCCAATCCGGCGCTGGCGACAGACATTGCGCGGCATCTGCAGACGCCGCTCGGGCGGGCGTATGTCGGCCGCTTCAGCGACGGTGAAGTAAACGTCGAGCTGATGGAGAACGTGCGCGGGCGCGACGTCTTCATCGTGCAGCCGACCTGCCCGCCCGCCAACGACACGCTGATGGAGCTGCTCGTCATGGTGGACGCGTGTCGCCGCGCCTCCGCGGTAGGCATCACCGCCGTCGTGCCGTACTTCGGCTACTCGCGGCAGGATCGCCGGCCTCGGGCCACGCGATCGGCCATTACGGCGAAGCTGGTGGCCAACATGATCGCGAGCGCGGGAGTGACCCGGCTGCTCACGATCGACCTGCACGCGGACCAGGTCCAGGGGTTCTTCGACATCCCGGTCGACAACGTGTACGCCTCGCCGGTGCTGCTGGGGGATGCCTGGAAGCAGGCGTATCGCAACGTGGTGATCGTCTCCCCGGACGTGGGCGGTGTCGTCCGTGCGCGGGCTTTCGCCAAGCGCCTCGACGATGCGGATCTCGCCATCATCGACAAGCGCCGGCCGCGGCAGAACGAGTCGAAAGTGATGAACATCATCGGCGACATCAAGGGCAAGACCTGCATGCTGGTCGATGACATGATCGACACGGCGGGCACGCTCTGCCACGCCGCGCAGGCGCTGAAGGACGAGGGCGCGGCCAAGGTCGTCGCCTATATCACGCACCCCGTGCTCTCGGGCGAGGCGGTGGAGCGTATCTCCCGCTCGGCGCTCGATGAGCTGGTCGTGACCGACACCATTCCGCTCTCGGCCGCCGCGCGTGGCTGCAGCCGCATCCGCCAGCTCTCGGTGGCGGCGCTGCTCGCGGAGACCATTCGCCGCATCCGCGACGAGGAGTCCGTGAGCTCCCTGTACGTCGACTGAATTTTTCAGGTGTGCCGGCCCTGGTCGCGGGCGCCGGCACGTGTTTGGCAATATCGGAGAACATTCATGCGTATTTCATTCAGCTTCGGCGCGGACCCGCGCGGAGCGCAAGGCAAAGGTGCGAGCCGCCGCCTGCGTCGCTCCGGCAAGGTGCCGGCCATTCTCTACGGCGGCCACAAGGAGGCGCAGTCGCTCGTGTTGGATCAGCAGAACCTGCTCACCATGATCAGTGACGAGCGGTTCTACTCCTCGATCGTGCAGCTCAAGATCGACGGCACGGCGCAGGAGGCGATCGTCAAGGACGTGCAGATGCACCCGGCGAAGAACGTCGTCGTGCACGTCGACCTGCAGCGGGTCATCGAGAACGAGATGATCCGCCTGCGTCTGCCGATCCACTTCAAGGGCGAGAGCGTCAGCCCCGGCGTGAAGACGCAGGGCGGCATCGTTTCGCACATGCTCACCGAGGTCGAGGTGAACTGCCTGCCGAAGGACCTGCCGGAATTCCTCCTGCTCGACCTGTCGGAGATGAATCTCAACGAGACCAAGTTCCTGGCCGACGTCCCGCTGCCGGCGGGCGTCACGATTCCGGAGCTCGCGCACCGCAACGCGCCGGTCGTGTCGATCCACAGCCCGCGTGCGGCGGAGCCGGAGCCGGTTGCGGAAGCCGCCGCTGCCGCGGTGCCCGCGGAGGGTGCGGCTGCCGGCGCGGCCGCGGCGCCTGCGGGCGCGGCGCCTGGCGGAGCCGCGGCCAAGAAGGGAGAGGAGAAGAAGGAGGCCGCTCCCGCGAAGAAGGAGGGCGCTCCCGCCAAGAAGGAGGGCGGCAAGAAGTAGCGGCGCCGCATGGCGGGCTTGCCGCTCACGCTCATCGTGGGGCTCGGGAATCCGGGCCCCACGTATGCGCGAACCCGGCACAATGCCGGCTTCGATTTTCTCGACGAGCTCGCCCGCAGCACCGGCGCGAGCCTGCGCCGGGAGGCGCGCCATCATGGCGAGCTGGCGCGCGCCAGCATCGCCGGCACGGAGGTATGGCTGCTGAAGCCCATGACCTTCATGAACCTGAGCGGGCAGGCCGTCGGCAGCATCGCCGGCTTCTATCGCATTCCGCCGCGCTCGATCCTGGTGGCTCACGACGAGCTCGACTTCCCGCCCGGAGTGGTGCGGCTGAAGGAGGGCGGCGGCGCGGGCGGCCACAACGGGTTGCGCGATATCATGGCGCGGCTCGGTGATGAATTCTGGCGGCTGCGGATCGGCATCGGCCATCCGGGCGATCGCGGCGCCGTGTTGGATTACGTGCTCGGGCGCCCGCCGGCGGCGGAGGCCGGGCTCATTCACGAGGCGGTGCTCGCGGCCGCCGATGCCGTTCCGGTGATGTTGACCGACGGTGCGCAGAAGGCCATGAATCGGCTGCACGTTCGCGGCGCCGCAGGTCCTTGATCAAGCGCTGGATCGGGGCATCCTGCCCCGCCCAGCGCGGTCGCGAGCAAAAGCGCGGTTTTTGCTCGCGACCTCCGCCACCTGCGGCGGCGGGGCACAATCCCTGTGCCTGGCTACGCGGGTAACTAGCAGGAGTTCTTTGTATGTCCATCCGCTGCGGCATCGTCGGATTGCCGAATGTCGGCAAGTCGACCCTGTTCAACGCCCTGACCCGGGCGCAGATCGCCGCCGAGAATTATCCGTTCTGCACGATCGATCCCAATGTCGGCGTGGTGCCCGTGCCGGATCCGCGCCTGCAGCAGCTGTCCGACATCGTGCATCCCGACAAGGTCATCCCGGCCGCCGTGGAGCTGGTCGACATCGCCGGGCTGGTCGCCGGCGCCTCGGAAGGCGCCGGCCTCGGCAATCAGTTCCTCTCGCACATACGCGAGGTCGACGCCATCGCGCACGTGGTCCGCGCCTTCGAGAGCGGCGATGTCATCCATGTCGCGGGAAAGGTCGATCCGCTCGCCGACATCGAGACGATCGACACGGAGCTCGCGCTGGCGGATCTCGGCTCCGTGGACAAGGCGCTCGAGCGCGCCGCCAAGGCTTCCAAGGCGGGTGACAAGGAGGCGCTGCGACGCCGCGCGCTGCTCGAACGGGTGAAGACGCAGCTCGATCAGGTGCGGCCGGTGCGCGCGCTCGGCCTCAATGAGGAGGAAGAGCGGGATATCAGGGATCTGCACCTGCTGACCGCGAAGCCGGTGATGTACGTCGCCAACGTGGCGGAGAGCGGCTTCGAGGGCAACCCGCTCCTCGCCGCCATCGAGGCGCGCGCCGCGAAGGAGGGCGCCGCCGTGGTGCCGGTCTGCGCCGCGATCGAGGCCGAGACCGCGCAGCTCGAGGAGGCCGATCGCGCGCAATTCCTGGCGGAGCTCAAGCTCGCGGAGCCGGGACTCGACCGGTTGATCCGCGCCGCCTACCGGCTGTTGGGATTGCAGACCTTCTTCACCGCGGGCCCGAAGGAGGTGCGCGCGTGGACGGTACGCGTGGGAGCCACCGCGCCCCAGGCGGCAGGAGTGATCCACACCGACTTCGAGCGCGGCTTCATCCGCGCCGAGGTGGTCGCGTTCGAGGATTATGTCGGGTTGCGGGGCGAGGCCGGGGCGCGCGAGGCCGGGAAGTTTCGGTTGGAGGGCAAGGAGTACGTGATGCGGGAAGGGGACGTCGTGCACTTCCGCTTCAACGTTTGAGAAGCGGATCACGACATCGAAGTCGCATTTTGTCGCGTTGGAGATGACACGGCTGCCGAGGCTACGTATCGTGGGCTCCAGTCCGGCAAGGGTGCGAGGAAATGGAGCAGGAACTTCGCCTGCTGATTCTGGAAGACGTTGCCGCGGAAGCCGAGCTGACCGTCCGGGCGCTCGAGGCGGCGGGCCTCGACTGCGCCTGGAGGCGGGTCGAGAGCGAGACGGAATTCCGCGCAGGGCTGCGCGAGCTGCGGCCCGACCTCGTCCTGTCCGATTTCTCCCTGCCGCGGTTCGACGGCATGGCGGCCCTGGCCATCGCCGGGGCGGAGATACCCGGCACCCCCTTCATCTTCGTCTCCGGCACCATCGGTGAGGAGCGTGCAATCGAGGCGCTGAAACACGGTGCCGTCGATTACGTGCTGAAGGAAAACCTCGCCCGGCTGGGACCGGCGGTGCGGCGCGCGCTCGGGGAGGCGGGCTCGCAGCGGGCGCGGCAGCAGGCGGAAGAGCGCGTCGCGCGGCTCACGCGCGTTCTGCAGATGCTCTCCGGAATCAACAGCGCGGTGGTGCGCGTGCGCGATCGCCCGCAGCTGCTCGAGGAAGCCTGCCGGATCGCCCATGCCGTGGGCAACTACGTCTGCGCCTTCGTCGTGCTGATCGATCCGCATACCCGGATCGCAAGTGCCGCGGGCTGGGCGGGCGCCGGCGGTGAGCGCAAAGGCGAATTCAGCTTCCGGATGGACGAAGCGATCCGGAGCGAGCGGGGCGAGAGCATCACGGGCCGCGCATTGCGCACTGGCGAGACCGCCATCTGCGACGATGTCACCGAGGCCGTCGTTCCCTGGCGCTTTGCCGGGACGCTCGCGGCGCTCGACATCCGCTCCCTCGCCTCCGTCCCGCTGCTCATCGACGGCACGCCAGTCGGCACGTTCACCGTCGGGAGCGGCGAGCCGGGCATGTTCGGCGAGGAGGAGGTCCGGATGCTGCAGGAGGTTGCCGCCAACCTGTCCTTCGCCCTGCAGTACCTGCACAAGGAGGACGCAGTCCGATTCCTCTCCTACTTCGATTCCCTGACGGGCCTCGCCAAGCGCGCTCTCTTCTGCGAGCGGCTGGCGCGCGCTCTCGGGCGCCACGCCGGGCAAGTCCAGGAGGTGGTCGTGGTCGCCTTCGATGTGGAGCGCCTCGGGGCGATCAACGACTCGCTCGGCCGGCACGTCGGCGACCGGGTGGTGCAGTTCGTCGCCGACGCGCTGCGGCGCAACTTCGGCGGCAGCGAATGGCTGGCGCACCTCGAGGGCGGCGGCTTCGCCGCCGTCGTGTTGGATTGCGACTCCTACGAGGAGGCGGTGCGGCTCATCCACGACCGCATCACGGCGGCCTTCGCCAAGCCTCTCGCACTCGCCGGGCACGAGGTTCCGGTGACCGTCAGGGCCGGGCTGGCGCGCTATCCGGAAAACGGCGCCGACGCCGAGGCGCTGCTGCAGAATGCGGAAGCCGCGCTGCACCAGGCACGCAACACCGGCGAGCGGTTCCTGCGCTACCGGCGGGAGCTGAGCTCGGAAGTGGCCGATCGCCTCGCTCTCGAGCGGCGGCTGCGCACGGCGCTCGAGGGCAAACAGTTCGTGCTGCATTATCAGCCGAAGGTCAGCATCGCCACCGGCGAGCTGGTCGGCGCCGAGGGCCTGCTGCGTTGGAACGATCCGCAGCGCGGCATCGTCACGCCGGCGGTGTTCCTGCCGGTGCTCGAGTCGACCGGCCTCATCGTGGACGTCGGGGAGTGGGTCGTGCAGCAGGCGGCGCGCGATCTCGCGCGCTGGGGCGATCTGGGGCTGAAGGCCATCCGCCTCGCCGTCAATGTCTCGCCGCTGCAGCTGCGGGACCCCGACTTCTGCGCGCGGTTCCTCGATGCGGCGGGACGGGCCCTGGCCGGCGCGGGCGGAATCGACATAGAGATCACCGAGGGCGCGCTGCTCGATGACACGGTGTTCCTCAGCCGCACGCTGCAGGTGATGCGCGACGAGGGCGTCCGCGTGGCTATCGACGAGTTCGGGACGGGCTACTCCTCGCTCAGCCGGCTCGCGGATCTGCCGGTCGACACCCTGAAGATCGACCGCTCGTTCATCAGCCGGCTCGCGGGCGACCGGACCGTGCAGGCGGTGGTGAGAACCATCGTCTCGCTGGCGCGCGCGTTCGACCTGAGCACCGTGGCGGAGGGCGTCGAGCGCGAGGAGGAGCTGAGTCTGCTCAGAGGGCTCGAGTGCGAGCAGTCGCAGGGCTATCTGCACAGCCCGCCGTTGCCGGCGGAGGCGTTCGAGTCGCTGCTCGCCCGCATGCCCGAGGCGCGCCTGCGCTAGGCGGGCAAGCGCTCCAGTAGCTTCAGCTGCAGGCGATCGGATCTGAAGAGCGTCTCCAACACCTCCCGCAGCCTCCCGCCGTCATCCCTCAGGACCGACCGCAATCTGACCAGTGGGGAGCCCAGCGGCACTTCGAGCAAGCCCGCCGCATCGGCATCGGCTGCAATCGCCCCCACCGAGCATTCGACGGCGGCCGTCGGCGGTCCGAGCCGATCGAGCATCCTCATGATGCAAGCGCGCCCCGGAGCCGGGTGACGCAGGCGCCGGCCGATCGGCTCCGGCAGCCAGGCGGCCGTGAGCGACAGCGGCTCGCCCGCGCTGCAGCGTAGCCGCTCGAGCAGGTAGGCCGTGGAGCCGATGCCGGCGGCGATCGCGGCCACGGCCGCGGGC
>DAHUXV010000075.1 GCA_027306985.1 Gammaproteobacteria bacterium | reverse complement strand
GTGACGATCGATGCGAAGTACGTGGATGAGCATCTCGGCAACCTGGCCAAGGACGAGGACCTCAGCCGCTACATCCTCTGAGCCGTAGCCTCGGGCTCAGGCGGGCAGGCTCGTCAGCATCTCCCGCAGCAGGTGCGCGTGACAGGTGACCTCGGCGGCGCGCTGCTCGAGCAGGCGGATGGCCGCCAAGAGGCTCGATTCAGCGGTGCGCCGTCCCGCCTCGCCGATTGAGGCCGCCGCAAAGGCATGGCCCAGCCGGCAGCGGCAGCGAAGGAGCGCCCCAGGCTCGCTGCTCAAGGGGCCTCCGCATTCCGGACAGATCAGGCTCGTGGGCCTGCCGCGCGCCTCGAGCCGTATCTGCTCCGGAACGGGAGGGGCCGGTCGGCGCCGTCTCGGCGACCAGCGCCGGCAGGGCCGTCCCGATGTCCGCGGCGGTCATGACCCGCGCCTCGGGCACGGCGCGCAGCGCCGAGTCAGGAATACGCGCTCCGAGCCCGCATACCCGTGCCGGCAGGGCAATGTGTAGAATTTGACGGTTGGGGCTGAGCTGGATCGGCGGAGTTGCGATGGCGTCCAAAAAGAAGCCTGGGGGCCCTGGAACGGCCGCAGTGCGAGTCTCCCGGCCGAGGCGCGCCCCGCAATCCAGGCCCGCTCCCGCCGAGGCGCAGCCTCCGTCCCGCCCAACCGCGATCGTCGGCGTCGGCGCCTCCGCGGGCGGCATCGAGGCGTTCACCGCCGTGCTCAAGGAATTGCCGCCCGACACCGGGCTCGCGTTCGTGTTCGTGCAACACCTCGCGCCGACGCATGCCAGCATGCTCGCGGAGATACTCGAGCGCGCGACGCGGATGCGGGTGCTCGAGGTGCGGGATGAGCCGCTCGTCGAGCGCGACTGCGTGTATGTCATACCCCCGGCGCGGGGCCTGGTCTTGAGGAACGGCCGCCTGGAGCTGACACCGCGCGGCCAGGCGCCCCATCACCCCATCGACGATTTCCTCGACTCGCTCGCGAGCGGCCAGGGGCACCGCTCGATCGGCGTCGTGCTGTCGGGCACGGCGAACGACGGGGCAGCGGGGCTCGCCGCCATCAAGGCGGCGGGCGGCATCACCATCGCGCAGGACTCATCGGCGCAGTACGAGGGCATGCCGCGCAGCGCCATCACGGCGGGGCGGGTCGACTTCGTGCTGCCGCCCGCCGGAATCGCCCGCGAGCTGGCACGGATCGCCCGGCATCCCTATGTGGCCGAAGGCGCCCCGGAGGCGGCGCGCTCGGGCGCCGATATCGATCAGATCCTGATGGCGCTGCGCCACGGAACGGGCGTCGACTTCTCGCAGTACAAATCCAACACCCTGCGCCGGCGCATCCGGCGCAGGATGGCCCTGCTCAAGATCACCGGGGCGGCCGAATACGCGCGTTTCCTCAAGAGCAATCCCACCGAAGTCGAGGCCCTCTACCAGGACATCCTCATCAGCGTCACCACGTTCTTCCGCGATCCGGAGTCGTTCGAGGCGCTGAAGGCCAGGGTCTTCCCGCGGCTCCTGCAGGACCGCGGGCGGCAGGACCCCATCCGGGTATGGGTGCTCGGCTGCGCGACCGGAGAGGAAGCCTACTCGCTCGCCATCGCGCTGACCGAGTGCATCGCCGAGAGCGGCGGCGTGGTCCCGCTGATGGTGTACGCCACGGACCTCAACAACGTCGGGATCGAGAAGGCGCGCACGGGGCTCTATCCCAAATCAATCGCCCGCGACATCTCGCCGGAGCGGCTGCGGCGGTTCTTCGTCGAGGTCGACGGCGGCTACCGCGTGGCCAAGGCGATCCGCGACGTCTGCATCTTCGCCCGTCACAACGTTCTCGGCGATCCGCCGTTCTCGCGCATGGATCTCATCAGCTGCCGCAACGTCATGATCTACATGGAGGCGGGGCTGCAGCGCAAGCTCCTGCCGCTGCTGCACTACGCGCTGAAGCCGAACGGGTTCCTCTTCCTCGGGCCGTCGGAGACCATGGGCGCCAGCCGCGAGCTGTTCGAGCTCGAGGACGCCAAGGCGAAGATCTACTCCAAGAAGGCCGTCGCGCCGCGGCTCGAGCACGGCTTTCCGCTCGGGCCGTACACGCCGACATCGCTCGAATCCCGCTCGGAATCCGCGCGCGAGGCTGCGGCGCGCGAGCACCTGCCGGACGTGCAGCGGGACGCGGATCGCGTGCTGCTCGCGCGCTATCTGCCCGCCGGCGTTCTGATCAACGAGAATCACGAGATCCTGCAGTTCCGCGGCGACACCGGACGATACCTGGCGCCGGCTCCGGGCAAGGCGAGCCTCAATATGCTCAAGATGGCCCGGGAGGGGCTGCTGGTGTCGCTGCGCGCGCTGTTGCAGTGCGCCCGGCGCGAGGACGCGGTGGTTCGCGAGGAAGGCGTGCACGTCAAGACGAGCAGCGGCTATACCGACGTCACGCTGGCGGTCATTCCGCTCGGCCGGCCCAACACGAGCGAGCGCTGCTACTGGATCCTGTTCGAGAATCCCGCGCCGGCCGCCGGGGCCGCCGCGCGCGAGCGCATCGCGACCAGGCGGCGGCCGGCGCGCGCCGCCGGCGAGCTCCAGGAGAAGGACAAGCAGATCAACCGGCTGCTGCAGGAGCTGTCCGCCACCCGCGATTACCTGCAGTCGGTCATCGAGCAGCAGGAGGCCGCCAACGAGGGCCTGCAATCGGCGAACGAGGAGGTCCAATCCGCCAACGAGGAGCTGCAGAGCATCAATGAGGAGCTCGAGACCTCGCGCGAGGAGATCCAGTCCTCCAACGAGGAGCTGACCACGGTCAACGAGGAGCTGCAGAACCGCAACGAGGAGCTGAATCGTGTCAACAACGATCTCAACAACCTGTTCGGCAGCCTGCAGATGGCCATCGTCATGGTATGGCAGGACCTGAGGATCCGCTGCTTCACGCCGATGGCCGAGAGGCTGTTCAATCTCATCGCGACCGACATCGGCCGGCCGATCGGCGACATCAAGCTCAATCTCACCGTGTCCGACCTCCCGACGCTGCTCGCGGAGGTCATCGACCAGGTGACGGCTCGCGACCTCGAAGTGCAGGACCAGGCGGGCCGCTGGTATCAGCTGCGCATCCGCCCCTACCGCACGCTCGACAACCGGATCGACGGGGCGGTCATCCTGCTCTTCGACATCGACTCGCTGAAGCAGTCGCAGGGCGTGCTGGAGCGGCAGGCGAAGCTTCTCGAGCAGACACACGAGGCGGTGTTCGTGCGCGAGCTGGGCGGCACCATCGTCTACTGGAACCGGGGAGCCGAGCAGCTCTATGGCTTCGGCAGGGCCGAGGCGGTCGGCAGATTGAGCAACGAGCTGCTCGGCAAGACGCCGGCGGCCCGCGCGCAGATCAACGAGGCGCTGAAGAGCGAAGGGCGGTGGATGGGAGAGACGGTGCACCGTACCAAGGACGGTCGGCAGATCGTGGTCGAGAGCCAGGAGGTGCTGATCTGCGAAGGCGAGCGAAGGCTGGTCCTCTGCACCAACCGCGACGTGACGGAGCGCAAGCGCCTGGAGGAGACGCTGCACCGGCGGGTGGACGAGCTTGCGGCCGCCGACCAGCACAAGAGCGAGTTCCTCGCGGTGCTCGCGCACGAGCTGCGCAATCCCCTGGCGCCTCTGCGCAACGCGATCGAGATCCTCAAGGCCGTCCCGGCCGAGGATCCGCGTTGCGCGCGCGCCAAGGAGCTGATCGAGCGCCAGACGCGCACGCTCACCCGCCTGGTGGACGATCTCCTCGACACCTCGCGGATCAGCCGCGGCCAGGTGCAGCTGCGGCGGGCGCCCGTCGAGCTGCAGCCCATCGTCACACGCGCCGTCGAGACCATGCGGGAGGCGATCGACTCGCGCCGGCACGCGCTCGCCGTCGAGCTGCCGCCGGAGCCCATCAAGGTCGACGGCGATGCCACGCGGCTCGAGCAGGTGGTCGCGAACCTGCTGAGCAACGCTGCGAAGTACACGCCCGACGGCGGCCGCATCACGGTGAGCCTGGCGAAACAGGCCGGCAACGGCTCCGAGGCTCAGGCGGTGCTGCGCGTGCGCGACAGCGGTATCGGCATCAGCACGGAGATGCTGCCGCGCGTATTCGACCTCTTCACCCAGGCGGACCACTCGCTGGCGCACTCGCAGGGTGGGCTCGGCATCGGGCTGTCCCTGGTGCGCAGCCTGATCGAGCTGCACGGCGGGCGGGTCGAGGCGCGCAGCGACGGATTGGGCAAGGGGAGCGAGTTCGCGGTGTGCCTGCCGCTGGCGCCGCCGGGCTGAGAGGGGCTGTCCGTGGCTGGGCGTTCGCGCGGATCGAGGACATGTGCCTTCGGTCAGGCGCGTCGCGAGGTACGTCCTTGTAGCTCAGCCCGGCTTGGCCATCTGTGGCCAGGCATTCGCGCGGATCGAGGACATTTGCCTTCGATTGGGGGCGTCGCTAGGTACATCCTTGTAGCTCAGCCCGGCCTGGCCATCCGTGGCCAGGCGTTCGCGCGGATCGAGGACACTTTAAGTGTCCTCGATAAAGCACCGCGCTCACCCCTGTTTGTGGTCGTGCTCCCAGGCCGCGAGGAAGTTGATCAATGAGATCAGCTTCCTCTCGCTGCCGGCCTGCTCGACGTTGGTGCTGAATTTGCCGTCCACCGCGATGAACGGCACGGCCTGCACCTGGTAGCCATTCATCGTCTGCTCCGCCTGCTGCAGCTGCGTGTTGACGAAGAATGAGCTATAGGCCTGCGCGAACGCGCTGGCTGTGATCCCGTTCTGCTCCGCCCATGCCTCCTGTTGCTGGAAGGTCTGCTGCTTGTCGTCGGAGACGAGCCCGGTCTCCGCGCCGGACTGGGTATCGAGGTCGTGGATATAGGTGAATGCCTTGTCCACCAGGTCCGCCCGGCCGAGCGACTCGAGCGTGTAATAGAACCGCGCGTGCGCGCGCTGCAGCGGGCCCCACATGACCGGCACACGCACGAATTTGACGTAGGACGGCTTCGTCTTGCGCCACGCGCGGATATACGGCTCCAGCGCATAGCAGTGGGGACAAGCGAGCCAGAAGACCTCCATCACTTCGACTTTCCCCGGGGGGACGGTGGTCGCCTGGGCGGGGGTGACCACGTCGTAGTTCACGCCGGGCTTCCACTGGCTGC
>DAHUXV010000217.1 GCA_027306985.1 Gammaproteobacteria bacterium | reverse complement strand
GTCGGCAACTACCGCAAAGCCAAGGCTTTCTACGGCAAAGCTCTCGCCCCGCTCGGCTACCGCAACACCATGGAGTTCGGCGACTCCGCGGGGTTCAACGACGGCAAGAACACGGATTTCTGGATCACCCGGGAGGATACGGTCGTGCCGCTGCACCTGGCATTCGAGGCGCGCTCGCAAGCCGAGGTCGAGGCCTTCCATGCGGCCGCGCTCGCCGCCGGGGCCGAGGACAACGGCGGTCCCGGATATCGCGACTACTGGCCGGGATACTACGCGGCGTTCGTCCACGACCCGGACGGACACAACATCGAGGCGGTGTGGTACGACTACAGCCGCGCGAAGTAGTCAGGTCGCGGCGTGCCCGGCGAGCCGCCGCTCGATCGCCGAGCGCAGGCTGCTGCGCAACCCGAGCGCGAATGCCAGCTCGGCGACGAGATACGCCGGCGCGACCAGGATCTGCGCGAGGTTGGTCAGCAGCGCGGGCCGGTTGCCCTCCAGCCGGTGGCCGAGGAGCTGCAGGGTCCAGCCTGCCATGAACACGACCGCGGCGACGGTCAGGGCGAGGGAGCTCCCCAAGGCGGCGGTGGCTTCCGCGGCGGCGGCCAGCAACGCGAGGATGGCCGTCAGCGCCAGTCCGAGCCCGACATCGAGCCATAGGTAACCGATCGCGGCGACGGCAACGACGATTCGATCGAGCCTCAACGGCACACCGGGAACAGGATGCACGGCGAGCGCCGTCGGAACGAGCACGGAATAGACGATCGCGGGCACGCCGACATAGTGGGTGCGGCGATTGCGCGGGTCGCGATGGAACCGGCCGTAGGAGGCCAGGATTGCGGCAGTGCGAGTCGCAGGCGGCATGTCGCGCACCCCTGATGGCAATGTACCGGCGCCGTCGGCCCGACGCCGGGCGCTCCATTCTGCAGGCCTCGCGGCACCCAGCGCAAACGGGTGTCACCCGGGAGGCGTGGTACAGTGCGTCGATGTCGGCCAACCAACGCGATGTCGGTCTCGTACGCGCGCTCGGAACGTGGGGCCTGGCGGCCAGCGTCATCAGCATCATCGTTGGGGCCGGCATATTCGCCGTGCCGGGCGCGCTCGCGGCCTCCATCGGCGTTTATGCGCCGCTCGCCTTTCTCGCCTGCGCCGTGGCGGTCGGCGCGGTGGGGATCTGCTTCGCCGAGGGCGGCAGCCGGATCCCCACGAGCGGTGGCGTCTACGGCTACATCGAGGTGGCCTTGGGTCCTCTCGTCGGCTACGTCGCCGGCACGCTGAAGTGGTTCGGCAGCCTGATGTCCGGCGCAGGCGTGGCGGCGGCGCTCGCGGATGTTGCGGCCAGCGTGACGCCGCCCGGCTGGGTCGCGGTGGTGCGCGTGGCGGTCATCGTCGGCTCGATCGGCGGCATCGCCCTGATCAACGTGCGGGGAGTCCGCAGCGGCGCGCGGCTGATCGGCGTCGCAACGGCGCTGAAGCTGGTGCCACTCTTCATCTTCATCGCCGTGGGCGCGACCGCGATGCACCGCGCGAACTTCTCCCTGCCCGCCACGCTGACTCACGCGGCGCCCGGGCGCGCCGTGATCCTGGCGCTCTTCGCCCTGATCGGCATGGAGACCGCCTTGTGCGCGAGCGGCGAGGTGATGGAGCCCTCGCGCACGATCCCGCGGGCGCTCGCGCTGGCCTTGAGCACCGTCGCCTTTCTCTATGTCTCGATCCAGGTGGTGGCGCAGGGCATCCTGGGACCTGCGCTCGCCGGCTCGACCGTGCCGCTGGCCGATGCGATGGGCCGCTTCGGACCGGGCCTGCGCTCGCTCATGCTGCTCGGCGCCGGGATCTCCATGCTGGGCTGTCTGGGGAGCGACATTCTCGGCAGTCCGCGCATGCTGTTTGCGATCGCGCGCGATGGATTGCTGCCGCGGGCCCTCGCCCGCGTGCATCCGCGCACGCACGTGCCGCACGTCGCGATCCTGACCTATGCGGCCGTGCAGCTCGCGATGGCATTGAGCGGCAGCTTCGTGGAGCTGGCGCTGCTGTCGGCGCTCGCGGTGGCCGGGCTCTACATCGCCGGCTGTCTCGCCGCCTGGCGCCTCGCGCGCCGCGGTGTCGCGCTGGCGGGAAAGCCCCTGGAGTTTCGCTGGCTCGGGGCCGCCGCGGCGGTCGGCATCGGCGGCATGCTGACCATCATCGCGCTCGCCTCCCGGGCGGAGATCGCGGGCCTCCTGGCGCTGATCGGCATCAGCGCGGCGGCCTATCTGCTGCAGACCCGCCGCTCCGCGGTCGCCTGACTCCCGCTACCCGGCGCGCCGGGCGCGGCGCCCGGGCGCTTGCCGAGCGGCGCACGACTTTCGTAATATCCGCTCGTATATAGCGCGTCGACGGCCTCCCGCCCGCTGCCAGGAATGACGGCGGCCGGCGCCGCGACCCCGACATCGCCCGTGGGAGAAGCAACGACGATGAACAGGCGAGCGAGCAGGGCCGTTGCGGCGATGCCGCTCATTCTGGTCCTGGGTGGCGGCGCGGTCCGGGCACAGACCGTCCCGGAGAACGCGGGCTCAGGAGAACGGCCGGCCGCGCCGACCGTCGACGCGCTCGATGAGGTCATCGTGACCGGCTCGCGCGAGTCCGGCATCACGGCCGCGAACAGCGCCGCGCCCGTGCAGATCCTGAGCGCCGCGGCGCTGAGGACGGTGGCGGGCAATCCCGACCTGCTGGCCGCGCTCGCGCGGGTGGTTCCGTCCTTCACGGCGCAGGCGTTCGGCAACGACATGGCCGGCCAGACCCTGCAGGCGAAGCTGCGGGGACTGAGCTGCAATGACGTGCTGGTGCTCGTCAACGGCAAGCGGCGGCATACCACGGCCAACATCGAGGTGGACGGCGGCCCCTACCAGGGCTGCGCCGGCGTCGACCTGAGCTTCATCCCGATCGATGCGATCGATCACATCGAGGTGCTCACGGACGGCGCCGCAGCGCAATACGGCAGCGATGCGATCGCGGGCGTCATCAATATCATCCTCAAGAGGAATGCCAGCGGCGGGAACGTGTCCGGGACCTACGGCGGCTATGAGGATGGCGGCGGCGATACCGGCGAGGTCTCGGCCAATGCCGGGTTCCGGCCCGTCGCACACAGCTATCTGAGCGTCACCGCGCAGATCCATCACCACGGCGCCAGCAATCGCAGCGCCATCGACGAGCGGGTCGTCAATCCCGCCAATCTCGCGACTTATCCCGACTCGAACATGACCGAGGCGGCGGGCTATCCCTATCTCGGCGCCGAGGAAGGCGACGGGCAATACGACCTCAAGCTCTTCGAGCTCAACGCCGGGCTCGCTCTGCCCGAGCGGCTGCGGCTCTATGCCTTCGCCACTTATGGCGACAAGCGCGCCCAGTCGTTCCAGAAGTACCGGCTGCCCGGCAAGGTCGCATACACCGACCCGGCGACGGGCGTCACGACCTATCCGTTTCCGTTCGGCTTCACCCCGCTCGAGGCGAGCCGGGAGACGGACTACTCCGCGACGGCCGGCATCGAGGGCACGATCGACGGGTGGCGCTGGGATCTCGGCAGCACTTACGGCCGCGACCACTTCGACGCCTACACGCTCGACTCCGCCAACACCGGCGTCTACAACAGCACGGGCAATCCGACGCCGCTGAACTATTACGACGGCCACCTGCAAACGACGCAATGGACGTCGAACCTCGACATCAACCGCGACTTCGATATCGGCCTCGCGGGGCCGCTCGACGTCGCATATGGCTTCGAGTATCGGCGCGACAGCTACGGGATCGGGGCCGGCGTTCCCCTCTCCTACATCGATGGCGGCGCCCAGGCCTATCCGGGCTTCACGCCCACCGATGCGGGCACGCACTACCGGCACGTCGACGCCGTGTACATCGATCTTGCCGCCCAGCCGACGCGGGCGTTGCACCTGGATGCGGCCGGCCGCTACGAGCACTACAGCGACTTCGGCAATGCGGCCGTCGGCAAGCTGACGGCGCGCTATGACTTCACACGGCGGCTCGCGCTTCGAGGCACCCTGAGCAGCGGCTTGCGGGCGCCGACCCTCGCGGAGGAGTACTACTCCTCGACCAACGTCACGCCGACGAGCGCCTTCGTGCAGTTGCCGCCCGACTCCCCGGGGGGCAGGCTGATCGGGCTCGGCGAGGGCCTGCGCCCGGAGCACTCGGTGAGCTTCAGCGCCGGACTGGTCTGGCGTCCGGCGCCCGCAGTCATCGGCACCCTGGACCTGTATCAGATCGACATCAGCGATCGCATCGTGGCGACCGGCACTCTCTACGGGACGCTGAACGGCGCGGCCCAGCCCTCCGCCCCGGCAGTCGATGCGGCCATCGCCGCGAACGGCAACCAGCTCGACCCTTCGGTCCTGGCGACCGGAACAACCGGGGTCACGCTCTTCGCCAACGGCATCGACACGAGCACGCGCGGAGCGGACCTCGTGTTCAACTTTCCGTCCGACTACGCGTTCGGCCACATCGACTGGTCCCTGGGAGCGACCTTCAATCGGACGCAAATCACCAAAGTGCCGGCGGCCCCGGCGCAGCTGGGGGGCGCTTCGACCCTGTACGACGCGACCGCGGTATCGGGTCTGACCGCGGCCAGTCCCCGGTACGTGGTCAACCTCGGCGCTCTGTGGACCCTGGACCGGCTGGCGGTGAACCTGGAGGAGCAGATCTACGGCAGCAGCTCCGAATGGGAGAGCGACGACGGCGACAATCCGTCGAACACCCCTCTGTACTTCCAGTCGACCATCGGGGTCACGCCCATCACCAACCTCGAGGTGAGCTACCGGCTGGCGCGGCATCTCACGGTGAGCGCCGGGGCGCTCAACCTGTTGAACCGCTACCCCGACAAATACAACGCCACGCTGCTCGCCCACTACGACAATTTCGCCTATGGCGACACGCTGGGCGTGTTCCAGTACCCGATGTTCTCGCCGTTCGGGATCGACGGAGGGTATTACTACGTGAGGGGCAACTTCAGCTTCTGAAGCCGCGGGCGACGGGCGGCGGCGATGCTAGACTCGGTGCCGATGACCGCTCAGTCGCTCGCCGGCCGCACCATCGCCGTTCCCGAGAGCCGCGAGATCGAGGTGTTCGCGGCGCTGCTGGAGCGGCGCGGAGCGCACGTGATCCGCTGTCCGCTCATCGCCATTCGCGACGCCCCGGATCCCGGGCCGGTGCTCGCCTGGAGCCGGCGGCTCGCCGCGGGCGCTCTCGATGACCTGATTCTGCTGACCGGAGAGGGACTGCGGCGCATTCTCGCCGCTATCGAGCTTCACGAGTCGGCGCTGAAGCCGCCGTTCATCGCGGCTCTCGCCGGGATGCGGAAGATCACGCGCGGCCCGAAGCCCGCCAAGGTCCTGCGTGAGCTGGGGATGACGCCCGACATCGCCGCCGAGCGGCCGACGACGGAGGGGGTGATCGCGAGTCTTCGCGGCCTGGACCTGCGCCAGCGCCGGGTGGGCGTGCAGCTCTACGGCACGGAGCCCAACCGCCCGCTCGTCGATTTCCTCGAGGGAGCCGGTGCGGTGGTATCGACAGTGGCGCCCTATGTCTACGCCGATGCGGCAGAGGAGCGCGCGGTGCGGGATCTGATCGAGGCGCTGCGCGAGGGTCGGGTCGACGCCATGGCGTTCACCAGCTCGGCGCAGATCGAGCGGCTGATCGCCGTCGCCTCGGAGGACGGCGCCCGATCCGCGCTCGCCAACACGCTGGTCGCGGCGATCGGGCCGGTCGTGGCGGACACTCTGCGCCGGCATGGCATCGACGCGCGGCTGATGCCCGAGGAGTCCTTCTTCCTCAAGCCACTGACCAGTGCGCTGGAAGAGGCGCTGCGATGAACCTTCGGCTCGCCGTGCCCGAGGATGCGATGGCCGTGGCCCGGGTACACGTGCGCGCCTGGCAGGCGGCCTACCGGGGGTTGATGCCCGACGACCATCTCGCGGGACTGCGGCCGCAGGAGCGGGCACGTCATTACGATTTCGCCGGTCTCGATCCAACGGGGCCGCGAACCCTGGTGGCCGTGGAGGCGGACACGGTGCTCGGATTCGCGACGATCTCACCCGCCCGCGACGAGGACGTACGCGGCCAGGGAGAGCTGTGCGCACTTTACGTCGAGCCCGATTGCTGGGGCCGCGGGATCGGGCAGGCGCTCGCGTCAGCGGCTCGCAGCGACCTGTATCGCCTGGGGTTCAGGAAGGCGGTGCTCTGGGTCGTTGCGGGCAATGTCCGCGCGCAGCGGTTCTACCGCGCCGATGGCTGGACCGCCGACGAGCGGCGCCGCCCGCGGCAGGTCTGGAGCGTCACGGTGGATACGGTCCGGTACAGCCGCGTACTCGAATCCCAGTAGCCAGACCGGTCGGGTCAACTCTCGGCCCACAACGAGGCGCCGGAGGATTCCGCGGCAACGTCGGCCGCGCTGAGGCACGCCTATTCCGACGCGTCATCCTCGACGACCGTCCCCTGATGGAACAGGATCTTCCAGCCGTCCGCGGAGCGCCTCCAGAGGCTCGCGCGGCGGGTCTTGCGGCTTCCTTGCAGCAGAGTGTACGTGAGGAGGTAGGTGTCGCCGCCCAGATCCCGGCAGGCGAAATCGACGGTCTGCCACGTGTCCTCGAGCTCCAGGTGGCTGGCGACCCGGCTGCGGTCCTCCAACACGTCGAGAACGTGCTCGCGGCTGTAGCGGCGGCCGGACGCGCCGACCTCCCAGAATTCCCTCGCGGTCATCCGCTCGAAGTCGGTGCGGCGGGTGCCGAGCTCGGGGTGGTGAAAGATCGGCTCGCGGCTGCGCAGCTCCTCCAGGACATCCCGCAGCCCGGGATCGGTCGTCAACCACGGCTTCAACGCTGCCCCTTCATGCGGCCCGGTCCGGGGCCGCTCTGCGCCGCCGCAGCAGCCCGGCCGCCACGGGCAGCAGCGATACGACGATGATGAGAATGGTGACCAGGCCGAAGTTGCGCTTCACCACCGGCACATTGCCGAAGAGATAGCCGCCCCCGAGGAAGAGCAGGACCCACGCGAGGCCGCCGAAGATGTTGTAAGCCTGGAAGCGCGCGTAGCGCATGCGGCCGACGCCGGCGACGAAAGGCATGCAGGTGCGGATGATCGGGATGAAGCGCGACAGCGCGACCGCGCGGCCGCCGTGGCGGA
>DAHUXV010000071.1 GCA_027306985.1 Gammaproteobacteria bacterium | reverse complement strand
AACTCGCCCCTCATCCAGGACCTCATCTTCAAGGGCGAGGTGGCGAAGATCAAGGACGTCATGGCGCGCTCGACGCGCCTCGGCATGAAGACCTTCGACCAGGCGCTCTACGAGCTCTACGAGACGGGCTTCATCTCCTATGAGGATGCCCTGCGCAACGCGGACTCGAAGAACGAGCTGCGCCTGCGGATCAAGCTCGAGAGCAAGCGCGAGAACAAGGTCATCGATGACGGCGGGGCGCTGCAGATCGTCGAGGAAGAAGACGGCCGGCCCATATGATGCCGTCCAAAGACGCTGCGGACCCGAAGCTCGGCGCGACGGGGACGCAGAGCTCGCTCGAGGCCACGGGAACCTACCCGGGGCCGGCGGCCGCATCCGCGGCCACGGCCACCGGCCCGCATCCGCAGCTCAACACCAAGCCGCTCTTCAAGCTGATGGTGGAGAAGAAGGCCTCCGACCTCTTCTTCACCTGCAACGCGCCCATCAAGATCAAGATCGAGGGCCAGATCTTCCCGGTCAACAAGCAGGTGCTGACGCCGGAAACGGTGCGGCAGACGGCCCTGGCGCTGATGAGCCCGGAGCAGCGCGAGCGCTTCGCCGCCGAGCTCGAGATCGACTTCGCCATCTCCGAGCCGGGACTCGGGCGGTTCCGCGTCAACGTCTTCCTGCAGCGCGGGTATCCCGCGATGGTGCTGCGCTACATCACGGCGGACATGCCGCGGCTCGATTCGCTCGGGCTGCCGGAGGTGATCTCGGATCTGGCGCTGCTCAAGCGCGGGCTCATCCTGGTGGTGGGCTCCACCGGCTCGGGCAAGTCGACCACGCTCGCGGCGATGATCAACCTGCGCAACGAGACCGCCTCCGACCACATCATCACCATCGAGGACCCGATCGAGTTCCTGCACGCGAACAAGCGCTCGATCATCAATCAGCGCGAGGTGGGGCTCGATACCAGGTCTTACTCGCGGGCCCTGCGCGGCGCCATGCGCGCGGCGCCGGATGTGATCCTGATCGGCGAGGTGCGGGACCGCGAGAGCATGGAGGCGGCGATCAACCTGGCGGGCACGGGCCATCTGGTCATGGCGACGCTGCACGCCAACAACTGCGCCGAGACCCTGGACCGGATCATCAACATGTTCCCGCGGGAGCAGCACACGCAGATCTTCCTCGATCTGTCGCAGTATCTGAAGGCGATACTGGCGCAGCGGCTGGTCATGGGGAAGGAGAACCGCCGGGTGGCGGCGATGGAAGTGATGCTCAATTCGCCGCACATCTCGGAGCTGGTGAAGAAGGGAGACGTGATCGGGATCAAGGAGGCGATCTCCGCCAGCGGCGAGCGCGGCATTCAAAGCTTCGATGTGGCGCTGCATCAGCTCTTCAAGGACGGGCGGGTGGACATGGCCGAGGCGCTGGCCAATGCGGACTCGCGGGCGAACCTGCAAGCGAAGATCAACTTTGGGTAAGAGTGAGGGCGGTGCCTTCATCGAGGACGCTCAATGTGTCCTCGATCCGCCCGAACGCCCGGGCCCGGACGGCCCGGGCCGGGGGCCCCGCCGCCAGGGAGGGCCAGTGGTACGGCCCTTCTGCGCTCTCTAGAACACTGTCAGCGCGTCGAACACCGGCCCGTCCACACAGACCCGCTTCATCGCTTCGCCTTCAGGGGTGCGGACCAGCACCGTGCAGCCGGCGCAGCCACCGACCGCGCAGGCCATGAATTCCTCGAGCGAGGCCTGACAGGGCACGCCATGGCGGCGTGCCACGGCGGCGCATGCCGCCAGCATGGGGGTGGGGCCGCAGGCGAAGAGCTCTACCTCGGCGAGCTCGGCGGGGCCGAGTGAGCTCAGCCAGTCATCGGCGAGCTCGGTGACGAAGCCCTCGTAGCAGCCGGGGAAGCCGGCGCGGCTCGCGAGGCGGCTCGCGATGCCCCATTCATCCAGCAGCGGCATGCAGGCGATCGTGCCTGCCGGAATGCCGGCGACGACGATCGCGGAGGGGCGGGTGCGGAACGGGAAGGGGATCTCGGAGCCCATCAGCACCAGGGGTTTGTAGCGGCCGGCAGGCTCGTTACGGAGGCGGTCGGCCAGAAAGACCATCGGCGGAATGCCGACGCCGCCGCCGATGAGGACGGTGCGGGGACGCTCGGGGTGGACGGTGAAGGGCTTCCCGATGGGACCGATGAGGCTGAGCGTGTCGTTGGGCTTGCGGGCGGCCAGGGCGTGCAGGCCTGGACCCAGGACCTTGTAGAGGACCTCGATCCAGCCCTCGACGGGATCGGCGCGCATGATGGACAGCGGCCGGCGCATGGGAATGGTGGGGTCGCAGGTGAGGTGCACGAAGGAGCCCGGTTGCGCGTGGGCGGCGCAGGCGGGGGCCGCGAGGCGCAGCACGAACTGCTCGCCGTCGTACGCCGTCTGTCTGATGACGCGCGCGTCTTCGAGGTGCAGCGTGCCGCGGGTCTCGCGGGTCATCCCGCGCCCGTCCCGGCAACCAGCACTTCCTCGAGTACGGCCATGCGGACGGCCACGCCGTTGCGCACCTGGTCGCGGATGACGGACTGCGGGCCGTCGGCCACGTCGGAAGAGATCTCGATGCCGCGGTTCATCGGTTGCGGGTGCATCACGATGGCGTCGGGGCGAGCGCCCGCAAGGCGCTCCGGCGTGAGGCCGTACTTGGCGAAATAGCGATCCGCGTCGGGAAGGTCGGCTTGCCCCATACGCTCCTTCTGAATGCGCAGCATCATCACGACGTCGACGTCCTTGAGCCCCGTCTTGAGCGAGGTATGGCGCGAGCAGCCGGCGAATTCCTCCGCAGCCGGCATCAGAGCCGGGGGCGCGACGATCCGCAGGTCGGGGCATCCGAGCGCCCTAAAGACGTGATAGTCGGAGCGCGCGACGCGCGAGTGCCGGATGTCGCCGACGATGGCGATGCTCAGGGAGTCGAGACGCTTCCGGTGTTGCCGCACCGTCAACGCGTCCAGCAGGCCTTGAGTGGGATGGGATAGGTGTGCCTCACCCGCAGACAGCACGCTGACGTGAGGCGCGACGTTGGCGGCCACAGCAGCAGGCACGCCGGCTTCCGCGTCGCGGATGACCATCGCGTCGACGTGCAGCGCCTGAAGAGTGTAGACCGTGTCGAGCATGCTCTCGCCCTTGATGCGCGAGGAGAGCTGGACTTCGAGGTTGACCACGTGGGCCCCGAGGCGTTTCGCGGCGAGCTCGAAGGAGACCCGGGTGCGGGTGGAGGGCTCGGTGAAGAGGTTGGCGACCGTGCGGCCGGCGAGGGCATGGCTGACCGGCGGCCGTGCGCCGAGCGGCCTGACGAAGCTCTGGGACCGCTCGAGCAGCCGCTCCATCCAGTCGCGCGACAGGCCTTCGAGGGTGATGAGATGCCGCAGGGTCCCGTCGGGGCGTAGTTGATCTGTCACTTCAGGTTCTCTCCGCTTTCGCCCGCGAGCCAGCGCTCGAGGATGACCGCCGCCGCGGCGCTGTCGAGGTGCTCGCGCCGGATCCGCCGCCGCCCGCCGCCGGCGCGCTGCGCCTTGAGCGCCGCTCCCGCTTCGAGCGAGGACCAGCGCTCATCGACCATGCTGACGGGAAGCTTGAATCGGCGCTCGAGCTCGTTGGCGAACCGGCGGGCAGCCGGAGCGAGCGCTCCCGGGGTGCCGTCGGCATTATAGGGTGCGCCGACGATGAGACGCCGCGGCTTGAGCGCGTCTACCTCACGCGCGATCACCGGCCAGTCGGGGCCGGTGCGGGTCATGGATGCCGCGGGGCGGGGTGCGGCGGTGGCGGTCAGCGTGTCCCCGGCCGCGATGCCGATGCGCCTGAGTCCGAAGTCGAAGGCGAGAACGGCCTCGACGGGCTGATCAGGCATGCCCGGCGACCAGGCTCAGCCGGTCGACATCGACGCCCAGGAGCCGCCACGCGCCCGTCCAGCGCTCCTCGTATGGCAGCTCGAACACCACGCGCGCGTCGACCGGTATCGAGGTCCAGGCGTTCTCCCGGATCTCGCGCTCCAGCTGGCCGGACTCCCAACCTGCGTAGCCGAGGGCGATGAAGGCGTCTGTCGGGCCTTCGCCGCGCGCCATCGCGGCCAGTACGTCGCGCGAGGTCGTGACCTGGATGGTGTCCGAGACCTTGTGCGTATGGTCCCACTGGCCGCCCGGCCGATGGAGCACGAAGCCGCGATCGGTGTGCACGGGGCCGCCGCGCAGCACCGGCTGCGAGCCGATGTGCTCCGTCGAGGGCTCGAGCTTCATCTGCGAGAGCACGTCCGACAGGTGCATGGGCAGCGGCTTGTTGAGCACGATGCCGAGCGCGCCGCGATCGGTGTGCTCGCAGACGAGCGCCACGGTTTGCGCGAAGTTCGGGTCGACCAGGGAAGGCATGGCGATCAGCAGGTGGTTCGTAAGGCCGCCGCTTTCCGCCGCGCCGAAGAGCGATCCGCTGTCCGCTGCCGCGCTTTCGCTGCTGTGCTCGGTCATGGGTCCCAGTATGGAGATGGAGCCTCGCCGGCTCAAGGAACACCGCTCAAGGTGCGGCGGTGACCGTGCCGGCACCGACCCGGCCGCCGACGAACTGCCACTCATAGACGAAGCGCAGCACACGGTAGCGGCGCGCGAGCTGCGGCGGGAAGGGGTCGAAGGGGCTGGCGAGCTTCAGGATGGTGAGCGCCGCCTGGTCGAGCTCCGGATCGCCGCTCGAGCGCCGGATGGCCGCCTTGACGAGATGCCCCTGCGAGTCGATGGCCACCTCGATGACCGGGCTCGCGTGCTGGCCGGCGCTGCGCGCGGCGGCGGGGAAGTTCAGCGTGCCGATGCGCTCCACCTTGGCGCGCCAGGCGACGAGGTACGGCGCGACGATGGACGAGCGCGTATCCGGCGTGACCCAGAGCTCATCGCGCTTCGGCCCGCGCAGCCGCACGGGTCCGGAGCCGTCGGCCGGACCGCTCTGCTCCGGGGCGGTCTGATCGAGGAGCAGGGGCTGCTCCGCGGCGCTGCCGGAGCTGCCCGGGTCGGTCACGTACTGAACGACGGTGCTCCAGCCGGAGGTGGTGATCACGCGCCGCTCATGCGAGCCGGCCGCCTGACCGTCCGTCGACAGGGCGTTGCCTTGCAGCGTGCCCTGCTGTGGCGGCAGGACCGGCGCCTGGGCGGGGTTGCGGGGCGTGACGTCCTTGCGGGTATTGCCGGAGCCGAGCTGCGTGCGCTGCGCGAGGTAAGTCGCGTGGTCGTTGCGCTTGGCCGAGGGCACTTCATTCGAGACCAGGAGCACCTGCAGGCCCGGCGCGCCGTCATTGCCGGCGATCGGCGAGCTGAACGTCAGCCCCAGGATGATCACTCCGTGCAGCAGCGCGGTGAAGAAAAGCATGGCGAGCAGGCGGTCCCAGACGGGGGCCCGCCCTTCCCGGAGCATCAGCGCGCGTCTGGCCACCCCGCGCTACTCCGCCGCGAATCGCCGCCCGATCGCGCTCATGAGCTGGCCGGCGATGTCGATGTGGAACTGCTTCTCGAGCTCGCGCACGCCGGTGGGGCTCGTGACGTTGATCTCCGTCACGAAGCCGCCGATCACATCGAGCCCGACGAACAGCATCCCTTTGGCCGCGAGGGCCGGTCCGATCTGGCCCGCGAGCCAGCGGTCGCGGTCATCGAGCGGCCGGCCCACGCCGCGCGCACCCGCCGCCAGGTTGCCGCGGTTGTCGTGCGGCTGGGGAATGCGCGCCAGGGCGTAGGGCACGGGCTCCCCGTCGATGAGGAGCACCCGCGAGTCGCCGGAGACCACGATCTGCGGCAGGTAGCGCTGCACGATGGCGAAGCGCTGGCCGTAGTCGGTGAGCGTCTCGAACACCACGCTCATGTTCTTGTCGTGCTGCTCGAGGACGAAGATCGAGCGTCCTCCCATGCCGTGGAGCGGCTTGCAGACGATCTTGCCGTGCTCGCGCAGGAAGGCTTCCATGTCGGCCATGTCGCGGGTGATGAGGGTCGGCGCGCAGCATTGCGGGAACCAGGCCGTATAGACCTTCTCGTTGATGTCGCGCAGGCCTTGAGGACGGTTGACGACCAGGGCGCCCTGCATCTCGGCCCTCTCGAGCACGTACGTGGTGTAGATGTACTCGGTGTCGAAGGGCGGATCCTTGCGCATCAGGATGCAGTCGAGCTCGCCGAGCGGCTCGACGCGCGGCTCGCCGAGCTCGAACCAGCGGGCCGGATCGGCCCTGACGGTGAGCGGCCGCAGCCGCCCCAGGGCGATGCCGTCCCGCAGCGAAAGGTCGCGCTGCTCCATGTAGAAGAGCGTCCAGCCGCGCGCCTGGGCCGCGAGCAGCATGGCGAGCGTCGAGTCCTTCGCGTAGTGGATGGCGGCGATGGGGTCCATGACGACCCCGAGGCGGACGGCTGGCATGGCGGACATAATGCCAGCGGCCTCGGCTGCTGGCGACGGTCGAAAGCACGCAATCGACGAGACAGCCGAGGCCGCTCCCCTGAGACCCGTCGGCGCGCGAGGAAGTGCCCCGGGGAACGGCCGCGCAGATCGATCGAGATCGCAGGGCCGGGCGCTCGAGCCACCGGGAGCGATTCGCTCGGGCGCCCGTGCGCCTCGGACCTCGCGGGCCCGCGCGGCCGCACACGCGCTCGAAAGCGCTTCCTGCGATTTTGTGCGCCAGTCGAATAATGTGACGTGGGCGGCATGGCGGGGGGTGGTCCGATATGTTAAAACCCCAGCGCCTCGTTCCGGAGGTGGGAGGGGTCGATGGCGAACCGCCGGGCTTTGCGTGTAGTCTCCGGCGAATCTCGCCGCCTGGCCTCTACGAGGCCCAGCGGGTCCGCTCCGGGGTGGCGAGCCCGAGGCTCAAGTCAAGTTTAAGGAGTTGCCTGACCGTGACCGGCAGCAACACGAAGCTCCAGGGTCTGAAGGTCCTGGTGATCGATGACAGCAAGACGATCCGCCGCACGGCCGAGACGCTCCTCGCCAAGGAGGGGTGCGAGGTCTTCACGGCGATCGATGGCTTCGACGCGCTCGCGAAGATCGCCGACCACCAGCCCGACATCGTGTTCGTCGACATCATGATGCCGCGCCTGGACGGCTATCAGACGTGCTCGCTCATCAAGCACAACAAGGTGTTTCGCTCGATTCCCGTGATCATGCTGTCCTCCAAGGACGGCCTCTTCGATCGCGCGCGGGGCCGCATCGTGGGCTCGGAGCACTACCTCACCAAGCCCTTCACCAAGGACGAGCTCCTGAGCGCCATCGAGACGCACATCGGGAGGTGATGGTCATGCCGCTGATTCTGATCGTCGACGACTCTCCGACCGAAGTGCACGTGATGCAGAAGGCGTTGGAGAAGCACGGCTACCGGACCGCGGCCGCGGCTGATGGCGCCGAGGGCGTCAGGCTGGCGCGCGAGATGAGCCCCGATCTCATCTTCATGGACATCGTCATGCCGGGCATGAACGGCTACCAGGCGACGCGTGCGCTCGCCAACGACCCGAAGACGCGCACGATTCCGATCATCATGGTGACCTCCAAGGGACAGGAGACCGACCGCATCTGGGGGTTGCGCCAGGGAGCGGTCGACTACATGGTCAAGCCGGTCTCGCCCGATCAGCTGGTCGCCAAGGCCCAGTCGACCCTGTCGCCATGAGCCATCCGGCGCCGAAATGACAGAGGAAGAAGTCGCGCTCAGGTCTCTCAGGGACCGGCCCTTCGAGCTGCTCGCGGAGCTCGAGCGGCGCGGGCGGGCCGTCTCGGCCCAGACGGCTCAGGAAGGCGCCTCCGGGCGCGAGTGGGTCGGTGTGGCGCTGCGGATGGCGGGGGATCTCTATCTGGTCGCGCGTGAAGAGACGCGCGAGGTGTTCGGGGTGCCGGCGAGCATGACGCGCGTGCCGGGCGCCAAGCCTTGGATCAAAGGGCTCGCTAACGTGCGCGGCCAGCTTCTTCCGATCATCGATCTGCGCCAGTTCCTGGGCAGCGGCACGACTCCCGTCACCCGCAACACGCGGGTCATGGTCGTCAACCACCGCGACATTCCGGCCGGCCTGCTGGTGGAC
>DAHUXV010000202.1 GCA_027306985.1 Gammaproteobacteria bacterium | reverse complement strand
GAGCGCATCCGGTCGGAGACGCTGCAGGCGGTGCGCGGCACCGTGCAGGCCGACATCCTGAAGGAGGATCAGGCGCAGAACACCTGCATCTTCTCCACGGAATTCGCGCTGCGGATGATGGGCGACGTGCAGCAGTACTTCATCGACCGGCGCGTGCGCAACTTCTACTCCGTGTCGGTCTCCGGTTACCACATCGCCGAAGCCGGCGCGAACCCGATCTCGCAGCTCGCCTTCACGCTCGCCAACGGCTTCACCATCGTCGAGTACTATCTCGCCCGGGGCATGGCGGTCGATGACTTCGCGCCGAACCTGTCGTTCTTCTTCTCGAACGGCATGGATCCGGAGTACGCCGTCATCGGCAGGGTCGCGCGGCGCATCTGGGCGCGGGCCATGCGCGATCTCTACCGCGCCGGACCGCGCAGCCAGATGCTCAAGTACCACGTGCAGACCTCCGGCCGCAGTCTCCATGCGCGGGAGATCTCATTCAACGACATCCGCACCACCCTGCAGGCGCTCTATGCGCTGTTCGACAACTGCAACAGCCTGCACACCAACGCCTATGACGAGGCGCTGACGACCCCGACGGAGGAGAGCGTGCGCCGCGCGGTGGCGATTCAGCTCGTCATCAACCGCGAGCTCGGCCTCAACAAGACGCAGAACCCCTGGCAGGGCTCGTTCGCCATCGAGCAGCTGACCGATCTCGTCGAGGAGGCGGTGTACCGGGAATTCGAGGCGCTGTCGGAGCGCGGTGGCGTGCTCGGCGCCATGGAGACCATGTACCAGCGCGGCAAGATCCAGGAGGAGTCGCTCTACTACGAGACGAAGAAGCACGACGGCAGCCTGCCCATCGTCGGCGTGAACACCTTTCTCTCGAAGTCGGATGGACTCCAGGAGCACGCGGGCGCGGCGCTCATCCGCTCCACGGAAGAGGAGAAGCAGGATCAGGTCGCGGCCGTCCGCGCCTTTCAGGCGCGCAACGCCGAGGGCGCGCCGGCCGCTCTCGCGCGGCTGCGGCAGGCCGCCTGCGGCGGGGGGAACGTGTTCGCGCAGCTCATGGAGTCCGTCAAGACCTGCTCGCTCGGACAGATCTCCGATGCCCTGTATGAGGTGGGTGGGCGCTATCGCCGGAATATGTGAGGTCCGGCTCGCCGAGCGCGAGCAGGATCGCCTGGCGCGCGCCGTCCCTGAGGCCCGCGGCCGAAGCCTCGCCCGCCTGGGCCCGGGCATGGATCGCCGGCAGGATATCGATCTCGATCCGGCCGGGGCGGGGCAGGCCGCCGCTCGGGGATAGCGCCGCGCGGGTGCCGCGCACGACCGCGGGAATGACGGGACAGCCGGCGCGCGCGGCGGTGACGAAAGCCCCGGTGTGGAACTTCAGCAGACCGGGCGTGCGGGTGAAGGTCCCTTCCGGGAAGAACACCAGCGAGTGGCCGTTGGTGGCATTGCGCAGCACCCGCCGCGCATCCGCCGCTCCCCGGTTGCGGTCGAATCGCTCCACGAACTCCGAGCCTATGCGCCGCAGGAAGAGGCCGGCCATCGGCACGGCCGACATCTCGCGCTTGATGACGAAGCCGAAGCGCGCGGGCAGCGCGGCCGTGAACACCAGGCCGTCCAGATAGCTCGCGTGATTGGCCACCACGATGCACTGGCCGGCGACCAGACGGTCCATGCCGCGCACCGTGAGCGGCATGCCGGCCGCCCATAGGAAGGAGCGCGCCAGGGCGCGCGCCGCCGCCCGGCGCCGCTGCACCCCGGGCAGCGCCACCGCCGCCAGCAGAGCCGTGAGCCCGAGTGCGAGGAAGGCCGCCGCCGCATAGACGGCGTACGCGGTCCGCGCGGGCGCAAAGGCGAGCGCCCGCAAATGTGATCCGGTTCTCTTTATGTTAATGCTCGGACTCGGATGTGAAGGTCATCACGTCGGTCGGTCGGCCACGCTCACCATACTGCGTCCGCTAGCTTGACCGCGACCCGCGGGGCGAGACGGAATTGTCGAACCATTCTGCCGCAATTGCCACGACTCCTCAGGCCGACTCCACGGACCCGGCGGTGGCCCGCTTTCTGGACGCCGTCTGGTTGGAGCGTGGCCTTTCGGTCAACACCCTGGCGGCTTATCGCGCCGACCTCACGGCGCTCGCGCGCTGGCTGGTCGAGCGCCAGATGCGGATCATCGACACTTCCCGGGCCGACCTGCAGGATTTCATCGCCTGGCGCGTGCGCGAGGGCGCGCGGCCGCGGTCCACCGCGCGGCAGCTCTCGAGCTTCCGCCGCTTCTTCCGCTACCTGATGCGCGAAGGCGGCATTCGCGAGGACCCGACCGCGCAG
>DAHUXV010000197.1 GCA_027306985.1 Gammaproteobacteria bacterium | reverse complement strand
AGCCGCGCCGCGAGCCGGTGCGGGCCGCCCGCCCGAGCCGCGCCGGGGTCGTTCGCGTCGATGATGCGCCGTACCGTCGCATCCGCCTGCGAGGCCACCGACTGGAAGACGGTCGTCGAGTCGTCACGGTCGTTGCTCGCGACCTCCGGCAGCCGCTGGCCGCCCGCATCGCGCACATCGACGTACGCCTTCATCGACAGGCCGATCTGCAACGGATGCCGCGCGAGCTCGCGCGGATCGAGCGCTATGCGCACCGGCACGCGCTGCACGATCTTGATCCAGTTGCCGGTCGCATTCTGGGCGGGCAGGAGCGAGAAGGCCGAGCCCGTGCCGGCGCCGAAGCCGACGACGCGGCCGTGGAACACGACATCGCCGCCGTAGATATCGGAGGTCAGCGTGACCGGCTGTCCGACCCGCACGGAGTCGAGCTGCGACTCCTTGAAGTTGGCGTCGATCCAGACCTCGTTCAGCGGCACCACGGCCATCAGCGGCGTTCCGGTGCTGACGCGCTCCCCGAGCTGCACGTCGCGCCTGGCTACGAAGCCGGACACCGGCGCGGGCAGGACCGTGCGCGCAAAGTTCAGATAGGCCGCATGCACCGCGGCAGCCGCATCGCGGACGGCGGGATTGGTCTCGACGGTGGTGCCGTCGACCCACGCCCGATTCGCCGCCAGCTGCTGCTGCGCGGCGAGGAGTGCCGCCCGCGCGGCGCTCACCGCATCGCCCGCGTGCTGCAGCTCTTCCTGCGAGATCGCGCCGCTGCGCGCAAGGTGCGCCCGGCGGGCATAGTCGCTCTGCGCCTTCACCAGCCCCGTGCGGCGAACCTGCACGTTCGCCTCCAGCTCCGCGGTGGTCGCGAAGAGATTGCGCACCTGGCGCACCGTCTTGGCGAGCCGCGCCTCCGATTCCTGCAGCTGCACCTTGGCGTCCGCGGGATCGAGGCGCACCAGGGTCTGGCCGGCCTTGACGAACTGAGTGTTGTCGGCGCCGATCGCCACGACGGTGCCGGACACCCGCGGCGTGATCTCGACCACGTTGCCGCTGACGTAGGCATCGTCGGTGTAGACGGTATAGCGCAGGTCACGGTCCCAGTAGACGCCGTAGGCCGCGCCGAGGATGAGAAAGCCCCCGAGGATCAACGTCAGCCAGCGCACCCTGGGGCTCTTCCAGGGCGCAGGCTTTGCGGTCTCATCGCGAGTCGTCATGTCTCAGGTCTCCCATTCAGCTCTCATTGCCGCGGCGACAAATGCCTAGGCAACTTTCCTCGGAAAAAAATGCCGCGCTCCGTCCTCAGGCGGCGTTCTCCAGCATCCGCCCGAGGAGGCTCTCGAGCTGCCGCGCGTCCGCGCGGCTGAAGCCGCGCAGGAAGCGGTTCTGGATCGCCATCGAGATCTCGCGCAGACGCGGATAGGCCACCCGCCCCTGCTCGGTCATCTCCAGGTACACGAGCCGCCGGTCCTGCGGACAGCGCGCCCGGCGGATGAGACCCTTGCTCTCGAGCCGGTCGATCATGCGGGTCATGGCTCCAGCGTCGTACGACATCTCCTTGCAAAGATCGGAGGCGGACTTCCTGCGCTCCGCCGCTCCCAGCCGCGCGAGCACGATGAATTGCGCGGCGGTGACGCCGATGTCGGCGACATGCCGGTCCGCCGTCAGCTCCCGGTCCAGGGCGGCCAGCAGCTCCACCCGCACCTGGCCGAGCAGATGAGCCACGCTCCGGCTGGGCTCGTAATGCTCAGTGTCGTAAATGCTCACCAAGATCGCTCTCCGTGAATATCCCCCTGAAGGGAGATGGCGCGAATATGATTGCCTAGGCTGCTTTTGTCAAGGCTTACATTGCTCGGGCAATATTTGGCCGGCGAGCGCCCGCGCCGCGGCAAGGACTGCGCGGCCGGGCGCGATCGGGGGGGATTGCCGCCGGGTCAGCCGCCGGCGTGCCCGAGCTGGCGCTCCAGCGCGGCGAGGACACGGTAGCAGGGCAGCACCTGGGCCACGCTGGCGTTGGGCTCGCGCCCGGCGTGGATCGCGGCCACGAACTCCCGGTCCTGCAGCTCGATGCCGTTCATCGACACGGCGACCTGCGACACGTCGATCCTGTTGTCCTTGCCGTCGACGAGGTCGTCGTAACGGGCGATATAGGTGCCGTTGTCGCAGATGTAGCGGAAGAAGGTGCCGAGGGGGCCGTCGTTGTTGAACGAGAGCGAGAGGGTGCAGATGGCGCCGCTGCGGCTCCTGAGCTGAATCGACAGGTCCATCGCGATGCCGAGCTGCGGATGGACCGGACCCTGCAGCGCGTTGGCGGCCACGATCTCGCCGCTCTGCCAGGCGAAGAGGTCGACCGTGTGCGCGGCGTGATGCCACAGCAGATGGTCGGTCCAGGAGCGCGGCTGGCCGAGCGCGTTGATGTTCTTGCGGCGGAAAAAGTACGTCTGCACGTCCATCTGCTGCACGTTGAGCTTCCCCGCGAGGATCCGCTCATGCACCCACTGATGGCTGGGATTGAAGCGGCGGGTGTGCCCGACCATGGCGACCCTGCCGGTGGCCTGCTGCACCCGCGCCACCTCCTCCGCATCCGCCAGGCAGTCGGCGAGCGGGATCTCCACCTGCACGTGCTTGCCGGCCTTCAGGCAGGCGATCGCCTGTGCCGCATGGATGTGCGTCGGAGTGCACAGGATCGCCGCATCGACGTCGGCGCGCGCGAGCGACTCCTGCAGGTCGGTGGTGACGTGGCCGATCCCATAGCGCGCGGCGACCTCCCGGGTCGGCTCCAGGGTGCGGCCGACCAGCGACACGACCCGCGCCTGCGGAATGTTGCGCAGCGCATCGAGATGCTTGATGCCGAACGCGCCGGCGCCGGCCAGCACGAGCCTGATGGGTTGCCTCATACCGGCTCCTTCTCGCGACCGGTCCTCACCGGCACTCCAGAATGATATTGCCGACCGCCGTCGAGGAGGCGGGGACGTGATAGAAGCGGTAGACCTCCGCCACCTTCGGCCCCAGCGCTCCGCGCATCAGCAGCCACATCACCAGCTCGATCGCCTCGGCGCCGGCCTCGCGCATGTACTCGAGCGGCGCAATGCGCGTCAGGCGCTCCGGGTCCCGCGACAGGTCGTCGAGAAAGGCTTTGTCGAAGGCCGGATTCGTCAGTCCGGCGCGCGGCCCCTGGATCTGGTGCGACATGCCGCCGGTGCCGAACACGACGACCTTCAGGTCCTCCTGCCAGCTCTCGACCGCGCGGCGGATCGCCTGCCCGAGGTGATAGCAGCGACGCCCCGTCGGCGCCGGATACTGCACCACGTTGACGGCGAGCGGAATCACGCGGCAGGGCCAGTGCGGCGGCGAGCCGCAAAGCAGCGTGAGCGGCACCGTGAGGCCGTGATCCACCGGCATCTCATTGACGATGGTCATGTCGAACTCATCGAGCACCAGCGACTGGACCAGGTGTCCCGCCAGCTCCGGGTAGCCCTTCACCACGGGCACCGGGCGCGGCCCCCACCCCTCGTCGGCGATCGGAAATTCCTCCGCGCAGCCGAGGGCGAAGGTGGGAATCATCTTGAAGTCGAAGGCGTTGACGTGGTCGTTGTAGACGATGATGAGCACGTCGGGGCGGGTTTTCGCCAGCCACTCCTTCGCCGGCTCGTAGCCTTTGAAGAGCGGCTGCCAGTACGGTTGGCCGGCCTTGCCGTTGTCGACGGCGGCGCCGATGGCCGGCGTGTGCGAGGTGCCGACTCCGGCGACGATCCGCGCCATCAGTGCCGCTCCCGCTCGGACTTCGAGCGCCAGCCGTCGGGCGAGCGGCCGCCCCGCAGCATCATCTCGACATACTCATTCTCGCTGACGCCGGTCATCTGCGAGGCCATGTACTGGTAGGACCTGCCGTCCGTGAATGCGAGCTTGGCGAGCGCGTACACCACCGCGCCGAGCTCGAGCAGCCGGTTCCACTCGCGCTTGAGCACGGCCTCGCGCTGCGCCTCGGTCAGCTTGAACCCGGCGAGATACGCCCGCTCGTCGGCGAGGAATGCCTTGCGGTTCTCCTCCTTCATGAGCGTGTACAGGAATTGGTTGAGGTGATAGCCCGCCCGCGCGCGCTGCGCGTCGAATATCCAGGTGCCCGGGATGTCATCGTAATTGTCGTCCGCCACGATTTGCCCCCTCGGGTCAGGTTTCTTCCGGCCAGTAGAGCCGCATGGGATTGGCCACGAGGAGCCGGCGCTGCGCCTCGGCGGTCACCGCGATGTGCGGAATGAAATCGACCAGCAGCCCGTCATCGGGCATGTGGTTCTTGAGATTCGGGTGCGGCCAATCGGTGCCCCAGAGAACGCGCTCGGGGAAGGTCTCGATCAGGTACCGGGCGAAGGGGACCACGTCGCGGTAAGCGTTGCGCTCGCCGTTCAGCGCCGGTGGGCCCGAGAGGCTCAGCCGCTCCGGGCACGATACCTTGGACCAGACATTCGCGTGCTCACGCATCAGCCGCACGAACCGCTGGAACTGCGGCCCCGCCACCGGCTCGCGCACGTCGGGCCGGCCCATGTGGTCGACCACCACCGTGGTCGGCAGCGCGGTGAAGAAGTCCCACAGCTGCGGCAGATCCACCGCCTCGAAGTACACCACCACGTGCCAGCCGAGGGGGGCGATGCGGGCGGCGATCTCCAGCAGCTCGTCCCTGGGGGTGAAGTCGACCAGCCGCTTGAGGAAGTTGAACCGCACGCCCCGCACGCCCGCGGCGTGAAGGTCTTCCAGCTCCAGGTCCGTGACAGCGCGGCGCACGGTGGCGACGCCCCGCGCGCGCCCGCCGGAGTGACGCACCGCATCGACCATCGCCCGGTTGTCCGCCCCGTGACAGGTCGCCTGCACCACCACGTTGCGCGCGAAGCCCAGGTGATCCCGCAGCGCGTAGAGCTGCTGCTTGCCCGCATCGCACGGGGTGTACTTGCGCTGCGGGGCGTAGGGAAACTCCGCTCCCGGTCCGAACACGTGGCAGTGGGCGTCGACCGCTCCCGGCGGCGGCACGAACCGCGGCTTGGAAGGATCGGGGCACCAGTCGAGCCAACCGGGCGTCTTGGTGAAGATCTCGGGGCTGTCCTCGGCCATGGCGGCGCCTCATCCACGCCTGCGCGACGGGCGAACGCGATCCAGGATGCGGTCGGCCTCGATGCGCCAGTCGGCGCTGCGCGCGAAAGCCGCCTCGCCGCTCTTGCCGAATGCGCCGGCATCCGCCAGTCCCGCAACCCACCCCTGGCGCTCGGCCGTGCCCGCGGCCGACCACGCGGTCAGGCCCACCTCCTCCACCGTCCGCGCCGCCTCGCGCATCTCCTCGGCCCGCCGGCGGCCATGCCGGATGACACGCTGAAAGAAATAGGCGGCCTGCTGCTCCCAATCGATGCCGGGCAGAGTCTCCTTGAGCGATGCGAGCACGGCATCCTCCACGCCGTAGGCGCGGGCCGTCGTGAGACCCTCGATGACCATGGCTTCCATTCCCTTGATGATGACGCTGCGGCACATCTTGGTGGCCGAGGCGATGCCGAGCCGGGCGGAGGCGATCTGCGCGCGAAAGCCCAGAGGCGCGAGCAGCGGCGC
>DAHUXV010000171.1 GCA_027306985.1 Gammaproteobacteria bacterium | reverse complement strand
TCCTCCTCCGGCGCGTCGATCAGCTCGCGCGCGAACCCGTCGAGGATCCGCAGCAACACCTGCTCGGAGAAGCTCTTTCTCACCGGGTTGTGCATGTCAATCCTTCCCGAAGAAGCGTGCGGCGCATGCGCCGGCGTGCGGAGTCGTAGTCCGTCCTCGAGAGTCCCGCGGCGTGACGGATCTGCTCGGCGGACAGCCCCTCCCCCAGTCCCTCGATGATCTTCAATATCGTCGGATCGCCGGCGAAGAGTTGCCTGATCGCGATGAGCTCCTGGCGCGCGCTCAGTGTGCGCTCGGGCCCCGCAGCCGGGTCGGGCAAAGCGAGCTCGCGCGACTCCTCGCCCTCGTGCCCGATCGCGCCACGGCCGTTGCCGCCGCAGCCGCGCGTCGCGCGGCGCCAGTACTCCGCCCTCAGGCTGCGCAGGATCCCCGCCACGAAGGCCACCGTGGTCAACCCCTCGGGCCGCCGGCGTGAGCCGGTCACGATGCGAGTCAGCGCCTCCTGCAGCATGTCCTCCCACGCCATCTCCGGCGGCAGCCCCCGGGCGTATACGCGAGCAATGCCCTTCAGTCGCAGCAGGTCCATGCGGCTGACCAGCCCGAGCCCGAGCGCCGTCTGCGCCGGCCTCAGGACCCGATCGTCTACGAGTGATGGTATCTGCGGCATCCGGCGAGCGTCCCTACCAGAGGTATGCGCATCTCAATGGGGAGCTCGGACATCGGTCCGAAAATATCACCGGAAACGGCGCCCGGCCGAGAGAATTCCGCGACGGGCGGAGACGCGGCGGGCTGCACGGATGCGGCGCGGACGCTACAGTCGCAGCCCCATCGTTCCCGCGCGGAGAGTCCGCATGCGACATTTCCTGGCTTTGACGGCCGCAGTGTTCCTCGGCGGCAGCCTGACGGCCCACGCGGCCGTTCCCAAAGCAAAGCACGAGCCGGGTCCTTTCCACGCGCTCAAATTCCGCGAGCTCGGGCCCGCGGTGGCCGGAGGACGTGTCACCAGCGTGCTCGGCGTCGCCGGCGACGCATCGCTCTACTACGTGGGCACGGCCGGCGGCGGCGTGTGGAAGACGCTGGACGGGGGCGACACCTGGAAGCCGATCTTCAACCATGAGCCCACGCAGTCGATCGGCGCCCTCGCGCTCGCCGGCGGCAATCCGAACTGGCTGTGGGTGGGCACGGGCGAGGGCAACCCGCGCAACGACGTCCTCGACGGGGACGGCGTGTACTTCTCGCCCGACGGCGGCAAGACCTGGGTCGACAGGGGACTGCACAGCGCCGGCCAGATCGCCGCCATCGCGGTCGACCCGGGCAATACCAACACCGTATTCGCGTGCGCCGAGGGGAATCTGTGGCAGCCGGGACCGCGGCGCGGGGTGTTCATGAGCACCGACGGCGGCGCGCACTGGCAGCGCGTGCTGTATCTCAACGATCACACCGGCTGCAGCACGATCGCCTTCGAGCCCGGCAATCCGCGGGTGCTGATCGCCGGCATGTGGCCTCTGCAACGGCAGCCCTGGATGCTCACGAGCGGCGGCAAGTCCGGCGGCCTCTACCGCTCGACCGACGGCGGCGCGCACTGGCACAAGCTCTCCCACGGCTTGCCCAAAGGCGCCATCGGCCGCACCGCGGTGGCCTTCGCCCCCAGCCAGCCGCAGACCGTATATGCGGTGGTGCAGGCCAAGGGCGGCGTGCTCTGGGTCTCGCACGATCTCGGCAGCCACTGGGCCAAGGTGAGCGACAACCACAACGGCGACGTGCGGCCGTTCTACTTCACCCAGGTCGCGGTGATGCCCAACGATCCGCAGCGGCTCTTCCTGCTCTCCATGAAGATGATGGAGAGCAAGGACGGCGGCAAGCACATGCTCTACGCCGACCGCGGCGTGCACGTGGATCATCACGCGATCTGGATAGATCCGGCCAATCCGCGCCGCATCATCCAGGGCAACGACGGCGGCGTATACCTCTCGATGGACGCCGGCAAACACTGGCGCTACCTCGACAACCTGCCGATCGAGCAATTCTATCAGGTGGCGGCGAGCGCGGCGGCGAAGCCCTGGCCGTACCTCGTGTGCGGCGGCCTTCAGGACAATGACGCCTGGTGCGGCGCAAGCAGCGATTACGAGCGCGGCGGTGTCACCGGCTATCAGGACTGGTTCGACGTGGCCGGAGGCGACGGCCAGTACGTCGTGCCCGCGCCCAGCAACGCGGCGATGATCTACGCCACGACCGATGACGGCTTCGCCAGCCGCCTCGACCGGACCACCGGGCGCAAGCGCTCCATCAACCCGTATATCCGCGATGTGCTGGCCGGACTGATGATCTCCGGCAAGCCGATGGCGAAGCAGAAGTACCGGTTCGACTGGACCACGCCGGTGGCGGTATCGGCCACCGATCCCGCCGACGTCTATCTCGCCGGCGATGTCGTGTTCCACAGCACGGACGGCGGCAGGCACTGGAGCGTCATCAGCCCCGACCTGACGCGCGACGTCAAGACCAAACAGCAGGCGAGCGGCGGCCCGATCAATCACGACATGAGCGGTGCCGAGACCTACGACACCATCCAGTCGCTGGCGCTGGGGCCCAGCGGCTCGAGCGTCATCTGGGCCGGCACCGACGATGGCTGGGTGTGGGTAAGCCGCGATGGCGGCGCTCACTGGAAGAAGGTGACGCCGTCAGGCGCGCCACAATGGGCACGTGTATACAACGTCACCTCGTCCCCGTTTGACGCGGGCACCGCCTACGCGGCCTTCGATGCGCACGAGCTCGGCAACGACAAGCCCTACGTCTATCGCACGACGGACTACGGCAAGCACTGGAGCGCGATCGCGAAGGGCCTCCCCGAAAGCAGTGTGGAAGTGGTCCGCGAGGACCCCGGCCATGCCGGCCTGCTGTTCGCGGGGACGTTGTCCGACGGGCTCTACGTGTCGCAGGACGACGGCGCGCACTGGCAGCCGCTGCACGCGAATCTGCCTCGCGGCCTGGCGGTCATGGATGTCGCCTTCGCGCCGGCGCACCGCGGCCTGCTGCTCGCCACCCACGGGCGCGGCATCTGGGCGCTCGACAATCTGCGTCCGCTCGAGGACGACGGCGCCAAAGCGGCAAGCGCTCCCTTCCATGCCTTCCCCGCATCCCCGGGCGTGCTGCTCTACGCGACCTACACCAACGGCGTCGGTCCGAGCGCCTTCCGCGCGCCGAACGCGCCCACCGGCGCCGTGATCAGCTATCGCCTGGCGAAGGCGATCAAGCCGACGGCCGCTCAGAAGGGGGCTCACCATGGCCCGGTGCGCATCGTCATCCGCGATGCCGCCGGAACCGAGGTGACGACCCTGCACGGGCCCGCCAAAGCCGGCATCGATGAGGTGGTGTGGAATCTGCGGTACCGGGCTCCGGCCCGACTCCTGCCGCCTCTCGGCAAGGCGGGCCCGCACGGCGGCGGCGAAGGTCCGCGGGTCCTTCCCGGGACCTACACGGCGACGCTCTCCGCCGGGTCATACACGCAGCAGGTGAAACTGCAGGTCAGGACCGATCCCCGCTACACGGTTGCGGCGGCGACCTACCGGGCCGATGCCCAGGCGGGCCTCGCGGTCCGCAGCGAGGTCTCCGCGCTCAACCGCCTGCTCGATCACGTGGCCGCGATGCGCACGGGGCTGGCCGCGGTCCTCGCGCGCAGCCGCAGCGATGCGCAATGGGCGCACCGCCACACGGCGCTGGTGAAGCAGGCGCAGACCCTCGACAAGCAGCTGTCCGATTACGAGGACGCCCTGTGGAACCCGCATACGCAGCACCAGGCCGAGGAGGATTTCCTACGCCACTTCACCCGTCTCCATCAGCACCTCGACACGCTCTACGAGATGACGGCCAACATGTGGGGTGAGAAGCCGAACGCTCAGATCGTGGCGCTCATGGCGACCGACCGCAACGCGGTCGATCAGGTGCTGAGCCACTACGAGGGGCAGATCATGAGCGAGGTGAAGAGCTGGAACGCCGCGGCCTACGCCGCCGGCGTGGGCACCCTGCCCACGGGCATGTCGGTCACCCTGCGCAATCCGCCGCCGCTGCCGGCGGCGGGCTCCTGAGCCGCGGGACGCCGGAGCCGGGCCCGATGCCGGCTCCAGCGCGGCGCGCTAGCCGAAATCCGTCGCCTCGGCGGTGACGATGCTGTTCTTGCCCGTCGCCTTGGCGCGCCGCAATGCGGCCTGACAGCCTTTGAGCAGCGCCTCGAGCGGCATCCCGCGCTGCGGCACGAGACTCGCGACGCCCGCGCTGACCGACAGATAGCGCCCGGCGCCGGCGCGTGGATGATGGATCAGCAGGTCGCGCACCCGCTGGGCGACGACCTGCGCGTACAGGGGCGCCTTCTGGGCCCCGTCGCCCTGAGTGAGGGCCGCCAGGGTCCCTCCCTCCCAACGGCCGACCAGGTCGCCGCCGCGGCGGTAGGAAGCCCCGATCACCCGCGCCACGCGCCGGATGCAGGCATCGCCCGCGCTCTTGTCGAAGGTGTCGTTGTACGTCGCGAGATCGTCGATGTCGAACAGCGTCAGGCCGATCTCGTGCGAGTCGCGCTGCGCGAGCAGCCAGTCGCGCTGCAGCAGCTCCTCGAAGTAGGCTCGCGAGTGCAGCCCCGTGAGGCGGTCCTCCCGCAGCCACGAGGGCAGGCCCGGAGAGACTCTCTCGCCGTCTTTCAGGCGCTGGCCGGCATCGCGGTGATAACCGACGAAATGAGTCAGCTGACCGGAGGGGCCGCGCACCGGCTGGATCACCATCTCGTTCCAGAAGAGGGAGCCGTCGGCCCGGTAGTTGCGCATCAGCACGCGCGCTGTCTCGCCCCGCTCCACCGCCTCGCGCATGCGCTCGCGGCCGTCCTGCTCGCGATCGTTCCCCTGGAGGATGCGCAGGTTCTTTCCCAACAGCGCCTCGAGCGCATAGCCGCTGAGAGCGGTGAACGCGGCGTTGGCGTAGATGACCGGATGGTCGGCAGCCACGGCGTCGCAGACCACCACGCCATCGGGCGCGGTGTCGACGATCATGCGCCAGGCTTCTGCCGACCAGTTGTTCATTCTCTTCCGCTCATCACCGTCCGCCATCCAATCTGAGGGCCGGAGGCGCCGCGCAGCGCTCGAGCCACTCCTTCGCGCGCCGCCACTGCGGCTGATTCTCGAGGTCCTCGGGCCGCAGGGCGCCGCGTCCGTGAAGCCGCACGAGCCGCAGGCCCGAAGCCGGCTCCGGCTCCACCCGCAGGCGATCGAGCAGCTCCACCACCGATGCGCGCTGATTGCACACCGGCAGCATGTCGCACCCCGCCGACAGCGCCCGCACCGCCCGGGTCACGATGTCCCCGAACGCCGCCGCGGCCCCTCCCATCGACAGGTCGTCGGCGAACACTACCCCCTGAAAGCGCATCTCTCCGCGTAATACGTCGCGAATCCAGCGGGCCGAGAGGCTGGAGGGGGCCGCATCCACCGCCGGGAATAGGATATGGGCCACCATGACGGCCGGCAGGCCGTTGGCGATCAGCCGGCGGTAGGGCGCGAGGTCGCCCGTCAGGTCGGCGAGCTCCCGCCGGTCGACGGGCAGCGTCAGATGGGAGTCGGCGACCACCGCGCCGTGGCCCGGAAAGTGCTTCGCGGTGGCGGCCATCCCCGCATCCCGCATGCCGTGTGCGTAGGCCGTAGCCAGCTTGCCTACCGCCTCGGAATCGCGGTGAAAGGCCCGATCCGTGATGAAACTCACGCCGTAGTCGATATCGACACAGGGCGCGAACGACAGATCGACCCCGTGCGCGCGCAGCTCCGCCGCCATGAGCCAACCCATGCTGCGGGCGAGCTCGAGCCCTGCGCGGGGATTGGCGTCGTACTCATGTCCGATCCGACGCGGCGCGGGAAGGGCGGAAAATCCGGCCCGGAAGCGCTGAACGCGCCCT
>DAHUXV010000160.1 GCA_027306985.1 Gammaproteobacteria bacterium | reverse complement strand
CGCGGATATACGGCTCCAGCGCATAGCAGTGGGGACAAGCGAGCCAGAAGACCTCCATCACTTCGACTTTCCCCGGGGGGACGGTGGTCGCCTGGGCGGGGGTGACCACGTCGTAGTTCACGCCGGGCTTCCACTGGCTGCGCGAGGGGAGCGCGGCGTCGGCAGGCAGGGCCGCAAGGCGCTCGACCGACGGCGCGCTGGCGGTCGCGGCAGCGCTGGCCGATCCGCTGGTCGATCCGCTGGCCGATCCGCTGGTCGAGCCGCTGGTCGATCCGCTGGCCGAGCCGCTGGCCGAGCCGCTCTGACTCGGGCCCGAAGCGGCCGCTTGATCGGCAGCCTGCTGACCGCCCGGTGACGTGGTCGCCGCCTGGCTGGTCGGCGTACTGGACGTGGCGGCCTCATGCGGTGCCTGACTCTGGCGCGAGCAGGCGCTCAGGGCGAGCAGCGTGGCGGCGGAAAGAGCGAGGAGGAGCGGCAGCGATGGCGATCGGGTCATTCGGTTGCTTCCTGAAGCATGGGCACAGGGGGGCAGGCACACGAAGGTGCCCGCCGCCGCAGGTGGGGGAGCCGCCGGCAAGAACCACGGCTTTTGCCCGAGGCGCGCTGGGCCGGGCGGGATGCCCGGATCCAGCGCTTCATCCGATCCTCGGGGTACATGGTTGTTTCCGGGCTGGAACGTTAGCCTTCTGGACTCTGGGAATCCCCTCCCTTGAGGGAGGGGAAGACGTTGATTCAGCGTAAGCCCTGTACGTAGGAGGCGACGTCGCGCATCTCTTCCGGCGTCAGGCGCTTCGCAATATCGAACATAATGCTGCTGTTGGGCGTTGCAGTGGTCGCATCGGTCCCGCTGTAGCGGGTGCCGTTTGCGTACTGCTGCAGCTGCGACACCACATAGACCGATTGCTGCGCCTCGAGTGCCGGATATCCGGCGGCGGGGTTGCCGCGGCCGAGAGGTCCGTGGCAGGCGACGCAACCCGGTACGCCGCGCTTGGCGTCACCCTGCAGGTATAGCGCCCGGCCCGCCTGCCAGTACGAAGGATCGGCCTCGAGGCCCTGCGGGGTCTGCGCGGCGAAGAACACCGCCAGATCGTCGATGTCCTGATCGCTCAGGCCCGAGGCCATGGGCTGCATCACGGGGTTCGGGCGGACGCCCGCCTTGAACAGATGCAGCTGCTGCGCGATGTAGACCGCATTCTGCCCCGCGAGGCGCGGAAAGGCGGGATTCTGGCTGTTGCCGTCGGGGCCGTGACAGGAGAAGCAGACCGCCGCCTTGGTGGCGCCCGCCTGCGCGGAGCCGTCCGCGTAGGGATCCGCAGTGACCGCGGGGGTGGCGGCTGCCGGGCTTGCGGTCGCAGTCGCAGGTCCCGCGGCGGCGGCGCTCGCGCCGGCCGCTTGTGCGCCCGGCCCCGGCGCGGCAGTCCCCGCACGAGAGACGGCCGGGAACATCGATGCTGCGGCCCATGCAACGGATAACAGTGCGGTGGCGGCGCTTGCCAGCGGTACTCTATTCGCCATCGTTCGCCCCTTCCCCGAGTTCACCAGTGGTGCGAAAGCGCCGGATTGTACACTACGGCCGTGGCCACATTTCCGAACGCCAGATTTCTCATCAGCGCCGCCGCCGCGGAGCAGTTCCCCGCCGATCGGGGCGTGGAAGTCGCCTTCGCGGGCCGCTCCAATGCCGGCAAATCGAGCGCCATCAACGCGATCCTCGGCCGCCAGGGGCTGGCCCGCACCAGCAAGACGCCGGGGCGAACGCGCCTCATCAACTTCTTCGAGCTGTCGCCGCTCGAGCGCATCGTGGATCTGCCGGGATACGGCTATGCGAGCGCGCCGGAGAGCGAGCGGCGCACCTGGCCGCGCCTCATCGAGGCGCTGCGCGTGCGCGATGCGCTCCAGGGCCTCTTCGTGATCGTCGATGCGCGACGCGGGGTCGGCGCCGGCGACGAGGCGCTGCTCGACTGGGCGTTGCCGCGGCAGCGCGTGCACGTGCTGTTATCGAAAGCGGACAAGTTGAGCCGGACCGAGGGCCGGCAGGCGCTCGCCGGCGCCACGCAGGCTCTGGGCGGGCGCGCGACGGTGCAGCTTTTTTCCGCCCACTCGCGAGCGGGCCTGGAGGAGGCGCAAGGGGTGCTCGCGAGCTGGCTGCGGGCGAAAGAAAAAACCCCGATGGCCTCTGGCGAGGCCACCGGGGCAGACTAACCCGGCACAGGTCTCGTGTGAACCGGGTCGGACCCGCTCAGGGAGGGAAGCGGGGAGTGCCGAAGCACTCGATGAATTAGACGGAGGGGGGTGGCGGAAGTTCCGCCTCCCGCGGGGGCAAAAATGCCCTTTGCTCGAGCTCCGGCGTTACAGAATGTTAAAGATCACGTCCAGGCTGACGACGCGCGCGCCGTCGGTGTTCGACATGTTCAGATGCTCGTACTCGAGCCTTCCCATGAGGTGGCCGAAGTGCGCCTGGGCGCCGACGCCCCAGGCCAGCTGGGTGCCGCTGTCGGAGAAGCGAAAGAGCGACGGGCTTGCGGAATTGCCGCTCATCTGCCAACGGTCGAGCCCGAGCTTGCCGAATATGTCGATGAAGGGCAGTGGAATGGGCAGGTAGCCGACGGCGAAGGCGGCGAAGGCGTGGGCATTGGCATCGACGCTGCCCAGATTCCCCAGGCTGCGCGACTCGCTGCCCAGGTGGTAGTAGTCGACCTCGGCGCCGAGCAGGCTGAACCGAAGTCCCGCCAAGGCCTTGAACGAGGTGTTGTGGACGTCAAAGCCGGTGCCGAAGAGATGGCTCACATTTGCCCGCATCAGGCCCGCGCCGGCATACACGCCGGCGCTCAGCACGCCGGCGGCTTGCGCGGAGCTGGCCGCGAGAGCGAGGACCGGGATCAACAGCAATCTGCGCATTGAGGAAGCTCCATTGTGTTGCATAAAGGCGACAAATCAGCTGCCGCACTGCGCATAGCATGACCTATCCTGTGGCGGGAAGTTCACAGCTGGCAGGGCCGGTCGCTTGCACGGGCCCGCGAGCCCAGCAAATAGCGAGCCCCTCAGCCCAGAGCCCGCCTCAGAGCCCCGACGTCGACCGGCTTCATAAGGTGCCGGTCGATCCCGGCCGCGCACGCCGGAGCCTCGTTGCCCGGATTCCCGGAGAGGGCGACGATCAGACCGGTGCGCAGCCCCGGCTGAGCCCGCAGCCGCCGGGCGACCCCGTAGCCGCTCATCCTCCGCAGGTCGAGGTCCCAAGACCACCGCGTCCGGCCGCAACCGCTCGGCGGCAGCGAGCCCCGACAGGGCGGAATGCGCCACGTCCACCCGGTGCTCGGCAGCACTGAGCGGCGCGGCCACGGTGTCGGCGGCATCCGGGTTGGCGTCGACGACCAGAATCCGCTTGGGCCGTGCCGCCGCGGCTGCGCTCTCGCGCCCGTCCGGCGCTTGTGCCGGCTCCAGCCGCCACAGGTGAACGGTGAAAGTCGAGCCGGCCCCGTCGCCGCCGCTCGCAGCTTCCAGACGTGTCAGGGCGGGACTCTAATCCCGAGCTCAACTGGCGTCCGGTTGCGCCGCGGGCGCGGCGCGCGCGAAGGCCGGCAGCGCCTCCAGGTGCGCGCAGATCGCCCGCAGGGTTGGAAACGGCTCGACGTTGCACTTGAAGCGGCGGGCGTTGAACATCTGCGGCACCAGGCAGACGTCCGCCAGCGTCACCGCGGTGCCGAACATGTGGTGGCCGTCGCCGCTCGCGCGCCGGGCCTCCTCCTCGAGCCCGCGGAATCCCTCGGCGATCCAGTGCCGGTACCAGGTGTCCACCGCATCCTCGTCGTGACCGAGCGGCGAGCGCAGGTAATTCAACACCCGCAGGTTGTTGAGCGGATGCATGTCGCAGGCGATGGCGAGCGCCATCGAGCGGACCCGCGCCCGATCGGCGGCCGCGCGCGGCAGCAGCGGCGGCTGCGGATGGGTCTCTTCCAGGTACTCGATGATGGCGAGCGACTGGCCGATGGCGGCGCCGCCGTCCTCGAGCGCGGGGACGAGCCCCTGGGGATTCAGCGCCAGGTAATCCGGCCGCCGGTGCGCTCCCGGCCGAAGATCCACGGCCACCGACTCGCAGGCGATGCCCTTGAGGCCGAGCGCGATGCGGACGCGGTAGGCCGCGGAGCTGCGGAAATAGGTGTAGAGCCTCATGCCGCTTAGAATACCCCGATGAGCATCTGGCGCACCGAAGTCACCCCCGAGCTGCTCGAGCGTTTCTCGCGCGGCACGCTCGCCGAGCGCATCGGCATCCGCATCACCGAGGTTGGCCCGGATTACCTCCGGGCGACCTTGCCCGTGACGCCGGACGTCCATCAGCCCTACGGCGTGCTGCACGGCGGCGCCTCCGTGGCCCTGGCCGAGACGGTCGGCAGCGTGGCGGCCAACCTGTGCGTCGACATGGAGCGGCTGGCGTGCTTCGGGCAGGAGATCAACGCCAATCACCTGCGCTCGGTGAGCACCGGCGTCGTCACCGCCACCGCCCGTCCCCATCACATCGGCAGCCGCAGCCAGGTCTGGGGCATCGAGATCCGCGACGAGCGCGGCAGATTGGTCTGCATCTCGCGCCTGACCATGGCGATCGTGCCGCGCCGGGAATCGGCGCCATGATGGGGCGGCGAGCCCGGGCGTGGCTCCTGGCCCTGGGCGTACTCTCGGCATGCGCGGGCTGCGGCTTCAAGGGGCCGCTCTATCTCCCCGGTCGCCACGCCACCGTGGTGACCCATCCGGCGTCGGCTGCGCCCAGTCCCGGTCCGGCGCAGGCGCCGGTCGCAAAGAAGAAAAAAAGCGCGCCTTCGCCGGCGCCCCCGCCACCGGCTCCGCCGCCGCAGTAACGCCGCGTATTTCGCCGATTCACGGCAATTGCGGCGCGAGTGCTTCGCCGCCGCCGCCGCCGCTCCATTAGACTTCGGCCTCCACGTGCCGAGGCCGAGGTCCATGGACGAAGAAGACGAAGCCGCGCGAATCCTGCGTGAGGTCTTCGGCTACCCGCAGTTCCGGGGCGAGCAGCGGCAGATCGTCGCGCACCTGATCGCCGGCGGCGACGCCCTGGTGCTCATGCCCACCGGCGGCGGCAAATCGCTCTGTTATCAGATCCCCGCGCTCGCCCGCGACGGGATGGGGGTCGTCGTCTCGCCGCTCATCGCGCTCATGCAGGATCAGGTGGCGGCCCTGCGGGAGGCGGGCGTGCGCGCGGCCGCTCTCAACTCCGCGATGAGCTGGCCGCAAGTGCAGGAGACGGAGCGCCGGGCGCGCGCCGGAGAGCTCGATCTCCTCTATGTCGCGCCGGAGCGCCTGCTCACCGAGCGCTGCCTGAGCCTTCTCGACCGCTGCCGGCTGGCGCTGGTCGCCATCGACGAGGCGCATTGCGTCTCGCAGTGGGGACACGACTTCCGGCCGGAGTACCTGCAGCTCGCCGTGCTGGCGGACCGCTACCAGAGCGTGCCGCGCATCGCGCTCACTGCGACCGCGGACATCGCGACGCGCAAGGAGATGATCGAGCGGTTGCGGCTGCGCGACCCCAGGGTCTTCGTTGCCAGCTTCGATCGGCCCAACATCCGCTACCGCATCGCCGAGAAGGACACGCCGCGCCGCCAGCTGCTGCGGTTCATTCGCGAAGAGCATCCGGGCGAGTCCGGCATCGTGTATTGCCTCTCGCGCGCTTCGGTGGAGGACACCGCGGCGCAGCTGGCGCGCGAGGGGATCGACGCGCTGCCCTACCATGCGGGGCTCGACAGCGGCACGCGCGAGGACAACCAGCGCCGCTTCATCCGTGACGACGGCATCGTCATGGTGGCGACCATCGCCTTCGGCATGGGCATCGACAAGCCCGACGTGCGCTTCGTCGCGCACCTGGATCTGCCGAAGAGCATCGAAGGCTATTACCAGGAGACCGGCCGCGCCGGCCGCGACGGGCTTCCCGCCGATGCGTGGATGGTCTATGGGCTGCAGGATGTCGTGCAGCAGCGCCGGATGATCGATCAGTCGGAGGCCAGCGCGGAATACAAGCGCGTCGCGACGGCGAAGCTGGACGCCCTTCTTGGCCTCTGCGAGACCACGCAATGCCGGCGCGTGCGCCTGCTCGATTACTTCGGCGAGGACTCCGCCCCCTGCGGCAACTGCGACAACTGTCTCGAGCGGCCGCAGGAGTGGGACGGCACCGTGGCGGCGCAGAAGCTCCTCTCCTGCATCGCGCGCTGCCGCTCGGCCACCGGGTTCGGCTTCGGCGCCCAGCACGTGATCGACATCCTGCGCGGCAACCGCACCGCGAAAGTCGAGCAGTTCGGACACGAGGGCCTCAGCACCTTCGGGATCGGGGCGGATCTCGAGGTGGCGCAATGGCGGTCGGTGCTCAGGCAGCTCGTGATGTTACGGCTGGTCGAGGTCGACACTGAGCGCTACAGCGTGCTGCGCCTGACGGCGGCGAGCCGCGAGGTGCTGCGGGGCGAGCGCGCGATATGGCTGCGGCGCGCGGTCGATCGCGATGCGGTCCGGCCGGCCAGCCGCCGGCCGGTCGATCGCACGCGGGTCACGGCCGCCCAGGCGGCGCGCGTGCTGTCGGACGGCTCCGTGCCCGCCGCCGATGACGGCACCCACCTGGCCCTGTTCGAGACCCTGCGCGCCTGGCGGCTGCAGGTTGCGCGTGAGCACGGCGTGCCCGCCTATACTGTCTTCCACGACGCCACGCTGGAGGAGATCGCGCGGCGGCGCCCCGGCTCGACCGCCGAGCTGCGGGCGGTGAGCGGCGTGGGCGCGGTCAAGCTCGAGCGCTACGGCCCCGCCGTGTTGGATCTGGTGCAGGGCGCGCAGCCGGGCGTTACGCCCGCACCAGCCCCCTGAGCGGCCGGGCCGCGCCGCCGCCGGGGAACACCGAGCTCTCGAGCGCCCGCTCCGGCACCCCGAGATGCTCCGCCAGCAGGCCCTTCATCACGGCGCGCAGGTCGAGCGTCGGCCTGAGATCCCGGTCCTGATAGAGCTGCCGGGGCGCGAGTCCCGGCCAGTCCGTCACGACGCGGCCGCCCGTGACGGCGCCGCCGAGAAGAAACGCCGCGGTCGCGGTGCCGTGATCGGTGCCGCGGGTGCCGTTCTCCGCGACCGTACGGCCGAACTCCGTCGCCAGCAACACCGCCGTGTCGCTCCAGGCGGGCCCGAGCCCCGCCTTCAGTCCGCCCAGCGCGGCATCGAGCGTCGCCAGGCGCGCCGCGAGCTGTCCCTTGCCGTTGCCCTCGTTGAAGTGAGTGTCCCAGCCCGTCGTATCGAAGACCGCCACCTGGGGTCCGTCCGCCTGCCGCAGAAATCGCGCCGCCGCTCTCACGACTTGCGCGTATTGCGCCCCGGGCCGGCCCCGCCTGGCCAACAGGGGCCGCCGGTCGCTGCGATGCGCCATCCCGGCATCGCCTGTCATCGTCATTGCGTCCGGCGCATCCATCATCGTGCCGCCAGCGCCGGCAGCGTCATTCCTGGCGGCATGTCCTTCCGCGGCGCCCGTCGTCGGCGCCGCGCCCTGATCGGCGATCGCTTCGGCCGCGAGCGCCTCCGCCAGCTTCCGTCCGAGCAGCGGATCGTGCGAGTAGAGGTCCGATATCCGCTGCAGCGTGTCGTCATCGAGCGGCGCCAGATGCGAGGGCGACCAGGAAGTCACGGCGGCGGGCCCGCGCATCACCAGCGGCGCGGTCGGCGCGATGCTGATTCCGCGCTCCTTCTCCGGCGCACGCCCCGCGGGCAAAGCGGCCAGAGCCCGATTCAGCCACCCCGTCTGCGCCGCATGCGGCTGCGGATATCCCGTCTCCAACACGTTCTGGCCGTCGAAGTGCGAGCGATTCCGGTACGGACTCGTCACCGCGTGAAAGACGATGAGCTCGCGCGCGGCATAGGATTGGTGCATGAACGAGAGCGAGGGATGCAACCCGAAGATGCCGTCGAGCGCCAGCGCGCCGCCGGGGGTCCCGGCTCGCGCGATCTCGAGCTCCCCGCGCAGTCCCGCGTATGCCGGATCGCCGCAGGCGGGCACCGCCTCGAGCCCGTCGAGCGCTCCGCGCAGGATGACGAACACGAGGCGCGGCTTGTTGCCGTTGGCCGCGCCCGCGAACGTTACGCGCGAGCTCAGCAGGACGCCGCCCGCGGCCAACGCGCCGGCGGTCAGGAATTGACGTCGCTTCATCATCTCAGCGCCTCATGAACTCGGGGGCCGCCAGCAGCAGCGTGACGGCTTGCGCCGCGCTCTCGGCGTGCGCGATCGCTTCGCGAGTCGCCTCGCTCAGCACACCGCCCAGGAGCTGCGGCGCCAATTCCCGGGCGTCGCGGCGGGGTCCGATCCTCTGGCCCACGGCATCCGCCCATTCGATCCGTTTCAAGAGCTCCGAGGCGCCGTCCCAATCCGCGCTCCCGTCCGGCCACCCCGCCGGCGATCCGGGGCACCAGATCCGCTGGCCGAGGAGCTGGAAGAGCCATACCGGCGCCTTGTCCGTGCCGACGGGCAGCTCCAGCCCGCGGAAGGACGACACGATGAAGTCCGAGGGCGTCTTGAACTTCGATACCGGCGGCTTCCAGGCCTCCGGCGAGTCGATGAGGGCGCGGTACACCGTCGGCAGATCGCCGCCGCTCTCGGAGAAGGCCGCGGCCATGCGCCGCACCGCCGCCGCGGGCGGGTCATCGGCGATGAAATGCCGCGCCAGCTTGGTCGCGATGAACCGCGCCGTCGAGGGATGCCGGGCGAGGTCGCGCAACACCGCCGCTCCCTGCTCGTATCCCGTGTCGGGATAGCGCTTGCCCATCACCACCTGCGGGCCCGGCTGGTGCATGGCGGCACGGAACAAAAAGGTGCCCGGCTGCGCTGCAATCCGCCAGTCCCAGGGTCCGGCGATCGACCAGCCGGTCAACACCCGCGAGAAGGCGGTGACGTCAGCCTGCGAATAGCCCCCGTCGACGCTCACGGTGTGCAGCTCCAGGGTCTCCCGCGCCAGGTTCTCGTTGATGCCGGGCCGCCGGCCGGGATTGCGCCGCTCGATGTTGCGGGCCGCGCGGGAATCGGGCCCCATCGACATCTGATTGTCGAGGTAGAGCAGCATCGCCGGGTGCCGCTGCGTCGCGAGCAGCATGTCCTTGAAGTTGCCGAGAACATATGGCCTGATCGCTTCGCGCTCGAAGCTGCCCGCCAGCGCGCCCAATACGCCCTTGTCGACGGACACGGCAAAGTGGTTGGACCAGAACTGCGCCAGGCGCTCGACGAACGGGCGGTCGGTCGAGACCGACTGGCGAAAGCGCGCGCCGGCCTCGGCCAGGTAGATGGGCCGGATGAGCTGTGGGAGCTTCTTGAGAGCGCCGATCGCGGCGGTGGAGCCGGCCGCGGCC
>DAHUXV010000155.1 GCA_027306985.1 Gammaproteobacteria bacterium | reverse complement strand
GCATCGGGCGTGAAGCTCGGCGCGCCCTGGAGCGCCGCGCGACCCAACACCAGCCGGCCGCCCTTGATGCTCGCCACGGCCGCGTCCCAGGGCACCGCGGCGAGCCTGCGCCCGGCGATGGGCGCGGGCTTGCCGGGCTCGGGTATCACTTCCGGAGCGGCGTCGGGCTCGGCGCCGTACGCGATCACCAGGTGCGTCGCCCGGCCCTGCCGGTCGAAGAGGATGTCCTTCACCTCGCCCAGCGCGGTGCCGTCCGCCGCGACCACCGCCATGCCGATCAGTGTCGAGGCGCGGCGCTCGACCGCCTTGCGGGCGGGCGCGACCGGGCTCGTGCCGGCGGCGGACTGCGCGGTGGATGGCGCCGAGCCGAAGGGCGCGGATGCCCCGGCCGGCGCCGAATCCGGCGTGCCCAGCATGGCCGCGGCGGCGGCGCCGTGCGGCGTGGGGTGGGTCGCGGCCGGGCCGTCGGCCGCCGCGAAGGGCCCCTCCGACCGGCTGCACGAGCCCAGCGCGAAGCCCAGCGCCGCGCAGACGATCGGCAGGAAGATCCTGATCATGGGCGAACTTTAGACTCTGCGGACTGCAAGCCGCGCTCCATCCTCAAGGTTTCGGCTCACCATCTGACGAGTGGCGGCAGGCTCATGAGATAGGCCTCCGGGTCCGCGTCCGTCTGAAAGCCGAATTTCGTACCGCGATCATAGACGAGGTTGAACTCGACGTACCGGCCGCGCTTCACGAGCAGCCGCTCGCGGTCGGCCTCATCGAACGGGGTGTCCTTGCGCCGCGCGACGATCCTCGGGTAAACATCGAGGAAAGCTTCACCGACTCGCCGCACGAACGCATAGTCCGCGTCCGCGTCGCCGCTCGCGAGCTCGTCGAAGAATATGCCGCCGACGCCGCGCGGCTCGTGCCGATGCGGCAGGTAAAAGTACCGGTCGCACCACTCCTTGAACTCGCGATATGCGTCCGCCCGGTACGTGTCGCACGCAGCGCGCAGTGCGGCGTGGAATTCCGCCGTGTCTTCCTCGAACGGATAGGTCGGTGTCAGATCCGACCCTCCGCCGAACCAGGAGGCGCTCGTCCTCAGGTAGCGCAGGTTCATGTGCACCGCCGGCACGAAGGGGTTCCACATGTGCGCGACCAATGAGATGCCGCAGGCTACGAAGCGCCCGTCCGACTCCGCGGCGCCCGCGACCTGCGCGCGCGCTTGCTCGCTGAAGACCCCCCACACGTGGCTGACGTTCACCCCGACCTTCTCGAAGACGGCGCCGCGCATCAGCCGGGACTCGCCGCCGCCCTGCAGCCGGTGCCCCTGCGGCCGGCGCCAGCTGCGAGCCTCGAAGCGGTGCTGCGGCTCGAAGGCCTCGAAGGCGACGCAGATGCGCGCCTGCAGATCGCGGAACCAGGCCGCGGCGGTCTGCGCGAATCCGGCGCCGAGCGGCGCGGTGCTGCCAGGCTCCGTCCCTGCGCCTTGCGCTCGCCGTTCGATGCTCACCGGGAAACCCCTTCGCGCCGCTCGTGGACGTAGTCGACGAGCCGCGCCACCGCATCGGGATCGGTCTCGGGCCAGATGCCGTGCCCGAGGTTGAAGATGTGCCCGGGCGCGCCGGCGGCCTCGTCGAGCACTCTTGCGGCATGCCGGCGCAGGTCTTCCGGCGGGGCGAAGAGCGCCGCCGGATCGAGGTTGCCCTGCACGGCCTGGGTCGGGCCCAGCTGGCGCCGCACCCGACCGAGCGGGGAGCGCCAGTCGACCCCGATCACATCGACGTCGAGGTCCGCGACGCACTCCATGAGCGCCGAGCCCTGATTCACGTAGTAGATGAGCGGCACGCCGGTGTCGCGCAGCCCCGCCACCGTGCGCCGCACGGCGCGCAGCGCGAACCGCTCGAATTCGGGCGGCGCGAGCAGCCCGGCCCACGACTCGAACAGCATCAGCGCCTGCGCTCCGGCGGCGGCCTGGGCGCGCAGGTAAGCGATCATGGCCTCGGCGAGGCGATCGAGCAGGCGCTGCGCCGAGCCCGGACTCGAGTAGAGGAACGAGCGTGCGGCCCCGAACTCCTTCGACGGCCGCCCGCAGACCAGATAGCAGAGGAGCGTGAACGGACCGCCGGCGAAACCGATGAGCGGCACGCCCCGCGGCAGCCCGGCGCGCACCAGCCGGATTGACTCCAGCACGAAGGGAACGTCGCGCTCGGGCACGAGCTGCGCGAGCGCATCGATGGCGGCGTCGGTCCGGATGGGTGCGCGCACCACCGGACCGGGCTCGAAGGAGAGGTCCACGCCCATCCCCTGGAGCGGTGTCATGATGTCGCTGAAGAGGATGGCGGCATCGAGCGGATAGCGGCGCAGCGGCTGCAAGGTGACCTCCGCGGCGAGCTCCGGGCTGCGCAGCAGGGTCACGAAATCGGCCTGCGAGCGCACCCGCCGGTACTCCGGCAGATAGCGGCCGGCCTGGCGCATGATCCAGATGGGCGTGTGCGGCACGGGCTGGCGGCGGCAGGCCGCCAGGAACGGGGCGCTCTCGCCGCGGTCGGGAGCCGGGGAAGTCATCGGCCGGCCAGCCAGCGCGCGACCTCGGGCGCGTAGTAAGTGATGATGAGGTCCGCTCCCGCGCGGCGGATGCCCGTCAGGGTCTCCAGCACCGCCGCCCGCTCATCGATCCAGCCGCGCTCGGCGGCCGCCTTGATGAGGCTGTACTCGCCGCTCACCTGGTAGGCGACGACAGGCACGGTGACGGCTTCCCGCACTCGATGAATGACGTCGAGGTACGGTCCCGCGGGCTTCACCATCACCAGGTCGGCTCCCTCCTCGAGGTCCAGGAGGACCTCCCGCAGCGCCTCGCGCACATTCGCCGGGTCCATCTGGTAGGAGCGGCGATCGCCGAAGGCTGGAGCGGATTCGGCAGCTTCTCGAAACGGTCCGTAGAAAGAGGATGCGTATTTGGCCGCATATGAAACAATAGGTGTCGTCGCGTAACCCTCCCGGTCGAGCAGGTGGCGCATCGCCCGTACGCGCCCGTCCATCATGTCGCTGGGCGCCACCGCGTCCGCTCCGGCCCGCGCGTAGTTGAGCGCCACCTGTGCCAGCGTCTCGACCGACGAGTCGTTGTCGATCGCCCCGCCCGGCAGGACGTGCCCGCAGTGCCCATGATCGGTGGCGCCGCAGAGGCAGACATCGGCCCATACCACAAGGTCCGGGCAGGCGTCCTTGATCGCGCAGATGGCCTGAGCGGCCAGGCCCTTCGGGTCGAGCGCGGCGCTGGCGCGAGCGTCCTTCTGCGCCGGCGCCGCAAAGAGCAGCACCGCCGGAACGCCCGTCGCGGCCACCGCCTTCGCATCCTTCACCAGCTCGTCCACGGAGAGTTGCGACACGCCTGGCATGCTGGATACGGCGTGCCGGACGCCGCGGCCAGGGACGGCGAACAGCGGATAGATGAAGGCATCGGGCGAGAGCCGCGTCTCGCGAACCATGCGGCGCCATGCGTCGGACTGGCGCGTCCGGCGGGGTCTCGTTGCGGGATGACTCATGCTGACCTCTGGGATTGACCGGCGCGAGCGGCACGCAGACTCGTGCGTGCCAGGCCCCGCAGGGTGGCCGACTCGGCCAGTGTGGGGGTGTAGCCGCGCTCCGCCAGCGCGCGGGCGGTGGTGGGGCCGATGGCAACCGCGGGCGCGGCGGCGAGCAGTCGCGCGAAGTCTTCCTTGCCGAGAGCGCTCTCGAGCTCCGCCACCGCAGACGGGCTCGCGAAGGTGACGGCGCCGATACCCTGGCGCGCGATCCAGGAGCGGCAGTCCTCGACATCGAGCGCCGTCCCCGAGACGGTCCGGTATGCCTCGACCGTCGTGACCTGCGCGCCGAGCTGCGTAAGGCCGGCGGCGAGGATCGGCAGGGTCCGGGAGCTGGCCGGGTACAGGATCCTCGCTCCGCGCGTGGCGCCCGACGCGGCGAACGCGGCCACCAGGCCGGCGGCGCTCGACTCCCCCGGTATCAGGTCGACGGGCCAGCCGTGCCGCCTCAGTACTGCCGCGGTGGCGCGGCCGACCGCCGCACATCTCACGCCCGCGGGAGGCGCCGGGAGGCGGCCGGTGACGGCGGCCACTCCGTGACGGCTGGTGAAGACGATCCAATCGAACGAGGCCACCCGGCTCAGCGCCTCATCGAGCGGCGCGGTGTCGGCCGGCAGCACTCGGATCGCGGCCCACACCAGCACCGGCAGTCCCAGGCTCCTCAGCTCTGCGGACAGCGGCCCCTCGCGCGTCTCGGCGCGGGTCACCACCACCGGCTTCAGCTCCGGCGCCGCGCCGTCAGCGGCCGCTGCGGGCGATGTCGTCATGGGGCTTCCACCTCGCCCTGGACCGCGCGCTGCGCGGCGATGAGGCCCGCCGCGCCTTGGGCGATCAGCTCCGCGGCGAGCCGCCGGCCCAGCGCCGCCGCGCCGGCTGCCGTGGCTGCCGTCTCGCCGCTCGCGGCCAGCAGCTGCGAGCCATCGAGCGCGCAGACCGCCGCATGCAGGCGGATCGCCGCGCCCTGCGTCGTCGCGAGCGCGCCAAGCGGGACCTGACAGCCGCCTTCGATGCGCTCGAGCAGCGCGCGCTCCGCGGTCGTCGCGAGGCGCGTGGGCCGGTCTTCCAACGGCTCGAGCCAGTCGCGTGAGTATCGATCATCCTCGCGCGTGCAGAGGCCGATCGCTCCCTGCGAGACCGCCGGTGGAAACGTGTCGGGCGGGAGAAGCTGCGTGATCCGCGGCTGCAGTGCGAGCCGCTTGAGCCCGGCCGCCGCGAGCACGATCGCGTCATAGTCGCCGCGGTCCAGGCGCTCGAGCCGCGTCGGCACGTTGCCGCGCAGCTCGAGCAGCGTCAGGTCCGGCCGCGCGCGGCTGAGGAATGCACGCCGGCGCAGGCTGCTCGTGCCCACGCGCGCGCCCGGCGGCAACTGCGCCAGCGGGGCGCCGGTACGGCTGACCAGGGCGTCGCGGGGGTCCTCGCGCTCGAGGACCGCCGCGAGGGCGAGCCCCGGCTCCAGCGCGGTCGGCAGGTCCTTGAGGCTGTGCACCGCGACATCGATCCGCTCCTCGAGCAGCGCGCGATCGAGCTCCTTGGTGAAGAAGGCCCGGCCGCGAACCGCCCAGAGCGGCACGTCCGTGCGCACATCGCCCGTGGTGGTGATGGGAACCAACTCCGCCGGCGGCCCGCCGGGCAGCGCCCGCAGCCGGCTCTCGAGGTGACGCGCCTGCCACATCGCGAGCGCGGACGCGCGGGTGCCGATCCGCAGCTTGCGCGCGCCGCTCACGGCTCGCCCTCGCTCATGAAGCGGTAGCCGACGCCCCACACCGTGAGGAAATGCCGCGGGTTGGCCGGGTCGCGCTCGAAGCGCTTGCGCAGCCTGAGGATGAAGTTGTCCACCGTGCGGGTGGAGGGAAAGACGTCGTATCCCCAGACCCGCTCGAGCAGGTCCTCGCGCGAGACGATCTCGCCCGGCCGCTCGGCCAGCACCTTGAGGATCATGGCCTCCTTCTCGGTGAGCTCCTGCGCGCCGCCGCTCCAGGAGCGGCCGCGGAAGGCGCGGAAGTCGACCTCGTTGCCGCCGAAGCGCAGCACGGCGCCGCCGGCCGCCGAGGCGCTCTGGTACCAGTCCCAGCGGCGCAGGATGGCCTTGATCCGCAGCAGCAGCTCCCGCAAGTGAAAGGGCTTGGCGAGGTAGTCGTCGCCGCCGGCCTCGAGGCCGCGGACGCGGTCGATCGGATCGCCGCGCGCGGTCAGGAAGAGAACCGGAGTGTTGTCTGCCCGCTCGCGCAGCGTGCGGCAGACGGTGAAGCCGTCCAGCTCCGGCAACATGACATCCAACAGGACGAGCCCGCAGGAATTCGCCGCCAGCCACTCGAGAGCCCGCCGGCCGTCGGCCGCGGAGTCGACCTCGTAGCCCTCCGCGCGCAGGTTCTCGACGACGCCGGCCGCGAGGTGCGGGTCGTCCTCCACCACGAGGATGCGGCGCGCGGGCTCCGCCGACATGGTCACGAGTGCTCCCGCCGCGCGCCCGGTCCCGCCGGCGCACCGGCATCGTCGGCCGGTCCCGGTGTCTCGTGGCGGCGCCGCTCGCCGGCCGGCCAGGTGAGCAGGAAGGTCGAGCCCTGCCCGATGCCTTCGCTGTGCGCGCTGACCCGGCCGCCCGCGAGCAGCATCAATCGCCTCACGATGTAGAGGCCGAGGCCGGTGCCGAACTGGCTGCCCCCGCCCCCGGGGTGCAGGCGCGTGAACTTGTGGAAGAGCCGCGCGGCATCGGCCGGGCGGAAGCCGACGCCGCTGTCGCGGACCGACAGCTGGACCTCTCCGGGTGCCCGCCGGCCGGTGAAGGCGACGCTGCCGCCCCCCACCGGCGCGACCGCCGCGAGCGCGTTCTCGAGCAGGTTGCGCAGGATGACATCGAGCGCCAGCGGATCGGCGGTGAGCTCCAACCCGCGCTCGATGTCGGCGCTGATGGCGATGTGCTCCCTGGCGGCGCGCTCCTCGGAGCCCGCGATGACCCGCGCGACCGCGCCGGCGAGCTCGATCGGCTCGCGGCGCAGCTCCACGCGGCCGCGCTCGAGCCGCATGCTCTCGAGGATCTGCGTCACCATGCCTTCCATCCGCGCGAGGTCGGCGAGCATGCGCTCGATCAGCGCGCGCGTATGCTCGGGCGAGAGCGGCCGCATGGCCATGGTCTCGAGCGACAGCTGCAGGCTCGCGAGCGGTGTCTTGAACTGGTGCGACACCAGCGCGAGGAAGCTCTCCTGCTCCGCGATCACCCGCGCCTCCGCGCGCAGGGCGCGCGCGATGACCGCGATGCAGGCGGCGAGGGCGATGATGAAGAAGGATCCCTCCCAGGAATACTGCGCGATGCGGCGGCGCTCCTCGCTGAGCAGGCGCCGGTCGAGCTCGGAAGAGAGCGCCGCGTGTCGGTCCGTCACGGCGATGTCGGGCAACAGGGCGCGCACGCGCGCGGCGCTCGTCCCGGCCGCGAGCAGCGCCTGCGCGGCAACCACCTGCTGCGCATAGGCCTGGTGCATCTCCCGGTACTTGGCGACCGCGAGGCGATGCTGGTCGAAGAGCCACCAGCCGACCTGCACGGCCGACACCAGCACCAGGGCGAGCGCGGTGAGTTGGAAAACCCGAGGCGCCTTCATCGGCGGGTGCTCACCGCAGGGTGGCGAGCGCGCCGCGCAGCGCCTGCGCGAAGCGCTCGAGGTCGGCGGCCGTGTGGGCGAGCGAGAGGAAGCAGGCTTCGTAAGCCGACGGCGGCAGGTAGATGCCCTCGGCCAGCAGGGTGTGAAAGAGCGCCGCGAACCGCTCCGCCGCCTGCCGCGGCAGCGCCGCCGCCGTGCGCGGGGCGCCATCCTCGTGCAGCGACAGCCAGAAGAGCGAGCCCGCGCGCACCAGATGGACGGGAAAGGGCGCCTCGCGCAGCACCGGCTGCAGCAGCCGCTCGAGCTGCGCGCCGAGCGCCTCGAGCTTCTCCCAGCCGTCCTCGGCCGCCAGCACGTCGAGCGTCGCGATGCCGCTCGCCATGGCCACGGGATTGCCGGAGAGCGTGCCCGCCTGGTAGGTGTCGCCGTCCGGAGCGAGGCGCGCCATGACGTGCCGCGGGCCGGCGAAGGCGCCGACCGGCATGCCGCCGCCGATCACCTTGCCGAAGGTGGCGAGGTCGGGGACGATCATGAGCTGCTCGGCGGCGCCGCCGCGGGCCAGCCGGAAGCCCGAGATGACCTCATCGAAGATGAGGAGCGCGCCGTAGTGGCGGGTGAGCGCGCGCAGGATCGCCAGGAACTGCGGCCGCTGCAGCAGCAGCCCGTGGTTGGCGGGCACCGGCTCGATGATGACGGCCGCGATGCGGTCGCCCTCGCGCGCGAAGAGCGCCTCGGCGGCGGCCTCGTCATCGAGTGGCAACACGCGCGTGGCCTCGATGAAGGCCTCGGGGACCCCGGCGGAGGAGGGGCGCCCGAAGGTCGCGAGCCCCGAGCCGGCAGCCACCAGCAGGTGATCCGCGTGACCGTGATAGCAGCCGGAGAATTTGACGATGAGATCGCGGCCGGTGAAGGCGCGCGCCAGGCGGATGGCGCTCATCACCGCCTCCGTGCCCGAGGACACCAGCCGCACCTGCTCGATGCCGGGGTAGGAGGCGACGACGCGCTCCGCCAGCTCGACTTCCGCGGCGCAGGGCGCCCCGAAGGTCGTCCCGTCATGGCAGGCCCGAACCACGGCCTCGACCACCGCCGGATGCGCGTGACCCAGGATGAGCGGACCCCAGGAGCAGACGAGGTCGAGGTAGCTGCGGCCGTCGGCGTCCTTCAGATAAGCGCCGCTTCCGCTCTCGAAAAAGAGCGGTGTCCCGCCGACCGCGCGAAATGCCCTCACCGGCGAGTTGACGCCGCCGGGGATGACGCGGGTGGCGCGCTCGTAGAGCTGCTCCGAGCGCGGATGCGGCTGCCGGCGATCGCCGTCGGGGGAATGGCTCATGAGGGTTCCTATGGTAGTGGGTTTTCCGGGGCGCTAGCGCTCGCGGGTGCCGCGATGCAGGCGCGCCTCGCGGAAGAAGGCATCGATGACCTCCGGGCTCGCGTGGGCGGCCGCCGCACGCAGGCCCGAGATCGGCAGATGGGCCAGCCGCCGCGCGAGCCGCGAGGTCAGCCCCTGAACGGCTGCGCGCTGCTGCGCCGTCAGGCCGCTCAGCTCCTGCGCCAGCGCGCGCTCGAGGTCCGCGGTCGCGATATGCTCGAACGCGCCGCGCAGCTGCGCGAGGCGCGGTCCGATCGCTCGCGCGGCCATCTCGTCACGCAGCCGCGCCAGGCGGTCGTCGATGGCGGCGCGCACGGGCGCGAGGCGCAGCAGCTCGGTCACGCGGCGCTGCTGCACCTCCTCGACGAGGTCGCTCATTCCGACCCGGGTGATGCCCGCGCGCAGGGCTTCCTCGGGATCGACGTTGGGCGGCACCCCGAAATCCACCGCGAGGGGCGTGGGGGTGCGGCCTGGCTGCGACTGCGCCCCCGGTGCCCGCATCGCACTCTCGGCGAGCCGCCGCAGCGACCGCCCGTCGAGCACCGGCTCGCCGCCGCCCGCGGCGAGAACCAGTGCCGCGACCGCTTCGGGCTGCTCACGGAATCGCTCGAGAGGGAGGGCGCGGCCGTCGAGGCTGGCTGCGAGCTCGGCCGCGGGAGCGAGCGTCCGGTTCACGATGAGGAGCGGTACGCCGGCCCGATGGAGCGCCAGCCCGCAGCGCCGGGTCATCGGTGAGACGCCGATCAGCGCGACCGTGCCCGCGCCCCCCGCCAGATGATCGAGTACGCGTGCCGCGGCCAGATCGGCGAGGGAGGAGGTCCCGGTGCCGGTGTGCAGCCTCTGCACCCGATTGGCCATCCCCAGCGCCTCGCCCATCAGCCGATCGAGCATCGGGCCGCACGTGCCCGCGGCGCGGGCCGCCTCCCAGGCGCCGCGCAGCTGGGCGGCGATCTCCCGCTCGCCCGCCTGAGCGGAGTCGAGCCCGCAGGCGAGCAGCAGCACGTGCTCCACGGCCGACTCGCCGGCCCACGCCCGCAGCAGCCGCGACGCCTGTCCCTGCGGCGCGCGCTGTCCGGTCAGCTGCTCGAGCGCGGGGTCGCGCAGGTCGCCCGCCGAGTCCCCGTCATGAGTGGCAAAGACGAGCTCGACGCGGTTGCACGTGCCCAGATAGAGAATCTCGCAGACCCCCAGGGCCTGGCGCAGCGAGGGCAGGCGGGCCTCGAGATCGGCCTTGGGGATGGAGAGGCGTGCGACGTCGTCGATCCCGGCATGGCGGTACGACAGGCCCACGACGCCGATCTGGTGCATGGGCCTAGCACACCATCGCCCCCGGCCCGATGTGTCACAGAACGATCACGGGCGTGAGCCTGGAGCATCGGCCATGCCGCTTGCGGCATCCGGCCCGGCCAATGGACGGCCTTCGCCGCCCCGGGGACGCGCCGTTGCGGGAACCTCACCTGCGGCCGCGCAGCAACCCCATGACCAGCAGTCCCGCCGCGAACCCGATCCCGAGCGCCCAGACGCTCGACTGGTAGGGCTGGGCCTCGAGGCTCCGCTGCAAGTTGCTCCAGCGCGACCTGGCCCAGCGCTGCGCCTGATCGGCGCGCTCGCGCGCCGCGCCGCTCGCCTTCGCCGCGGCATCGCCCGCCGTATCCGCCAGATGCTCGGCCTGGCGCGTGGCCTCGGTCGCAACATTCTCGCTGTTCGTCGCCGTGAAGCTCGGATTCATCGTGATCTCCTCGTGCGTTCTTTCCGCCGGGCCCGCCCGATCGACCGATCGCCCGCCCGCGTTGCGGTCAACGGAATCCGGCGGCGAAAGTTCCGGCCCGCCGCCGCGGGCTGCGGCTCGGCCTTGGATGAATTTGCTTTCAGGAAGCTGACAGACATTCGTCAGGTTGGGCGGCTAGCCTCTGCGCGCACGGCCAAGAGCGGCCGCGATCCGCAAACGAAAGTCCGTTCGAGGGTAATGACAATGAGACATGTCGGTCTGAAGGTGCTGGCCGCGCTGGCCGCCGCGCCGTTCGTCGCTGGTGCCGCGCTCGCGGCGGCCGCTGCGCCGGTGATCGGGCAGGGCAGCTACGGCCAGGAGTTGGTCGTCCGGCTCATGGCGGTGCATCCCGCGGTCAGCGCGATGACGCTGTACATCGAGGTTCCGGGCGGCAACGGGCCGCAGTCGATCGCCTCGAGCGACGGGCGGACCGGCAACCCGCCGCCGGCCGCCGCGGCGCAGGCCCTGAAGGCCTGGCGCGCGCATTTCTCGTATGAGAAGGCCTCCCGGCAGCTCACCGCCGACGTGCCGATGCTCGACATGTCGCACAAGAAGGCCGGCGTCATGACGCTCGTGCTGCACGGCAAATCCCGCCCGGCGCTCGTGCGCGAGGCCGTCGCCATCCGCGGCGAGCTCGCGCGCCGCACTTCCTACGCGGCCAACCTGGTGCAGCAGGCGGTCGTCGATCCCAGGATCCCGCTCGACTCCTATGCCCAGCACATCGTGGACACGGAGCTCGCCAGGCATCGGGACGTGCTGATCCTCGCGATCCACGCCACGACGCCGAAGAACGCGGACCCGGAGATCCTCGCCTCCAACATCGGGCGCATCGGCAAGAAGGCCGACAGCGATGACATGCGGGTGGTCCGCGACGGCAAGACCAACCTCGAGGTCAACAAGGACCTCGGCCGCTACGAGGTGGAGCTGCCCCTGAAGAATGCCGCCGGCGAGCGGATCGGCGCGCTCGGCGTGGTGTTCCCGCTCACCGCGCACACCCACCAGAAGGCGAAGCACGCGGAGGCGATCCGCATCCGCGACGAGATCGCCCGGCAGATCCCCTCGGCCGCGAAGCTGGTCGCGCCCTACACCTGACCGCGACCGCCGCTCGAGCCGGCCGCGCCTTCCAGCGCGCGCCCGGCTCCCGCGGCCTGCCGCGGACCGCCGATTCCGTCAACGAACGACACGAGGGAACCCTCCAGATGAATCTCAGGCGTCTCCTGATCCTCTGCGGCCTCGCAGCCGCGGGCGCTCTGTCCGCGGCGATGGCGCTCGCGGCCCCGGCGCCGGCCAACGAGCCGCTGGTGCTCACGCATCGCACCGACTTCTTCGGCTACGACGGCGACGTCGACCACCTCTTCGCCGATGCCGGGCAGGATAAGCTGTTCGTGGCGGCCGAGGATCACGGCACCGTCGAGGTGTTCAACCTCACTACGGGGAAGCTTCTGAGGACCTTGACGACCTTCAAGACCCCGCACGCGTTCTTCCTCGTCCCCGGCACCCATCGCCTGATCGTCACGGACGACAGCGGCCCGCGGATCATCGACGACCGCACGTACCAGGTCCTGGGCCATATCCATCTCGCTCCCGGGGCCGACACGGAGTACTACGACCCGTCGACCAAGCACCTCTTCATCGTCTCGGGCGGCAGCGACGTGCACCTGAGGAACTGCTGGCTGAACGAGATCGACCCCTGGACCGGCAAGGTGCTGCGCCAGCTGAAGTTCGACTCGGCGCACGTCGAGGCGATGCAGGCCGAGCAGCACGGCGATCGCATCTTCATCAACATCGCCGACAAGGACGAGGTCGACGTCATCGACAAGAAGACCTTGACGGTCGTCGGCCGCTGGCCGCTCGCCGGCGCCAGGGTCAATCTCGCCATGGCGCTCGATGAGGCCGACCGCCGCCTCTTCGTCGTGACGCGCAAGCCCACGGAGATGTTCGCTCTCGATACCGACAACGGCAGGACGGTCGCCACGATCCACGTGCCCGCGGTCAACGACGGCATATCGTTCGACGCCGCGCGCAAGCGCATCTACGTGCCGGGCGCGGTCGGGGAGATCGGCGTCTATCAGGAGCTCGACCCCGATCACTACCGCGAGATCGCCCGCGTGCCGTCCGCCCCCGGCGCGAAATCCTCGTTCCTCGACCCGCAGCTGAACGAGCTCTTCGTCGGCATCTCGCCGCAGTACAGCAAGCCCATGAGGGCGGGCGTGCTCTGGTACCGCCTCGAGCCGCAGGGCGTCGCGCGGAACTGATCCCGATCGAGCATGGAAGCGCGCCCGGGAGTCGCCGGGACTCCCGGGCGCCGCCGCTCTAAAGTCGGATCAACCCGCGCTTGTGCGCCACGGCCACCGCCTCGGTCCGGCTGATCGCATCGAGCTTGGTCAGGATGGATTTGACGTGCGTCTTCGCCGTCCCCTCCGTGATGGACAGCCGCCGCGCGATATCCTTGTTGCTCCTGCCCTGAGCCACCAGCTCGAGCACATCGAGCTCCCGCTGCGTCAGGCTGGGCTTGCCCATCCTCTGCAGCGCCTTCGCCGCCACCGAGGAGGAGGTGTAGGGGCGATCCTCGCTCACCGCCCGGATGGCCGACAGGATCTCCTGCCGCGGCGCGTCCTTGAGCAGATACCCCTTCGCCCCCTGGCTCAGGCACTGAAAGATGTCCTCGTCCCCGTCGTAGGTCGTCATGATGAGGAGCCGCGCCTTCGGGTTGATCTCGAGCACCCGCTGCACCACCGCCACGCCGTCCCGCTTCGGCATCCTGAGGTCCAACACCATGACATCCGGCTGATGCTGCTCGAAGAGCGCGATGGCCTCATCGCCGTCGCCGGCCTCCGCGACCACTTCCATGTCCGCCTGCTGGTTCACCATGGCCGCCAGCCCGTCCCGCACCACCGGGTGATCGTCCGCCAGGATCACCCGGATCTTCTTCCTGGTCAGTACCGCGACCATCACGCCGCCGCCTTCTGCTTCGGCAGCCGCACGCTCACCCGCGTACCCGCGCCCGGTTGACTCTCGATCTGCCACTCCCCGCCGATGGCGCTCGCCCGCTGCCGCATGCTCGTGAGGCCGAAGCCTTCGCGCGCATAGTATTCCGGGCGCTGATCCATGCCGCGGCCGTCGTCCTCCACCGCCAGCACCCAATGCGCGGTCTCGTCCGCCATGGTGATGCGGACGAGATTCGGCCGGGCATGACGCACGGCGTTGCTCACCGCCTCCTGCGCGATGCGCAGCAGCTCGTGCTCGTGCTCGGGCTTCAGGCCCGTGGTGATGCCGCCGCCCTCGAAGCTGCAGGTCACGCCGCCGGGGACCGTCGAGCGCTCGGCCAGCTGGCGCAAGGCCAGCTCGAGTCCGGCGCGCCGCGTCTGATCGAGCCGCAGCGCCATGACGGATCGGCGTGCCTCCGCGAGGCCCTCGCGCGCGAGGTCGCGGATGCGCGTCAGCGACAGCGCCAGCCCGGAGTTCTTTTTCTTGCAGGACGGGAACTCCTCCACCGCCCCGAGCTGCATCAGGATCCCCGTGAAGGCCTGCGCCAGGCCGTCGTGGATCTCCTGGCCGATGCGCGCGCGCTCGACCAGCACCGCCGCCTCCTTCGCCTGGTAGGCGAGGCGGGTGAGCTGCACGGCGAGCGTCGCCTGCTGGGCGAGCGCCACCAGCAGCTCGCTGCGCTGCACGTCGGCCGCGTTGCGGCGGAAGCGCAGGATGAGGAAGCCGACGTTGCGGGAGCCGAACACCATCGGATAGACCACGCTGCCGGCGTACCCTTCCTGGCGGTTGAAGGCCAGCATGCCGGGCCAGAACTCCTCCGACTGCTGCTCGACGTCGAGATACATCGGCTCGGTGGGTTGGGTGAAGCGGTCGCCGAAGGAGGAGCCGTTCATCGGCACGCCGATGGGGTAGGGGGGCTCCTCGACGCGTCCGTCCCTCACGTGCGCGGCGATGCGCCACTCCTGCAGACTGTCCTTCGATACCACCACGGCGCCGGATGCGGCGTCGAACTGGCGTGTCGCCTCGAGGAGGATCTGCTTGAGGAAGCTGTGCAGGTCCGGCTCGCTCGCCAGGCGCTCGAGATTGCCGCGGATCACGGCGTTGGCTTTCGCCAGCTCGGCCACGCGTTCCTCGGCCGCGCGCTCCCGCTCCCGTCTCATGTCGTCGATGAGGCGTTGCCGGTGGAGCGCGGCGCCGATGACCCCCGCCGCGTTCTCGAGCGCGGCCAGCTCCGCGGAGTCGATCGCGCGCCGCTGGCGGGTGTTGTCGAAGCCCACGATGCCGATGAAATCGCCCGCGACGAAGATGGGCACGATGGCCTTGGTCTTGGTGCCGATGCCCTCGAAGCCCGTGACGCCGGCGCAGTTGACGGGCGAGTCGCTCTTGTTGAGGCAGACGCTGCGTCCGGCGCGCAGCTCCGCCGACACGGCGGCGATCTCGCGCTCATCGCAGGTGCAGACCGCCGGATCGTCGATGTGCGGCGGGACGCCTGCCGCCGTCCACTCGCTCACCACGACCAGGAGCGGCTCGCCCTGCGGGCCGCGCCGCGCCATCATGACGTTGACGCGGTCGACGTGGGCCGCCTCGCCGATCAGGGGCAGCACTTGCGGAATGGCGCCGCGGACGTCCGGGGCCTCGAGCAGCATCCGGCTCGCCTTGGCGGAGGCCACGAGCAGCGCTTCGCGGCGCCGCAGGGACTCGTTGACCTGGCTCAGCTCCTCCGTGCAGGGACCGGACCCCGGCAGGGGTTCCAGGGCGGAGAAGGCCGGATCGACCACGGAAACGCTCATCGGGCATGCTCTCTATCGGGAAATCGAGGCCTCAGTGTACCTCGGCACGGGGGCGGTCTCCCAACCGCCGCCCAGCGCGTTATAGACGGCGATCAGGCTGGTGGCGGCCCCCGTGCGGGCCTGCGCCTCGGCATCCTGGGCCTGCAGCTCCGTGCGCTCGGCGTCGAGCACCGAGAGGAAGTCCACCATGCCGCCCTTGTAGCGGATCTCGGCCAGCCTGGCGGCGGTCGCGCTCTCGCGCGCTGCGTCCTCGGCATGCAGCAGCTGATCGCGGTCCCGGTCATGAGTCACCAGCGCATCCTCGGTTTCCTCGAGGGCATTGAGCACGGTCCGCCGGTACTGATCGAGGGCGATCACCGCGCCGGCCCTGGCGCCGGCGATCTGCGCCCGCACGCGGCCGAGGTCGAACGCCGCCCAGGCGATGCCCGGGCCGATTATGTAGCTTCGCGAGGCCGAGGAGCCGAGCGCGGCCGGCTCCGCCGCCGCGTAGCCGAAGCTGCCGGTGAAGGTGACCTTGGGGAAGAGATTGGAGATCGCCACGCCGACGAGGGCCGTGGACGCGGCCAGATTCCGCTCGGCCGCCTGGATGTCGGGGCGGCGGCGCAGCAGCTGCGCGGGTGTGCCCACGGGAACGAGCGGCGGCAGCGGCGGCAAAGCGTGCGGGGCACTCAGAATGCCGGTCAGGGCGTCCGGCTGCCGGCCGGTCAGCACGCTCAGGCGGTGAATGGAGCGCGACACCGCCGCCTCCAGCGGGCCGATCGTCGATAGCGTCGTATCGAGCTGCGCCTGCGCCCGCGCCACATCCAGGTCCGTGCCGCTGCCCGCCGCGAGCTCCGCCTGCGCCAGTCCGAGGACCTGCTGTTGGTTCCTGACGTTGCTGCGAGCAACGGCGAGCTGCGTCTGCTCGCCGCGAAGCTCGAAGTAATTGCGCGCGACCTCCGCGATGACGGAGATCTGGACCTCGTGGAGGTTGGCCACTTCGCCCGCGAGCTGCGCATTGCGCGCCTGGATGCCGCGGCGCACGCCGCCGAAGAGGTCGAGCTCCCACGTGGCGTCGAAGCCGGCGTCGTAGAGCTTGGTGATGTAGGGCCCGCCGAACGGATCCTGCACCGCCGGTACGCGCTGCTTGCTGTAGCCGCCGGCGGCGGTGACGGTCGGCGCCAGGCCGTACAACGACTGGTTGCGCAGTGCGCGCGCCTGCACGAGCCGCCCGAGCGCGATGCGCAGGTCGTAGTTGGCCGTGAGCGCCTCGCCGACCATCTTGTCGAGCACGGGATCGTCGAACTGCTTCCAGAACTCGACCTGCGCCCGCGCGCTGGAGTAGATGCCTGTGGATGCCGCCGATCGCTGTGTGCGCTCGTTTGCGGCGCCGGTCGCCGGGAACTGCTTCGCCACGTGCGTCGTGGGACGGACGTAGCTCGGCCCGACGGCGCAGCCCGAGAGAGCGGCAGCCAGAGCGATGAGGGTGAGGGTTTTACGCATGGGACGTGTCCACGGAAAGCGGGCCACCCGAGGCCGGCGCCTCAGGCTCCTGTCCGGAAGCGTCACGCGAGGTGAGTCTCCGGATGAGAACGAAGAACACCGGCGTCAGCAGCAGGCCGAAGAAAGTGACGCCCAGCATGCCGGCGAAGACGACGGTTCCGAGCGCATGGCGGATCTCGGCGCCGGCGCCGCTCGCCAGCATCAACGGCACGACCCCCATGATGAAGGCGAAGGAAGTCATGAGGATCGGCCGCAGACGCAGGCGAGCGGCTTGCAACACGGCGGACACCGCGTCGTGGCCGTGCTCCTCCTGCAGGTGCTTCGCGAACTCGACGATGAGGATCGCGTTCTTGCAGGCGAGGCCGACCAGGACGAAGAGTCCGACCTGGGTGAAGACGTTGTTGGTGCCGTGGTCGAGGAGCACGCCGGTGATCGCTGCCAGCAGGCACATCGGCACGATCAGGATGATCGCGAGCGGCAGCGTCAGGCTCTCGTACTGGGCCGCGAGCACCAGGAACACGAAGAGCACGCACAGCGGAAAGACGATCGCCGCCGTGTTGCCGGAGATGAGCTGCTGGTAGGCGAGGTCCGTCCATTCGAACGACATGCCGGGCGGCAGCGTATTGCTCAGGATCCTCGTCATCGCGGCCTGTGCCGCGCCCGAGGAGTAGCCGGGTGCCGGACCGCCGTTGATGTCGGCGGCCGTGTAGCCGTTGTAGCGCTGGACGATGTCCGGCCCGAAGGCGCGGCTCACGGAGACGAAGGACCCGAGGGGGATCATCCGCCCG
>DAHUXV010000153.1 GCA_027306985.1 Gammaproteobacteria bacterium | reverse complement strand
ATGGAAAAGCGCCTGGCGGCTCGCGACATGTCGTTCGATCCGACGCCGGAGGCGGACGACGAGGACACCTACAGTCCGGCCGCGTACCTGCCCGCAGCGAATGCAGACCCCGCGGAGCGGGTGGAAAGCGCGGAATGGGAGGACGACTCCTCGGCGCGCCTGCACGATGCGCTGGAGCAGCTGGACGATCGCAGCCGCGACATCGTGCAGCGCCGCTGGATGAGCGAGGAGAAAGCCACGCTGCACGAGCTGGCGGACAAGTACGGCGTGTCCGCGGAGCGGATCCGCCAGATCGAGTCGAATGCCCTCGGGAAACTCAAGGGCTTCATGGGACCGGAGGCGGTGCCCGCGTAGGTCGCGCCGGCCAGGGACGGCCCGGCCCTGGCCCGCTCAAAATCACTTGCCCGCGGCGGCCTCCTGCACGGCTGCCGCCACCCGCTCGTGCAGGGACTTGTCGAGCGGGTCCGGCACCAGCGCATCGCCGTCCGCGTTCTGCGCGATCGTGCGCGCGGCGGCCATCAGCATCCCGTCCGTGAAGCGCGCCGCCCGCGCGGCCAGCGCGCCCTTGAACAGGCCCGGAAAGGCCAGCACGTTGTTGATTCCCTTGCCGTCGGCGGCGAAGACGGCGCCGCGCTCGCGCGCCAGGAGCGGCTCGATCTCCGGGTCCGGATTCGACAGCGCCAGGATCACCTGACCCGGCCGCACCCATTCCGGCTTGATCAGGCCCTTCACTCCGGTGGTGGCGATCACGATGTCGGCGCGCTGCATGATCGACTCGAGCGTGGCGCCCTCCCCACCGAGCGCCACGAGGCGCGCCACGGCCTCCGGATTGCGGTCGGCGCCGAGGACGCGCTTCGCGCCGCCCGCGCGCAGCAGCCGCACGATGCCGAGGCCGGCGGCGCCCAGCCCGATCTGCCCGATCACGCTCTCCTCCCAACTCCTGCCGGCGCGGCGGGCGGCATTGGTCAGCGCGGCGAGCGCCACCACCGCCGTGCCGTGTTGGTCATCGTGCAGGACGGGCTTGTGCAACCGCTCGCGCAGCAGCCGCTCGATCTCGAAGCACTCGGGGGCGGCGAAATCCTCCAGCTGGATGGCGCCGAAGGACAGATGCACCGCGGCGACGATATCGGCCACCCGGTCCGGCCGCCGCTCCTCGAGCAGGATCGGCACCGCCGATAGGCCGACCAGATCGGCGAAGAGCGCCGCCTTGCCTTCCATCACCGGCAGACCGGCGAGCGGACCGATATTGCCGAGGCCGAGCACCGCCGTTCCGTTCGTCACCACCGCCACGGTGCTGCCGATGCTGGTGAACTCGTAAGCGGCCTGCGGGTCCTTCTCGATCGCGAGGCACACCCGCGCCACGCCGGGGGTATAGATGTCGCGGAGCACCTGCAGCGTGTTGATGGACAGGCTGGCGACGGTGCGGATCTTGCCGCCGCGGTGGCGGTTGAAGACGCGGTCGGACTTCCCGACGAAGCGCGCGGTTGGCAGCTGGTCTATCCGCTCGTAGAGGCTCCGGTCCGCCTCCTCGTCCATCTCCAGCGTGATCTCCCACAGCGTGCGCCCCTGGGCGCGCCGCAGGGCGGTCAGATGCTCGATGGTGAGGCCGGCCTCGGCGATCACCTGCAGCACCTTGGCGAGACTCCCGGGCTGATGCACCGTCTCGACGATCAGGATCTCGGGTATCTTCATAGGGGCGCAAGATACCAGCGCAGCCGCAGCCCGGCCACGGCCGCAAGCGAGGGGCGCCGTGGCTCTATAATTGCCCGTATGAAGCGCCTCATTGCGATAGTCGAAGACGAGCCGGCCATCCGGGACAACTACGCGGCCGCGTTCACGCGCGAGGGCTACCTCGTGCGCGCCTACGGCAATCGCGCACAGGCCATGGCGGCCTTCGCCGCGCGCCTGCCGGACCTGGCCGTGATCGACATCTCC
>DAHUXV010000148.1 GCA_027306985.1 Gammaproteobacteria bacterium | reverse complement strand
GAGCGCCTGGCGGCGCAGCTCGCGCGCCGCGCGGGGTTCGAGGAGGTCTCGGTCTCTCACGAGCTCTCGCCCCTCGTGCGCTTCGTCGCGCGCGGGGACACCACGGTGCTCAACGCCTATCTCGCGCCGCCCCTTCGGGCCTATGTCGAGGGGCTCGACCGGCAGCTGCGCGAGCTCGATCCGTCGGCGCGCCTCGAGCTCATGCAGAGCAACGGCGGCCTGGCCGCCGCCGAGCGCTTTCGCGCGCTCGCGAGCGTGCTCTCCGGTCCCGCGGGCGGGCTGATCGGCATGGCCTGGATCGGCGAGCGCGCCGGGTGCGGACGTCTCATCGGCTTCGACATGGGCGGCACCTCCACGGACGTATCGCTCCTCGATGGCGAGCTGCCGCGGCGCTTCGAGCACCTGATCGCGGGCGTGCGGCTGCAGCAGCCGATGCTCGATGTGCACACCATCGCCGCCGGCGGCGGCTCCATTCTGGCCGTGCGCGACGGCCGCCTCGCCGTCGGACCGGAATCGGCCGGCTCCTCTCCGGGTCCGGCGTGCTACGGGCGCGGCGGTCCGCCCACGCTCACCGACGTGCAGGTCCTCCTCGGGAGGCTGCGTCCCGATACCCTGCCGGCCGTGTTCGGCGCCGACGGCCGCTCGCGCATCGATGCGGAGGCTGTCGTACGGCAGCTCGGCCAGCTCGCCGCCGGCGTCGAGGGCGGCGCGCCGCGGGCGCCCGAGGCGCTCGCCGCGGCCTTCCTCGAGGTCGCGGTAGAGTCGATGGCGAATGCCATCCGCCAGGTCTCGACCCGCCAGGGGCTCGATGCGGGCGAGTTCACCCTGTTCTGCTTCGGCGGCGCGGCGGGACAGCATGCGTGCCGCGTGGCTTCCGCGGCGGGCATGAGCCGGGTTCTCGTGCATCCGCTCGCCAGTGTCATGTCGGCGTTCGGCATCGGTGTTGCCGACCGTCTGGCGGTGCCGCGGGCGAGCCTGCGTCTGCCTTTGACGGACGAGGCGCTCGCCGCCGCGCGGGTGCGGCTCGGGGAGCTCGAGCGGGTGGCGCGCGAGCAGCTCTCGCCCTACGGCGAGCAGTCGCAGCCGCTCGGGATCGCGCAGCTGCTCGAGGTGCGCGCGGGCGACAGCGACACGACCCTGTCGCTGCCGGTGGGATCGCGGGAGGAGGTGCTCGCGGCCTTTCATGCCGCGCACCTGAAGCGCTTCGGGTTCGAGGCGCGAGCGGTGGATGCGGTGATCGAGGCGGTGCGGGTGGAGATGCGCCTGCCCTCGCTCGCCGAGTCGTCGCTGCGCATGCCGGACCTGCGGCTCGGCATCGAGCCGCCGCCGACGGCGCGGGCCTGGTTCGAGGGAGGCTTCAGGGACGTGCCGCTCGTGCCTGCGGAACGGCTTGGCGACGGTCTTGCCGGACCGGCGCTCATCGTCGAGCCGCATTCGACCATCGTGCTCGAGCCCGGCTGGCGCGCGCGGCGCCTGGAGCGCGGGGAGCTGCTGCTCGAAGCCGACACCGCCGGGAGCGCTGCGCGGGTGGCGCCGGCACCGGCGGCCGTCGGGCCGGCACCGCCGGATCCGGCGCGCATCGAGATCTTCAACAACCTCTTCATGCACATCGCCGAGCAGATGGGCGAGGTGCTGAAAGCGACGGCGCAATCGGTCAACATCAAGGAGCGGCTCGATTACTCCTGCGCGCTCTTCGACCCGGAGGGAGGGCTGGTCGCCAACGCGCCCCACATGCCGGTGCATCTGGGCTCGATGGGCGCCAGCGTTCGCGCCGTGATCGAGGCGCGCCAGGGCCGCATGCGCCGCGGGGACTCGTGGCTGCTCAACAGCCCCTACCATGGCGGCACGCATCTGCCGGACATGACGGTCGTGACGCCCGTCTTCCTGTCCGGGACCGAGGGGCGCCCGGACTTCTTCGTCGCCTCGCGCGCGCACCACGCCGACATCGGCGGCACGACGCCCGGCTCCATGCCGCCCTTCAGCCGCACCATCGACGAGGAGGGCGTGCTGTTCGAGTGCTTCCCGCTGGTCGATGCGGGGCGCCTGCGCGAGCGCGAGCTGCGCGCCGCGCTCGCGGGCGCCCGCCATCCCGCGCGCCGTCCCGAGCAGAACGTCGCCGACCTGCGCGCCCAGCTCGCGGCGAATGCCCGGGGCATCGCCGAGATCGAGCGGGCGGTGGCCCGCCACGGCGCGGCGACGCTCGCGGCCTACATGCGTCACGTCCAGGACAACGCCGCGGCCTGCATGCGCGAGGCGATCGGCCGGCTGCGCTCCGGGCGGTTCCGCTACGAGCTCGACAGCGGCCAGGCCATCGAGGTGCGCGTGTCGGTGGCAGGCGGGAGGGCGCACGTCGACTTCACCGGCACCTCCGCGCAGGACCCTCACAACTTCAACGCGCCGCGCGCCGTCTGCATCGCCGCCGTCGTGTACGTGTTCCGCACGCTCATCGAGCGGCCGATCCCGCTGAATGAGGGCTGCCTCGAGCCGCTCGCCATCACCATTCCCCCGGGATGCATGCTCGATCCGGCGCCGCCGAGCGCCGTGGCGGCCGGGAACGTCGAGACCTCGCAGTGCATCGTCGATGCGCTCTATGGCGCCCTCGAGGTGCTCGCCGCCTCGCAGGGAACGATGAACAACCTGACCTTCGGCAACGAGCGGCTGCAGTACTACGAGACCATCGCCGGCGGCTCCGGCGCCGGACCCGGCTTCGACGGCTGCGATGCGGTGCAGACGCACATGACCAACTCCAGGCTGACCGATCCGGAGATCCTCGAGTCGCGCTTCCCGGTGCTGCTGCGCGAGTTCTCGATCCGGCGCGGCTCGGGCGGGGCGGGGCGCCACCGCGGCGGCGACGGCATCGTGCGCCGGCTCGAGTTCCGCGAGCGCCTCTCGGGGGCGCTGCTCGCCAATCACCGGCGGGTGCCGCCGTTCGGCCTGCAGGGCGGCCAGCCGGGCGCGCTGGGAGAGGGGCGCTTGCGCCGCGCGGACGGCACGGTCGAGGCGGTCGGCGCGACGGCGAGCTTCGCGGCGGAGCCGGGCGATGAGCTCACCATCCTGACTCCGGGCGGCGGAGGCTTCGGCACCCCACGATGAATTACTGGCCTCTGCTCGGCATCGCCGCGCTCGTGGCGGGGTTCGCCCTGCGCGCGAACCCGCTCATCGTCATCCTCGTCTGCGCGCTCGTCACCGGGGTGGCCGCCGGCATCGCGCCGCTGCACCTCATCGCGGCCCTCGGCCACGCCTTCAACCAGAGCCGCTACGTCTCGATCGTGTGGCTGATCCTGCCGGTGATCGGACTGCTCGAGCGCGAAGGGCTGCAGGAGCGCGCGCGCATCCTGGTCGGACGGATCAAGGCCGCGACGGCGGGACGGATCATCCTCATCTATCTGGCGCTGCGGCAGATCACGGCGGCGCTCGGACTGACCTCGCTCGGAGGGCCCGCGCAGATGGTGCGGCCGCTCGTGGCGCCGATGGCGGAGGGCGCGGCCGAGAGCCGCCTCGGCCCGATCCCGGACGAGGTCCGCTACACGGTGCGGGCCTATGCGGCGAGCGCCGACAACGTGGGCGCATTCTTCGGCGAGGACATCTTCATCGCGATCGCCTCGATCCTCCTCATCAAGGCGTTTCTCGCGCAGAGCGGCTTCGACATCCCGCCGTTCAAGCTCTCGATGTGGGCGATCCCGACGGCGCTGCTGGCGTTTGCGATCCACGGCGTCAGGCTCTGGCGGCTCGATGCGAGGCTCGAGCGCATGGCGCAGCGCGGGCGGGTCGCTCGGGAGCGGCCGCCTTGATCCGCCTGGCGGACGTTTACTACCTTACCGGCGCGATGTTCGCGGGATTCGCGCTCCTCAGCCTGCGCGACCGCGCCAACCGCAAGCGCTTCGGCAATACGGCCTTCTGGGGGCTGCTCGCGGTGAGCTTCCTCTTCGGCTCGCGTCTCGGCGACCTGGCGAACGGACTGCTCGTGATCGCGCTCGTGCTGCTCGGCGGCACGCGCGCGATGGGAGTCGGCGCGCCGAAGAGCACCACGCAGGGCGAGCGCGACGCGCGCGCGAAGCGGTGGGGCAACACCATCTTCCTGCCCGCGCTGCTGATTCCGGTCCTGACCGTGGCCGGCACGCTCACTCTCGGCCGGATCTCGATCGGCGGCGCGCCGATCGCCGATCCCCAGCAGGTGACGCTCATCTCGCTGGCGCTCGCCATTGGCGTGGCATTCGTCGTCGCAATGGCCAGGTTCAGGCCGCCCGCGGTTGCGGGCGTGGATGAGGGCCGGCGCCTCGCCGACATGATCGGCTGGGCGATCATCCTGCCGCAGATGCTCGCCGCGCTCGGAGCGGTGTTCGCGCTCGCCGGCGTCGGCGGGATCGTCGGCAGGATCGCGACCACCTGGCTGCCGCTCGGGCATCCGTTCGCGGCGGTGGCCGCCTACTGCATCGGGATGGCGCTCTTCACCATGGTGATGGGCAATGCCTTCGCCGCCTTTCCGGTCATGACCGCGGCCATCGGCGTGCCGCTCATCGTACATCGCTTCGGCGGCGATCCCGCGATCATGGGGGCGATCGGCATGCTTTCGGGGTTCTGCGGGACCCTGGCGACGCCCATGGCCGCCAACTTCAACATCGTGCCGGCGGCGCTGCTCGAGCTGCCGGACCGCAATGCGGTCATCAAGGTGCAGATCCCGACCGGCATCGCACTGCTCGTCTGCAACATCGTGCTGATGTATGCGCTGGTCTACCGATTCCGGTGAAGATGTCGAGTAGGAAACACCATATGTCGTCCGCACTCACCCCCATGCTCGGCGCGCGGCTCGCACGCATCGCTCTCGGCCACCTGACGCGCGAGTACCCGAATAAGCTCGACCACGTCATCGCCGGGCCGGGAGACGTCAAGAGCCCGAGGGAGCTGCACCCGATCTTCTTCGGCAGCTTCGATTGGCACTCGTGCGTGCACGGGCACTGGCTGCTCGCGCGCCTTTACCGCCGGTTCCCCGGGTTCGAGGCGGGCGAAGCCATCCGCGGGATGCTCGATGCGCAGTTGACCGAAGCCAAGGTCGCGGGGGAGGTGGCCTATCTCGCCCAGCCCGCCACCCGCGGCTTCGAGCGCCCCTACGGCTGGGCGTGGCTCCTCATGCTGCAGGGCGAGCTCCTGCGCCATGCGACCCCCGAGGGACGGCGGTGGGCGGCGGCGCTCGCGCCGCTGGCCGAGGCCTTCGAGCGGCGCTTCCAGGCGTATCTGCCGCTCGCCACCTATCCGGTGCGCGCGGGGACCCACTTCAACAGCGCGTTCGCCCTGCTGCTCGCGCGCGATTACGCGGCGGCCGCCGGCCGCGCCGATCTGGCCGGGCTGTGCGCGGCCTCGGCGCGGCGCTGGTACGAGTCCGACCGGGCCTGTCAGGCCTGGGAGCCGTCGCAGGACGATTTCCTCTCCCCGGCGCTGGCCGAGGCGGCGCTGATGGCCGACGTGCTTCCCCCCGAGCGGTTTCGCATGTGGTTCGCCGCGTTTCTGCCGGACGCGCCGAGCGGGGCTCCGGCAACGCTCTTCTCGCCGGCGACGGTGAGCGATCGCACCGACGGCAAGATCGCCCATCTCGACGGCCTCAATCTCTCACGCGCCTGGTGTTGGCGGCGAATCATCGCCGCTCTGCCGTCATCGGACCCGCTCTGCGCGCGTGCGCAGCAGACGGCAGCCCTGCATCTCTCGAGCGCGCTCGAGCAGGTGGCGGGCGACTACATGGGCGAGCACTGGCTCGCGACCTTCGCGCTGCTCGCCCTCGATCCGGTATCGGCGTGACGGCGCCGATGTCGGACGACGCGAAAAGCGGCGCGCGATCAACCGAGCGGCGGGATCTGTGACACGCTCGTCGTTCGCTCCCTTCCATTTGACAGTGTGCGTTGGCAAACTTCCCTCCTTGCCACTGAACTAAAACACAACCAGCCCGCCGCGGCACCCGACCGCTCACAGGTCGGTTCCAAACAATTCCAGGAGCAGAGATGTCGTTCGCAAAATATGCGCTTCGGTGCGCACGAATGGTCGTACCGATGTGCATGGTCTGGGCCCTCGCCGCCTGCCATTCAAGCGGCCCGGCGCAGTTCACCGTCGCTGGAACCGTCTCGGGGCTGGCGAGCGGCGCCAATGTGGTGCTGAGCGACAACGGGACGGGCAATCTGGCCGTTGCGGCCAACGGCGCCTTCGCTTTCGCATCCCCCGTCATGGCCGGCGGGTCGTACGATGTGGCCGTGACGACGCAGCCCAGTGGTGAGCTCTGTGTCGTCACGAACGGCAGCGGTGTCGATGTCACTGCAAACGTCTCTAACGTGTCGGTCGTCTGCTCCACCCGGTCGTTCACGATCAGCGGCGCGATTTCCGGCCTCTCGAGCGGCGCGCAGGTCGTTCTCGAGAACAACGGGGCCAACTCCCTCACGGTCTCCGCGGATGGCGCCTTCACATTCAGCGGCACCGTGCCGTACGATGGCGCCTACGCCGTCACGGTCGCCACCCAGCCGGCGGGCGAGATCTGCACCGTATCGAACGGAATGGGCGCCGCAGTCACCGCCGACATCACCAATGTCTCGGTGACCTGCTCGATCGAGACATTCGGCGTCGGCGGCACGGTATCGGGACTGCCCTCGGGAGGGCAGGTCACTCTGGAGAACAATGGCGGCGATTCCCTCACGATCGCGGCCAACGGCGTGTTCACTTTCTCCACGCCCATCGCATATGGCGGCTCTTACGCGGTTACGGTCGGTGCGCAACCGACCGGACAGGTGTGCACGGTGAGTGGCGGTAGCGGCAGCAACGTCACCTACAATGTGACGGGCGTGGCGGTGACTTGCTCGACCGAGACCTTCTCCGTCGCGGGCACGCTGTCGGGCCTTGCGGCCGGTGCGCAGGTCACGCTGTACGACAATGGCGCCGATCCGCTGACGCTCGCCGCGAACGGCACCTTCCAGTTCTCGACGCCGATCGCCTACCAAGGTAGCTACACGGTAACGGTCGCCACGCAGCCGACTGCACAAACGTGCACGGTGGCATCCGGCTCAGGGACTCAGGTCACCGCCAATGTCACGGGCATCAGCGTGACATGCGTCCAGACCAGCTTCGCCACAGCGGGGAGCTATACGTGGACGGTGCCCTCGGGGGTGAGCTCGATTCAGATCGTCGCCACTGGCGGCGGCGGCGGCGGCGGCGGCATGTCCGGCACGACGCCCGGTGAAACGGGCGGCGCCGGAGGCGTCGTGACCAGCACGGTCAGCGTAACAACCGGAGAGATCCTGGACATCGTCGTCGGCGGCGGCGGCGGCGCGGGCAGCAACCAAACCACGGGCATTTTCGGCCCAAGTGGCGGTGGTGGCGGCTCGACCGATGTGACGGCCAGCGGCCTCGTGATCATCGCCGGCGGTGGCGGTGGCGGCGGCGGCGCCAACTGGGGCGGCAATGCGACCCCTGGAGGCAACGGTGGCGGATCGGGTGGGGCCGGGGGCAGCGGCGGCACCGGAGCAAACGGATCAGGAGGCAGCGGCGGCAACGGCGGTGTCGGAGGGGCTGGCGGCCAGTTCCCGGGTCCTATCACCGAATACGGTTTGAACGGGAGCAATGGGTCCGGCGGCGCCGGCGGCGCGGGCGGCAACAACGGCACGGCCGGAGGCGCCGGTGGCAGCGGCACCGGTGCGGGTGCGGGCGGCGACGGGTCGAGCCCTGCCGGCGGCGGTGGTGGCGGCGGCTATGGCGGCGGCGGCAGCGGAGTTCAAGGAACAGGCGGCGGAGCGGGCGGCAGCACCGGTCCGTCCGGCAGCACCTACGCAGCCGCAACCAACGGCGGCGCATCGGCGAGCCAGGGCGCAGACGGTTCCGTCGTGATCACGATCCATTGACGGTGGGAGTCAACTCCTATCGGAGAATCATCGCCGCCCTGCCGTCATCGCATCCGCTCCGCGCGCGCGGAGCGGATGGCGGCAGGGCAGGCGTTGAAATCATCGGAGACCTCGATCCTGCCTTCCCACCGCTTCGAAAAAGCGGAGTCTGCTTTAGTCGTGCCGTGGCGCCGCCGCTTCAACCCGGCAGGTGGATCGAGACGATCGCTCCGCCGCCCGGGCGGTTGCCGAGCGTGAGACGGCCGCCGTGGGCCTCGACGATCTCGCGGCAGAGGGTGAGTCCCAGGCCGGTGCCGGAGGCCTTGGTGGAGAAGAAGGGGAGCAGGGCATC
>DAHUXV010000062.1 GCA_027306985.1 Gammaproteobacteria bacterium | reverse complement strand
CCGATGGTGACGGTGAGCTGGCCCTCGACCGGCTGGTTGCTCCAGCGATCGAGCGGCACCAGGTTCTGAACCGTGCCCTTGCCGAATGTGTTCTGGCCGATGATGAGGCCGCGGTGATAGTCCTGGATCGCGCCGGCGAAGATCTCCGAGGCCGAGGCGCTGTAGCGATTGACCAGCACCGACAGCGGTCCGGTGTACGCGGGCGTCTGCTCCGGATCGTCGAGCACTTCGATGTGGCCGCCGCGGTCGCGCAGCTGCACGACCGGGCCGTGCTTGATGAAAAGGCCGGTGAGAGCGGTCGCCTCGGGCAGGTAGCCGCCGCCGTTGTCGCGCAGGTCGAGCACCAGCCCGTTGATGTGCTGGGTCTCGAGCTTGTCGAGCAGGCGCAGCACGTCGCGGGTGGTGCTGCGGTAATTGGGGTCGCCGCGGTTTTCCGCGGCGATGTCCTCGTAGAAGCTGGGGACGGTGATGACGCCGATCTTGTAGGTGCGCCCGTGCTCGGTGACGGTCTTCAGCTTGCTTTGCGCCTCCTGGGCCTTGAGCGTCACTTTGTTGCGGACGAACTCCACGACCTTCTCCTTCGAGCCGGGGGCTGCGCCCGGAGGCAGCAGCTGCAGCCGCACCGTCGTGCCTTCCTTGCCGCGGATGAGCTGCACGACGTCATCGAGGCGCCAGCCCACGACGTCGGTGATCGGTCCGCCGGGGCCCTGGCCCACGCCGGTGATGCGGTCGTTCGGCTTCAGGGTGCCGGCGACCGCGGCGGGTCCGCCGGGGATGACGTTCATCACCGTGACGTAATTGTCGATGAGCTGGAGCGAGGCGCCGATGCCCTGGTAGTTCAGGCTCATCTGGATGCGGTACTCCTCGGAGTTGAGCGGCGAGAAGTAGGTCGTGTGCGGGTCGTAGGTGCGCGCGTACGCGTTCATCAGGCCTTCGAAAACATCCCCGGAGTCGAGCTGATCGACGCTGTGGACGAAGTTCTGGTAGCGCTTGCGCAGGATGGAGGCGGCCTGGGGCCAGGTCTTGCCGGCCAGCATGAGCGAGAGCGCATCGTACTTGACGCGCTTCCTCCACAGCTGCTTCATGTCGGACTCGGTCGCGGGCCAGGCGGCGTGGTCGCGGTCGAAATCGTAGGTCTCATCGGTATTCCAGTCGGGCTGCGTCTTCAGCAGGCCGATGGCGTAGTCCATCCATTGCCGGTTGCGCTCCTTGAACCGGTTGAAGATGAGATAGCCGGGATCGATGTCTCCCGTGTGGATCATGTTGTCGAACTCGTCCCGGTATGCCGAGAACCCCTGTACGTCGCCCGCCAGGAAGTAGCAGTGCTCGGGATCGAGGTACTCCAGGTAGTGCCGGAATACCTGCTGCGAGAAGGCGTTGTCGATGGGGGTGCGGCTGTACTGGGTCTCCTCGAGGATCCTGCCGATCTTGCGCGCGATCGTGCGCTGCTGCGCCGTCGGCGCGAGCGCCCCGGCGGGCAGGATCGGGGCGGCGCCGGCGGGGGCGCGCAGGGCGGCGTCCGCGGCCGCGAGCACGAGAGCCGAGAGAACGGTGAGGGCTAGCCATCCGAGGGGACGGCGGAAGATCTTGGACATCTGGAACTGCTCGAGGGGTCCTTGGAAGGTGGGGAAGGTCTCAGGCGATCATAATATCGCTGAGAGTTTCCTGGGGCATCTCTGGTTCACATCAAGGGTGCGCGGAGGATTTCTCAGTCCCTGGGCAGGCGCCGCAGCAGGACGAGCCAGAGCCTTGCCAGCAGCAGCAGCACCGCCGGGCCGAGCGCCACGGCCCAGTACCCCAGCCAGCCGTGCGCCAGGCCGGAGAAGTAATCCCCGTACAGGGTGAGCGGACCGAGCCCCTGGAAGTTGTCGCCGTGGGTATAGGGCCCGAGCGTCCGATGTCCCGCAAGCCAGATGAGGATCGGGATCACCAGCAGCCCGAAGGCCACCGCGCTGCCGAAGAATGCGACCTCCCGCCGGGTGCGGGTCTCTGTGGTGAAGGCCTGCGCCCGGGCGAGGGGGCCCGGGCGGCCGGAAGACTCCGTCATGAGGGCCAGTGTAGCCGATCGGGCCGGTTCCCAGGTCATAATGAGAGGGTATGCGGAAAATCACAGCAGCGGTCGTCGGCGTCGGCTACCTCGGGCGCTTCCACGCGCAAAAGTATGCTCAGGCGGATCATTGCGACCTGGTGGGCGTCGTCGATGCCCGACAGGAAGCCCGCGAAGCCGTCGCGGCGGAGGTAGGCACCCGGCCGGTAGCCGACCACAGGGAGCTTCTCGGCAAGGTCGAGGCGGTGAGCATCGTCACGCCGACCCCCGCGCACTATTCGATCGCGCGCGAATTCCTGGAATCCGGCGCGCACGTGCTGCTCGAGAAGCCGATCACGGAGACACCCCGTGAGGCGCGCGAGCTGATTGAGCTCGCCGCCGCCCGCGGCCGCGTCCTGCAGGTCGGACACCTGGAACGCTTCAATTCGGCGATCCTCGCCGCGGAGCCTCATCTGCGGGCGCCGCGCTTCGTCGAGTGTCATCGTCTGGCGCCCTACCGTGAGCGCGGTACCGATGTCAGTGTGGTTCTGGACCTCATGATCCACGATATCGACATCGTCCAGACGATCGTCGGGGCGCCGGTGAAGACGGTCGATGCGGTCGGAACGCCGGTCTTCTCGGAAGACATCGACATTGCCAATGCGCGGATCACCTTCGCGAACGGCTGCGTCGTCAACGCCACGGCCAGCCGCGTCAGCTTGAAGACCGAGCGCAAGATGCGCATCTTCCAGGACGACGCCTACCTGTCGTTGGATCTGCAGCAGAAGATCCTGACCGTGATCCGCAAGCGCGGCCCCGCGGAGCCGCCCGGACCGCTGCCGGTCACCATCGAGGAGCAGAGCCTCGATCCGGGGGATGCCCTGAAGGCGGAGATCGATTCCTTTCTCGCCTGCATCCGCGATGGCCGCCGGCCCGTCGTGACGGGCGAGGCTGGACTGATGGCGCTGGAGACCGCCATGCGCGTCACGGAGCAGGTTCGCAAGTCACTGGCCGATCGCGGCAACGCGGGAGCGAAGCCCGATGCCTGAGCAACCCGAGCACTTCCGCCACGCGCCGCGCGCGGTGACGCTGGCGGCGATCCAGATGGCATGCGGCTGGGACGGCGCCGCGAACATCGCCAGGGCCGAGCAGCTGGTGCGGGAGGCCGCCGCGCGCGGCGCGCAGATCATTCTGCTGCCGGAGCTCTTCGAGACGCCGTACTTCTGCATCGAGCAGGATGCGCGGCATCTGAGGCTCGCCCGTACGGTCGAGGACAATGCCGCGGTCCGGCACTTCAGCGCGGTGGCGCGCGAGCTCGGCGTGGTTCTGCCCATCAGCTTCTTCGAGCGCTCCGGGCCGGCTTATTTCAATTCCATCGCCATCCTCGATGCCGACGGCGCGCGGCTCGGCATCTACCGCAAGTCGCACATTCCCAACGGGCCCGGATACCAGGAGAAGAACTACTTCAGCCCCGGGGATACCGGATTCAAGGTCTGGCGCACGCGGTATGGGCGCATCGGCGTCGGCATCTGTTGGGACCAGTGGTTTCCGGAGGCGGCGCGCGCCATGGCGCTTGCGGGCGCGGAGATTCTCCTCTATCCGACCGCGATCGGCACCGAGCCTGCGCCGGCGCCGCCGGTGAACTCCCGCGAGCACTGGCAGCGCACCCAACAGGGCCACGCCGCCGCGAATCTGATGCCGCTCGCCGCCGCGAACCGCTACGGACTCGAGCGCTCGCTGCAGGACCCGGAGGGCCTCTACATCCGCTTCTACGGCTCATCGTTCATCACGGATGCGATGGGCGCGAAGGTCGCGGAAGCTCCCGAGGCGGGAGATGCGGTGCTCACGGCCACGTTCGACCTCGAGCAGACCGCGGCCCTGCGGGACAACTGGTTCGTCTTCCGCGACCGGCGTCCGGACCTCTATGGTGCCCTGACATCCCTCGACGGGCGTGCGAAAGCGAGTGAGTGAGCGGCCGTTTCCTGGAGCGCTTCCTCTTGCGCCGGCGCGTCGCGCAGAGGCCGCTCCCCTGCGAGATCCGTCACCGCGGCACGAGGTGCCGCGGGAAACGGCCGCGGGGTCGATGGAGTCATAGGGCTGGCCGCGCGAATCGCCGGGAGCGACTGGCGCCGATCGACTCAGTGTTTCTCGATCCAGGCGAGTGCGTCGTTCAGCTCCTTGACGAAGCGGGCGTACTCGTTGCGGCGCTGCGCGTCGTCGGGCACGCGTAGCAGGAACGATGGGTGGATCGTGACCCAGAGGTGCGCCGTCGCGGTGAGCCTGATCGGGGCGCCGCGAAGCTGCGAGACGATCACGGGGTGGCCGAGCAGCGCGCGCGCGGCCGTGCCGCCGAGCGCCATCACGAGCTTCGGCGCAACGAGGCGCAACTCCTCCCCGAGCCACCAGTGGCAGGCTTCGATCTCGCTCGCGCTCGGCTTGATGTGCAGCCGCCGCTTGCCGCGGGGCTCGAACTTGAAATGCTTGACGGCGTTGGTGATGTAGACGGAGTCGCGCCCGAGGCCGGCGTCCTTCAGCGCCCGGTCGAGAATCGCGCCGGCGGGCCCGACGAAGGGATGGCCCTGCAGATCCTCGGAATCTCCCGGCGCCTCGCCGACCAGCATCAGGCGGGAGGGCACCATGCCCTCGCCGGGTACACCCTGCGTCGTGGCTTTCCAGAGCGCGCAGCGGCGGCACTCGTTCACCGCGGCTCGCAGCTCTCCGAGAGATACAAGGGTCCGCGCGCCAGTGAGTCCGCCTTCGTCCTCACGGCCGGCCCGCGCGCGCCGCGAAAGCGGCTCGGTTTCCTCGGTCGTCATCGTCCACTTTCAATGAGCGACCGCCACGGTTGGTTCCGGCGCGGATGGAAAGCGCGAGGAAGCGCGCCTCGAACCGCTCTTTGGCGGCTCGCCGGCTCCTTCGCCATCGATGATTCCGCCGACATGGGCTGCCGCGGGGGACAAGGGAAAACGCGCAGGCCAGAGCTCGGCATTTTCCAGGCAATGAGCTGAGCTCCCGGCCTTTCGGCCGGGAGTGCAGTCACCGTTGGTGGAGGCGGGGGGACAGTTCACCCGCCGCTTTCGCGGCGGCCTGGACTATGCCTTCATCCGGGGCAGTCTTGCGACCGTCCGGATGCGGAGCGTCTTATTCCGCAAAATCAGCGGAATCCTAGTGCTCACCCAGGACGGAAAGTCCACGGCGAGTCTATGAGTCTCTACAGGGCAGGCCTGAAGTTGGCCCTCTTCCTACCCCTCGGCGTTGCCATGCCGCCCTCCGAGGAGAGCGCCGTCAGGTTTCGCCGATGTGAGCTCCGTTTTCAGCCGATCCTTACGAATCGGCGCGACCCTTGATCGAACCCCCGTCCGCAAGTCCTAGACTTCAGGATCTACGTACGTATCCCGCTCTTTGGTTCTCGCGCTGCGCTACCCGAGGGGCAGGGAAGACGCCGCGCCAGCGGACGGTAACTCTTAACGATCCGGCCCGTCGCACGCACGGATCGCGATCCTGTGAACGCGTCCCCTGATTCGGTCGCACAGGCACGAGCCGGTCAGAGGTCAGCTGCGTTTAGGCAGCCAGAGCGTAGTTGTCGTCGTTGGCAACTAGAGTTTGCAGCGTGATTTACGAGGGCACTGCGCCTCGGTACGCCCCTGAAGGTTCGCAACCCACGTCGAAACCGGTCGCCCCCAAAGGTCCGGCTAGGATACCGCAAGACGCGCCGGGATGCGCGGCAGCTTTCCCCGCCGGGGTTGCGCTCGCGTCCGCCGCTCGTCGCCGACCTGCGGCAGTTCCCCCCGCGGGGGCTTTCCGGTAAGGTTCGCCGCCTTTTTTCATGCTGCGCGCGCTGCACGAAAAAGCGCGGGGTCCAGTTCCGTCCGAGGGAGTCGCACCGAATGGTGAAGAAGAGCATTGCGATCGTGGGTGTCGTGCTGATGTTGCACGGGCTCGCGCAGGCGGCGGATTCGTCATCCGCGGCTGGCGGGTCATCCGCGGGGAGCGGGGCCGGCAGATCGCAGCCGGCGCACGCCGGAACCTGGGCCGCGCAGGGACAGCTCGGGCTCATCATGACGAGCGCCAACACCAGCACGAAAAGCGGTAACGCCAGCTTCGACGTGGCGCACAGGATGGGGCGCTGGACGCTGAGCGGCGGCCTCGCCGCGCTCTACGCCAGCTCGGGCCAGTACAGCACGCAGCAGGACACCAACGCCCATCTGCAATTGGACCTGGAGCTGAGCCCGCGCACCTTCTGGTTCTCGACCGTCCGCTGGGACCGCAACCTCTTCACCGGCTTCGCCTATCAGGAGAGCGTCGCGAGCGGCGGCGGCTTCAAGTTCATCCAGACGCACGCCACGCTGCTGGCGGGCGAGCTCGGTCTGGGATACCGGCGCGAGCAGCCGGAGATTCTCACCACGAATTCCGTGGGCGGCGTCATCTCACGCGCTCGCCAGCCCGTGACGAACGACGCGGTCCTGCAGGCGGGCCTGAACTATTCACACTCGATCACGCACCTGACCAGGCTGGTCAACATCCTGCTGGTCCAGTACGGCTCGAGCGACACGACCACGACCGACAATCTGTCCGTGCAGGTCAAGGTCGACTCCTCGCTGTCCCTGGCCGTCGGCGCGCAGGTGGTGAGCAATACCAATCCGCCGCCCGGCAGCGTCAGGCACACCGACACGGTGATGACGGTCAACCTCGTCTACGCGCTCGACAATCCGAAGCTCTCGGCGAGCGCCGGCACACCGCTGAGCGTGGACGGCTTCAACCTTCCCTGACGGGCTAGCCGCGCTTGAGCAGCCGCGATTTGTCGCGCTGCCAGTCGCGGTCCTTCTCGACCGCGCGCTTGTCGTGCTGCTTCTTGCCTTTGGCGAGGCCGACCTCGAGCTTGGCGCGGCCCGCCTTCCAATAGAGCTCGAGCGGCACCAGCGTGTATCCCTTGCGCTCGACGGCGCCGATGAGCCCGCTGAGCTCGCTGTGATGCAGGAGGAGCTTGCGCGTGCGCACGGGGTCGGCGACCACGTGGCTCGAGGTGGACGGTAGCGGCGAGATGTGCGCGCCGATCAGGAAAGCCTCGGCGCCGCGCAGGTAGACGTAAGCCTCCGTGAGCTGGGCGCGCCCGGCGCGCATCGCCTTCACCTCCCAGCCCTGGAGCGCGAGCCCGGCCTCGTAGCGCTCCTCGATGAAATAATCGAAGCGCGCCTTGCGGTTCTCGGCGATGAGGCGGGGGGCGGCAGTGGCCTTGGATGGCATGGCGGGGGGGGGACGGCGGTATCGGTCGGGGCCGGGAGCCTCATTGTATTGGGAAGCTTGTCGCCGGGGCGGTGATCTTGGGACAATCACCCCATGCGAGAGGTCAAGCGCTCGGCGCTCGTCGCCCAGCCGCCGAGCCGCCTGTTCGCGCTCATCAACGATATCGAGAGCTACCCGCGCTTCCTGCCGTGGTGTACCCACGCGCGCGTGCAGTCCCGGGATGAGCGCGAGATCGTGGCGACGATCGGGGTCAAGAAGGGGCCGTTGCACGGTGAGTTCACCACCCGCAACGTGCTGGAGTCCGACAAGCGGATCCTGATGCACCTGGTGAGCGGTCCCTTCAAGACGCTCGAGGGCGAGTGGCTGCTCACGCCCATCGGCCCCGACGGCTGCCGTGTGGAGCTGAGCATGCGCTTTGCTTTCAAGAGCGCGCTGTCGGGGGTGATGTTCGACCACATGTTCGCCGAGACCGTCGGCTCCCTGGTCGAAGCCTTCGTGATCCGCAGCCGCATCACGCCCGCCCGCCTTGACCCGCCCCGCTGACAAGCGCTGCGTGGTCGCCTTCGCCGCCCCCGGGCGCCAGTTCCTGTGGGCGGTGGTGCTGGCCGCCGACGCGACCATCGCCGAGGCGATCGAAGCGGCGCGCCGTCAGGCTCAGGACGCCGATGTGCCTTGGGAGAGCGCGCCGGTCGGTATCTTCGGCGAGCCCCGCAGCCGCGCCGATCTGCCCGCGGACGGCGATCGCATCGAGCTCTACCGTCCTCTGTGCGGGGACCCCCGCGCGAGGCGGCGAGCCAGGTCCGGGCGCCCGCGCAAATCGAGCGGGCAAGCCGGCTGATCGCAGGCTCGCCCGTCCGTGCGCCGATCAGAAGAAACCGAACTTCTTCGGATTGGGCAGACGGCCGGGTCCGAAGGGCCTTCCCTTGGGGATGTGGTACAGCGCGAAATGCTGCACCTTGTTGTCGTTGAAATAGACGATCACCCGGCTCTCGACCGGCCGGCTCACGTAGCCCTGCTTGAAGTAGTAGAGGTAGTCCCACCGGTCCCTGTTGAAGACATCCTCGACCATCGGCGTGCCGAGCAGATAGCGCACCTGGGCGCGCGTCATGCCCACCTTCAGCTGCTGCACGCTGTGTCCGTCGAGGTAGTTGCCCTGCTGAATGTCCATGCGGTACACGCACCCCGTCAGCCCGAGGCAGACGGCTAGCAGAGCGAGCGCGAGCAGGCGCGGGCCGGAAGCGGAAATCGAAGGTTCACGTCGCATGGAGGTCCGTCGGAGGGGGAAATGCGCAATAATGGGCGCGATGATACCTGATCGCGAATCCGCCGCGGCCGATCCCGCGCCCGGCGCGGGTACTCGCCCCGCTCCGGCGCTCGCGATCGCGGCGCCGCCAGGCGCCGCAGTGCCCGGCATTGCAAGTCGCTCCACGCGATCTGCGCGCGGGAGATGAGGCGGTGGAAGGCAAGGACCTTCGCAAAGCGGGCCTGAAGGTGACGCTGCCTCGCCTGAAGATCCTCGAGATCCTCGAGGGCAGCGCGACGCGCCATCTGTCAGCCGAAGACATCTACCGTACCCTGCTCGAGTCCAACGAGGACATCGGGCTCGCCACCGTCTACCGGGTGCTGACGCAATTCGAGGCCGCGGGTCTCGTGACGCGCCATCACTTCGAGGACGGCATGGCGGTGTTCGAGCTCAATCAGGGCACGCATCACGATCATATCGTCTGCCTGGACTGCGGCCGCGTCGAAGAGTTCATGGAAGCGGGCATAGAAGAGCGCCAGACGGCCGTCGCACAGCGGCTGGGGTTCAGCATCCGCGATCACTCCCTGATCCTCTATGGCAACTGCCGCAGGGACCCGTGTCCCTACCGGCGCGCGCCCAAGCGCTTGCCGGCCGACTGAAGCATCTCGCGCGCGTGCTCGCGCGCCTTCGCGGTGACGTCCACCCCGCCCAGCATGCGGGCGAGCTCCTCGATCCGATTCTGATCGGCGAGCGCCGTCAAAGACGTGCGCGTCGTCTTGCCGTCCGTCATCTTGGTGACGCGCAGATGATGATGACCCTGCGACGCGACCTGCGGCAGGTGGGTGACGCACACGACCTGGCCGCGCTCGCCCAGCGCGCGCAGCTCGCGCCCGACGATTTCCGCCACGGCGCCGCCGATTCCCGAATCGACCTCATCGAACACCATGCAGCGCGTCTCCTGCGCGGTGGTCGCGACCTGCACGGCGAGGGACAGGCGCGACAGCTCGCCGCCGGAGGCGATCTTCGCGAGCGACCGGGCGGGCTGGCCCGGATTGGTGCTCACGCGCAGCTCGATGTCGTCCAGGCCGTGCTGCGCGGGCTCCGCGGTGCGGCTCTGGGCCACGTCGACCTCGAGACGGCCGCCCGACATTCCAAGCGTCTGCATGCGCGAGGTGATGTCCTTGGCGAGCGCGGTCGCCGCGGCGGTCCTGCGCCCGGAGAGTATCCGGGCCTGCTCGAGATAGCGCTCGAGGGCTGCCGACAGCTCCTTGCGCAGCACCGCGAGATCGACCTCGGCCCGCTCGAGCCCTTCGAGCTCGACGGCGAGCTGTGCGGCGCGCGGCGGCAGCTCGAGCGGCGCCACGCGGTTCTTCCGCGCCAGCTCCTCGATGGCCGCGAGCCGCCGCTCGACCTCGTGCTGGCGCTGGGTGTCGAGGTCGAGACTCTCGCCATAGCGCTCGAGCTCCCGCGCGGCCTCGCGGACTTGCACCGCCGCCTCCTCGGCCAGCGCGACGACGGGCGCGAGCTTCGGATCGATCGCCGATCCCACCCGCAGGGACTGCAGGGCGCGGCTGACGCTTGCGTGCGCGTTGCAGTCCTCGGCCTGATACAGAGCCGCAAGCGCGGCCTGCGCCGCCTCGGCGAGGCGCCCGCGATTGAGGAGCCGCGCCCGCTCCTCCGTCAGCCGGGCGACTTCGCCTTCCTCGAGCCCGAGCGCCTGAAGCTCACTTACCTGGTAGCGCAGCAGCTCGAGCTTCGCCTCGCGGTCCCGCGCCCGGCTTTCGAGCTCGAGGGTACGCTCGAGCATCTCGCGCCAGACCCGATAGGCGATGCCGACCTGCCCGGCCAGAGGCTCGAGGCGGCCGTAGGCATCGAGTAGCTCGCGCTGGTCCGCGGCCCGCGTCAGCGACTGGAATTCGTGCTGGCCGTGGATATCGATCAGGATGCTCCCCGCCTCCCGCAGCAGCTGCACGGGGACGGACTGGCCGTTGAGATACGCCCGGGAGCGCCCGTCCGCGGACAGCACCCGGCGCACGATGAGCTCCTCGCCGCCGTCGATCGACTGCTCCTCCAGCCAGCGCGTCAGTCCGGGCGGCGCCCTGATCAGATCGAATGTCGCCGCGATCTCGGCCCGCTCCGCGCCGTGGCGGATCATCTCCGGTCCGCCCCGGCCGCCGGCGAGCAGCTGCAGGGCGTCGACCAGGATCGACTTGCCTGCCCCGGTCTCGCCGGTGAGCACCGTGAGCCCGGGACGCAGCTCGAGCTCGATGGCCTCGATGATGGCGAAATCGCGGATCTGCAGGCGGATGAGCATGCGGTTTCCTTGGACGCTGATACTCGCGGGCGCGGGTTTCGGCGGCTCAGCGCTCGGCGTCGCCGCGGCCCCAGTGGAGCTTGGATCGCAGCAGGCGGTAATAGTCGTAGCCCGCGGGGTGCAGCAGCGTGATCCGCTCGCCGGCGGGCTCGATCTGCAGCCGATCCCCGGGGGAGATCTCGCCGAGAATCGCGCCGTCGCAGGTCACCTGCGCGCGGGTATCGGGCCGCGGCAGCAGCTCGATCTCGATCCGCGCGCGGGCCGAGACCACGATCGGGCGATCGGAGAGCGTATGCGGACAGATGGGCGCCATGACGAGCGCATCCAGGTGCGGCTCGATGATCGGACCGCCGCAGGAGAGGGCGTAGGCGGTGGAGCCGGTCGCGCTCGCGACCACGATGCCGTCGCCCGCGTGGGTGTTGACATATCGGCCGCCGACCCGAGTCTCGAAGTCCAGCATCCGCCCGGTGGCGAGCTTCTGCAGCACCACGTCAGTCAGTGCCAGCGCCCGCGCGACGGCGCCGCCCGCCTGGCGCAGGCAGGCGGCGAGCAGCGGACGCTGATCGGCTTCGAGGCGCCCCTCGAGAGCGGCATCGACGCAGCCGAACATGTCCTGCGGCATCACGTCCGTCAGGAAGCCGAGCCGGCCGCGATTGATCCCGAGAAGCGGCACGCCGTGGCGGGCGACGAGGCCCGCTGCGTAAAGGAGTGTGCCGTCACCGCCCACCGCGATCATGAGGTCGGCGCGGCGGCCGAGCTCTTCCTCCGGCACCCGCAGCAGCGCGGTCTCGGCGGCCGCCGCGGCATGGTCGATGGCCGCGGCGTCGCTGACGAGCACCGTCACCTGCCGGGTCGCCAGATGCGCGAGCAATGCGTGCGCGGATTCCGCGACGCGCGAGTCCGTGAATCTGCCGACCAGCGCGCACGTGCGGACGGGGAGGGCCATCCGCCGGATCGTAGCAGGACGCCAGGCCCCTTGCTTGACGGTCGCCTCGGCCGTCTAATACCTGGTGTGACGGAATCGCGTAGCGCATGAACGAAGACCGGCTGAACGAGCGGGCGCAACACCTGCTGCGGGTGCTCGTCGAAAGCTACATCCGCGATGGCCAGCCGGTCGGCTCGCGCTCCCTGTCGCGGGAGTCCGGCCTGCAGCTTTCCTCGGCAACCATCCGCAACGTGATGGCCGACCTCGAGGAGCTGGGCTTCGTCGCTTCGCCGCACACTTCCGCGGGGCGCATCCCGACGGACAAGGGCTACCGGTTCTTCGTCGACACGCTGCTGCGGGCGCAGCCGGTCGAGGATTCCGCCGCCGGCGAGATCCGCCGCCAGCTCGAAGGCCGGCTGCTCGACGGCGCGCACGAGAGCTCGAAGGACCTCGTCGCCACGTTCTCGCAGCTGCTCTCCACGCTGACGCGGCTCGCAGGGGTCGTGACGCTGCCGCGCTCAGCCGAGGCTTCCATCACCCAGATCGAGTTCGTTGGCCTGTCCGAGAACCGCGTGCTCGTGGTCCTGGTCTACGGCGAGCGCGAGGTGCAGAACCGCATCATTCAGCTCGAGCGGTATTACTCGCCCGATGAGCTCAAGCGCGCCTCGAACTTCCTCAACGAGCAGTTCCGCGGCCGCTCCCTCGCGCAGGTGCGCCAGGAGATCCTGCGGCAGCTGAGCGAGACCCACGCCCACATGAACCAGGCCATGTTGGATGCGATCTCGATGGCCCAGCATGTGTTCGAGGCCGGGGCCGGCGGCGGGGAGAGCCGGCTCGAGTACGTCATCAAGGGCGAGACCAATCTCATGGGCGTCGCGGACCTCTCGAGCGTGGAGAAGCTGCGCCGCCTCTTCGAGGCGTTCAACGAGAAGCGCGACTTCCTGCATCTGCTCGATCAGAGCCTGCGGGCGGAGGGAGTGCAGATCTTCATCGGCCATGAGTCGGGCTATCAGATCCTGGACGACTGCAGCGTGGTGACGGCCCCGTACGGCTCGCCGGACTCGGTGGTCGGCGTGCTCGGGGTCATCGGCCCCACCCGCATGGCCTACGAGCGGGTGATCCCCATCGTCGACATGGCCGCGAAGCTGCTCGGCGCCGCCTTGAATTCCAGGCGGTAAATCCCCAAGCTGCCCGTGAATCTCAGATGCTTCCCGGGACAGGCTCTGTCCCGGCGGAAGCCTTTTACGTGTCGCGATCGGGAGAGCTTCTGATGAGCATGGGTGAGAACGGCGAGCGGCTCGGGGCGCAGGGCGGCGGAGCGGGGGCGGTTGCGGAACCGGCACCGGCGGCGGAGCTCGAGCGCCTGCAGCAGGCCCTCGCGCAGGCCGAGGAGCGCGCGCGCGGCCAGAAGGAGCAGTACCTGCGCGCCGTGGCGGAGCTCGACAACGTGCGCAAGCGCGCGCAGCGTGACATCGAGGCGGCCAATCGGTATGGCCTGGAGAAATTCGCCGCCGAGCTGCTGCCCGTGCGTGACAGCCTGGAGCTGGCCGTGCAGAGCGCCAGCCAGCCCGAGATCGATACCCTGGCCCTGAAGCAGGGCCAGGAAGCGACGCTGCAGCTTCTGGCCAAGGCGCTGGAGCGGCTCGGACTGGCCCCCATCAATCCGGTGGGCGAGGCCTTCGATCCGACCCGGCACGAGGCGATGCTGGCCCAGCCCTCCGCCACCGCCAGGCCCGACACCGTGCTCCAGGTGGTCCAGACCGGTTACGAGCTCAATGGCAGAGTCGTCCGCCCGGCGCGGGTGATCGTGGCCAAGGCGCCGGCTTAGGGCGGCAGGCGCCGGGCGCGACCCGGCGGTCGCACCCAAAAGGCGCCGCCCGGCCTTGAATCGGCGCCGCGAACACCCAAGAAGTGCATCGACATCATCCCCCTTTGGACAGAGATTCCGGCGGAGTAGACACATGGCAAAGGTAATCGGCATCGACCTCGGCACGACCAATTCGTGCGTGGCCATCATGGAGGGCGGCAAGCCCCGCGTGATCGAGAACAGCGAGGGCGACCGTACCACCCCATCGATCGTCGCCTTCACGAAGGACAACGAGGTGCTGGTCGGCCAGCCGGCCAAGCGCCAAGCGGTCACCAATCCGCAGAACACCCTGTTCGCCATCAAGCGCCTCATCGGGCGCAAGTACGAGGACGAGGTCGTCCAGCGCGACGCCAAGATGGTGCCCTACAAGATCGCGCGCGCGGACAACGGCGACGCGTGGGTAGAGGTGCAGGGCAAGAAGATGGCGCCGCCGGAGATCTCCGCGCGCGTGCTCATGAAGATGAAGAAGACGGCGGAGGACTATCTCGGTGAGCCGGTGACCGAGGCCGTGATCACCGTTCCGGCCTACTTCAACGACTCCCAGCGCCAGGCCACCAAGGATGCCGGCCGCATCGCCGGCCTCGAGGTCAAGCGCATCATCAACGAGCCGACGGCGGCTTCGCTCGCCTACGGCCTCGACAAGCAGGGCGCCGACCGCAAGATCGCGGTGTACGACCTGGGCGGCGGAACGTTCGACGTCTCCGTCATCGAGATCGCCGAAGTCGACGGCGAGCGCCAGTTCGAGGTGCTCTCCACCAACGGCGACACCTTCCTCGGCGGCGAGGACTTCGACTTGAGGATCATCAACTTCCTGGCGGAGGAGTTCCAGAAGGAGTCCGGCGTCGACGTGCGCCGGGACCCGCTCGCCATGCAGCGCCTGAAGGAGGCGGCCGAGAAAGGCAAGATCGAGCTCTCCTCGACGCAGCAGACCGACATCAATCTGCCGTACATCACAGCCGACGCGTCGGGACCGAAGCACCTCAACATCAAGCTCACCCGGGCGAAGCTCGAGGCGCTGGTGGAGGATCTGGTGCAGAAGACCATCGCGCCGTGCCGCACGGCGCTCAAGGACGCGGGCGTCTCCCCGGGCGACATCGCTGAGGTCATCCTGGTCGGCGGTCAGACGCGCATGCCGCTGGTGCAGAAGTATGTGAAGGACTTCTTCGGGCGCGAGCCGCGCAAGGACGTCAATCCCGACGAGGCGGTCGCCGTGGGCGCGGCCATCCAGGCCGGCGTGCTCGCCGGCGAGGTCAAGGACGTGTTGCTGCTCGATGTGACGCCGCTGTCTCTCGGCATCGAGACGCTCGGCGGCGTGATGACCAAGCTCATCGAGAAGAACACCACCATCCCGACGAAGGCGTCGCAGACGTTCTCCACGGCCGACGACAGCCAGACGGCGGTCACCATTCACGTGCTGCAGGGCGAGCGCGATCGCGCCGCGGACAACAAGTCGCTCGGCAAGTTCGATCTCAGCGACATTCCGCCCGCACCGCGCGGAATGCCGCAGATCGAGGTGTCGTTCGACATCGACGCCAACGGCATTCTCAACGTCTCCGCCAAGGACAAGGCGACCGGCCGCGAGCAGAAGATCGTGATCAAGGCCTCGAGCGGACTCAACGAGGACGAGATCAAGCGGATGGTCCGCGATGCCGAGGCGCATGCCGAGGAAGACAAGCGCTTCCGCGAGCTGGTCGACACGCGAAACAAGGCGGACGGCATGATCCACGCGGTCGAGAGGAGCCTGAAGGACCTCGGCGAGAAGGTCGATGCGGCCGAGCGCGCCAAGGTCGAATCGGCGATCTCGGATCTGCGCACGGCGCTCAAGGGCGATGACCGCGAGCGTCTCGAGAAGAAGACCGAGGCTCTCGCGCAGGCCTCCGCGGGCATCGCGCAGCAGGCTTATGCGGGCGGCCAGGCCGGCCCCGAGGCCGCCGCCGGCGGCGCGCAGGGCTCCGCCGGGCAGGCGGGCGGCGCGGCTGCCGGGCAGAGCGGGCGCGAGGACGTGGTCGACGCGGAGTTCGAGGAAGTGAAGGACAAGGGACGCAAGGCGAGCTAGTTGATTGGGCAAAGGCCGTCCGCGGCGGCGCCTGGATCGGGTAAGAGCCGCCTGCGGCGCCTTTACCGGCCAGATCGCTCACCGGCTCGGCCTCGCGGCCGCCGCGGGATCCGCCAACCCGGGGGACAGCCCCCGGGAAACCGAACGGCTCCTGCGCGAGCCGCCGACGCGAGACGGCGGGCTTCGGGATAGCCGCGCGCCGACTTGCTCCAGTACTAAAGGGATGCGCGCCGCGCGCTGATATGTGACAGTACGCTAAATGTCAAAGGCGGATTACTACAAGGTACTCGACGTACCCAGAACGGCCACCGAGGCGGAGATCAAGAAGGCTTATCGCCGCCTCGCGATGAAATTTCATCCGGACAGGAATCCCAACGACAAGGAGGCCGAGGAGCGCTTCAAGGAGGCGAAGGAAGCCTGCGAGGTGCTCACCGATGCGCAGAAGCGCGCCGCGTACGACCAATACGGTCATGCCGGCGTCGAGGCCCAGGCCGCCGGCGCTCGCGGGCGGGCCGGAGGGTTCGGGCCCGGCGATGCCTTCAGCGACATCTTCGGCGATGTCTTCGGCGATATCTTCGGAAGTGCGCGCCGCGGCGGCGGCCGCTCCCAGGTGTTTCGCGGCGCCGACCTGCGCTACGAGATCGAGCTCGAGCTTCCCCAGGCCGTCTTCGGCCACACGGTGGAGATCGAGGTGCCGAAGCTCTCCGAATGCGAGACCTGTCATGGCACCGGCGCGGCCAAGGGCAGCTCACCGATGGCTTGCGACACCTGCGGCGGATCCGGACAGGTGCGCATTTCCCAGGGTTTCTTCCAGCTGCAGCAGGCCTGCCCCCGCTGCCGCGGCGCCGGCACCCTCATCAAGAATCCGTGCGACACCTGCCTCGGACAGGGTCGGGTGCGCCGCAGCCGCAAACTCTCGGTAAAGGTTCCCGCAGGCGTCGATACCGGCGATCGCATCCGCCTGGCCGGGGAAGGGGAGGCGGGGCGCAACGGCGGCCCGCCGGGCGATCTGTACGTCGAAGTGCACGTGCGCGAGCACGCGATCTTCGAGCGCGACGGAGAGCATCTGAGCTGTGAGGTGCCGATCAGCTTCGCCACCGCGGCGCTCGGCGGAACGGTCGAGGTGCCGACGCTCGACGGGGACGTGACCCTGAAGATTCCGGCGGAAAGCCAGTCGGGGCGCGTGTTCCGGCTGCGCGACAAGGGCGTGAAGCCCGTGCGCAGCAACTCTCGCGGCGATCTCTTCTGTCGTGTGGTGGTGGAGACGCCGGTGCATCTTACCGCGGAGCAGCGGGACCTGGTCCGCAAGCTCCAGGAGTCGCTGCAGCAGGACCGGCACCGCCACGCGCCGCGCGAGAAGGGATTCCTCGAGGGAGTGAAACGCTTCTTCTCGGGGGTGTGAAATGGCACCGGGGATGATGCCGCGTGCGGTGATCGTCGGCGTGAGCGGGCGCATGGGTCAGGCGCTGGTCCGCACCGCATGCGAGCTTTCCGACTTGCGCATTACCGGGGCGGTGGCTTCGGCGGGCAGCGCGAGCCTCGGCCGCGACGCCGGCGGGCTCGCCGGCCTCGATCCCCTCGGCGTCGCGATCTCGAGTGATCTGCCGGCGGCGCTCGCCGCGGCGGACGTGGCGATCGATTTCTCCCAGCCGCATGCGACTCGCGCCAACATCGCCGCGTGCCGCGCCGCGCGCAAGCCGCTGCTCGTCGGGACCACCGGCTTCGCGGCGCAGGTGACCGAAGCGGAGCTCGATGCCGCCGCGCGCGAGATTCCGCTGCTCATCGCGCCCAACACCAGTCTCGGGGTCGCGCTGCTGACGGAGCTCGTGCGCAGGGCGGCGCGGGCCCTGCCGGCGCAATTCGACATCGAGATCATCGAGGCGCATCACCGCATGAAGCGCGATGCGCCGTCCGGCACCGCGCTGGCGCTCGCCCAGGCGGCGGGCGAGGGGCGGGGCCTCGCGCCCGCGGAGGCGCTCGCGGGAAGATCCGGCGCGCGGGTCGGACCGAGGCGGGAAGGGGAGATCGGGTTCGCCGTCGTTCGCGGCGGGGACATCGTCGGGGAGCACACGGCGCTCTTCGCAGGCCCTGGAGAGGAGTTGCGCCTGAGCCACCGGGCGGCCGACCGGGCCATCTTCGCCCGGGGGGCGCTCCGGGCGGCCCTGTGGCTCCTCGGTCAACCGCCGGGGCGTTACGCCATGACCGATATTATCCATGAAGATCAGTCGCTTGAGTGATTGTCTGCAGGGTTTTACCGCGGCCGGCCCGAGGAATTTCTCGTGGACACCCAGGCGCCCGGCCCGTAAAATTTGCACGTAATCTGTGAACGGGTTAGTCCTTGCAAGGCGGGAGGTGTTCGAAAGAGCCCTCCCGTTTTGTATATGGGCGGTTTGTCCGTGGGCGCAAAGTCGCCTGCGGCGCTTTGCTGGGCCAGCCCTCCGGCTCATTCGGACGCACGGCCCCGAGTGGCCCGGAGTGGCCCGGAGTGGCCCTCCGAGGTCCGTTGCCGCGAGAGGGAGGCGCCCCGGGAATCGGCCGCTCGATCACTTGCTTTCGGGCGGGGGATTGGGAAGAGTGCGGCCGCCGACTGCAACTTACTGAGGTGGTTCTGAAGTGAGCGTACCCGCTGTACTGGCGCTGGCGGATGGCACCATCTTCCGCGGCCAGTCGATTGGTGCCAAGGGCAACACCACGGGCGAAGTCGTTTTCAATACCGCATTGACGGGCTACCAGGAGATCCTCACCGACCCGTCCTACGCCCGCCAGATCGTCACGCTCACCTGTCCGCACATCGGCAACACCGGCGCCACGCCGGAGGATCTCGAGTCCGCTCAGATCTGCGCCGCCGGTCTGATCATCCGCGATCTGCCGCCGCGGGCGAGCAACTGGCGCGCCAACGAGTCGTTGAGCGAGTTCCTGGAGCGCGGACGCATCGTGGCGATCGCCGGTCTGGACACGCGGCGCCTGACGCGCATTCTGCGCGAGACCGGCGCCCAGGCCGGCTGCATCATGACGGGCGAGCAGGTGGATTCCGCCGCGGCGATCAAGGCCGCCCGCAAGTTCCCGGGCTTGAAGGGCATGGACCTCGCCAAGGTCGTCAGCGCCAAGCGCACCTTCCAGTGGAACGAGGGAACCGTGTGGCCGGAGAGCTCGCGCCTGCCCATCCGCTCGCATCAGCGGCTGCACGTCGTGGCCTACGATTTCGGCATCAAGCGCAACATCCTGCGCCTGCTGGCGGATTACGGCTGCCGCATGACGGTCGTGCCGGCGCAGACCAGCGCGGAAGAGGCGCTGGCGCTCGCGCCTGACGGCCTCTTCCTCTCCAACGGTCCCGGCGACCCCGAGCCGTGCGATTACGCCATCGGCGCGACCCGCAAGTTCCTCGAGACGGACATTCCGGTGTTCGGTGTCTGCCTCGGTCATCAGATTCTCGGTCTCGCCTGCGGCGCGCGCACGATGAAGATGAAGTTCGGCCACCACGGTGCCAACCATCCGGTGCAGGACCTCGACTCCGGGCGCGTATTCATCACCAGCCAGAATCACGGCTTCGCGGTCGATGAGACGACGCTGCCCGCCAACGTGCGTCCGACGCACCGCTCGCTCTTCGACGGATCGCTCCAGGGCCTCGCGTTCAAGGACCGGGCGGCATTCGGCTTCCAGGGGCATCCGGAGGCGAGTCCGGGCCCGCACGACCTCAAGCCGCTCTTCGAGCGCTTCAACCATCTGATGCTGCGGCGGCTTCAGACCCAGCTCCGCCTGGCGGAGGAGCAGGCGCGCCGGCAGGCGGGAAATCGCTGACATGCCGAAGCGGACGGACATCCAGAGCATTCTCATCATCGGCGCCGGACCGATCATCATCGGCCAGGCGTGCGAATTCGACTATTCCGGCGCGCAGGCGTGCAAGGCGCTGAAAGAGGAGGGCTACCGGGTCATCCTGGTCAACTCCAATCCCGCCACCATCATGACCGACCCGGGTACGGCGGACGCCATCTACATCGAGCCGGTCAACTGGCGCACCGTGGCGCGCATCATCGAGAAGGAGCAGCCGGATGCGCTGCTGCCGACGATGGGCGGACAGACAGCGCTCAATACGGCGCTCGACCTCGTGCGCGAGGGCGTGCTCGAGAAGCATGGTGTCGAGCTCATCGCCGCCTCGAGGGCCGCGATCGACATGGCCGAGGACCGCGAGCTGTTCCGCAACGCGATGCGCGAGATCGGCCTCGAGACGCCGCACTCGCAGATCGCGCGCAGCCTCGATGAGGCGCTGGCCATCGCCGCGGAGATCGGCTATCCGGTCGTGATCCGCCCCTCGTTCACCCTGGGCGGCAGCGGCAGCGGCATCGCCTACAACCGCGAGGAGCTCGAGGACATCGTGGCGCGCGGGCTCGACGCCTCGCCGACTTCGGAGGTGCTGCTCGAGGAGTCGGTGATCGGTTGGAAGGAATTCGAGATGGAGGTGGTGCGCGATCACAAGGACAACTGCATCATCGTCTGCTCGATCGAGAACCTGGACCCCATGGGCGTGCACACGGGCGACTCGATCACCGTGGCGCCGGCCCTGACGCTCACGGACAAGGAGTATCAGCGCATGCGCGATGCCTCGATCGCCGTGCTGCGCAAGATCGGGGTCGATACCGGCGGCTCGAACGTGCAGTTCGCGGTCAATCCGCGCGACGGGCGCCTGCTCGTCATCGAGATGAATCCGCGCGTATCGCGCTCCTCGGCGCTGGCCTCCAAGGCGACCGGCTTCCCGATCGCCAAGATCGCCGCCAAGCTCGCCGTCGGCTACACGCTCGATGAGCTGAAGAACGACATCACCGGCGGCGCGACGCCCGCCTCGTTCGAGCCGTCGATCGACTACGTCGTGACCAAGGTCCCGCGCTTCACGTTCGAGAAGTTCCCCGCCGCCAACGACCGTCTGACGACCCAGATGAAGTCGGTCGGCGAGGTCATGGCCATCGGCCGCACGTTCCAGGAGTCGCTGCAGAAGGCGCTGCGCGGGCTGGAGACCGGTCTCGACGGCCTCTCGCCCATGGTGAAGCTCCCCCTCGACGAGGACGGGCAGACGAAGCTCGCCTACGAGCTGCGCGCGCCCGGCGCCGACCGGCTGCTGTACCTCGCCGATGCATTCCGCGCCGGCTGGTCCTTCGAGCGCATCGCCGAGCTCACGCGGATCGACCCGTGGTTCCTCGCGCAGATCGAGGAGCTGATCGTGCAGGAGAGGCAGGTCGGCGCCGAAGGCTTCGGCGCCCTCACCGCGGAGCGGCTGCGGACGCTCAAGCGCAAGGGCTTCTCCGACAGCCGGCTCGGGCGGCTGCTCGACCTGCCGGAGAAGGCGGTGCGCGCCAAGCGGCACGACCTCGGCGTCAGGCCCGTCTACAAGCGGGTCGACACCTGTGCCGCGGAGTTTGCGACCTCGACCGCTTATCTCTACTCGACCTACGAGGAGGAGTGCGAGGCGCAGCCGACCGGCCGCCGCAAGATCATGATCCTCGGCGGCGGACCCAACCGCATCGGCCAGGGGATCGAGTTCGATTACTGCTGCGTGCACGCGGCCCTGAGCCTGCGCGAGGACGGGTTCGAGACCATCATGGTCAACTGCAACCCGGAGACGGTCTCGACCGATTACGACACCTCCGACCGGCTCTATTTCGAGCCGCTCACGCTCGAGGACGTGCTCGAGATCCTGGCGAAGGAGCAGCCGGAAGGGGTGGTCGTGCAGTTCGGCGGCCAGACGCCGCTCAAGCTGTCGCGCGCGCTGGAGGAGGCGGGCGCGCCGATCATCGGCACCTCGCCGGACTCGATCGATGTGGCCGAGGACCGGGAGCGCTTCCAGGCCCTGGTTCGCAGGCTCGGCCTGAAGCAGCCGGCCAATGCGACGGCGCGCACGGAGGATCAGGCCGTGGCGCTCGCGCGGGAAGTCGGCTTCCCCCTCGTGGTGCGGCCTTCCTACGTGCTCGGCGGCCGCGCGATGGAGATCGTCTTCAACGAGGAGGATCTGCGCGCCTACATGGGTCACGCGGTGCAGGTCTCCAATGACAGCCCCGTGCTGCTGGATCGCTTTCTCGACGTGGCGATCGAGGTCGACGTCGATGCCGTGTGCGATGGCGAGGAGGTGCTGATCGGCGGCATCATGGAGCACGTCGAGCAGGCCGGCGTGCACTCCGGCGACTCCGGCTGCTGCCTGCCGCCGAACAGCCTGAGCGCCGAGACCCAGGAGAGCCTGCGCGAGCAGACCCGCAGGCTCGCCAAGGCGCTGTCGGTGGTCGGGTTGATGAACATCCAGTTCGCCATCCAGAACGGGGTGATCCACGTGCTGGAGGTCAACCCGCGCGCCTCGCGCACGGTGCCGTTCGTCTCGAAGGCGACGGGACTGCAGCTTGCCAAGATCGCCGCCCGGGTGATGACGGGCAGAAGTCTGCGCGATCAGGGCGTGACCGCGCGGCGGGCGCCGCCGTATTATTCCGTGAAGGAGGCGGTGTTTCCGTTCGTCAAGTTTCCCGAGTCCGACCCGATCCTCGGCCCCGAGATGAAATCCACCGGCGAGGTGATGGGAACGGGACGCACCTTCGGCGAGGCCTACGCCAAGGCGCAGACGGCCTCGGGCGTCACGCTGCCGAGAAAGGGCGTGTGCTTCATCAGCGTGCGCGACCGGGACAAGCCGGGCGCGGTGGAGCTGGCGCGCCGCCTGATCGCCCGCGGTTTCGAGGCGGTGGCGACCGAGGGCACGGCGCGTGCGCTCACGGAAGCCGGCATCGCCTGCCGCAGGGTGAACAAGGTACGCGAGGGCCGGCCGCACATCGTGGATATGATCAAGAACGACGAGATCGACCTGATCGTCAACACCACCGAGGGCAAGCTCGCCATTCGGGAGTCGAATTCCATCCGCCGCGAGGCGGTGCACCATCGCGTGACCTACTACACGACGCTCGCAGCCGGGCTCGCCACGTGCGAGGCGCTCGACCACGTCGATGAGGTCGAAGTGAACCGCCTGCAGGACCTGCACAACGAGGCGCTCGCCGGATGAAACGCACACCCATGACTCTGCGCGGCTCCGAGGCGCTGCGCGCCGAGCTCAAGCGGCTGAAGAGCGAGGCCCGTCCGAGCGTCATCAGGGCGATCGCCGAGGCGCGCGCGCACGGTGACCTGTCGGAGAACGCCGAGTATCACGCTGCGCGCGAGCAGCAAGGCTTCATCGAGGGGCGCATCAAGGAGATCGAGACGAAGCTCTCCACCGCCGAGATCATCGACCCGAGCAAGCTGACCAACACGGGCAAGGTCGTCTTCGGCGCCGTGGTGGAGCTGGGGGATCAGGACGACGGCAGCCGCGTGGTCTATCAGGTGGTGGGCGAGGACGAGGCCGACATCCGTGCGGGCCGCATCTCCATCACCTCGCCGATCGCGCGCGCCCTGGTCGGCAAATCCGAGGGCGAGGTCGTCGACGTGTCCGCGCCGGGCGGCATCCGCTCGTACGAGATCGTGACGGTCCGCTTCGAGTGAAGCGGCGGGAGCGATGCATGACGGCACGCGGCGCGTGTCGGCTGCGGCGGCGGCGCGAGCGTGGCCCGGGAGAGCCCCGGGAGGGCTAATCCGGTATCACGATCTTCGGCAGGTCGGGGCGCGGGCGGTATAGCACCGCCACGTTGCCGATCCGATGCACGAGCGAGCTGCCGGTGCGCCGGGCCAGCTCCTCGAAGACCGCATCCCGGGCCTCCCGATCGCCGCCTGGCGCCTTGATCTTGATCAGCTCGTGGTCGGTGAGCGCGCGGTCGGTCTCGCGGGCGACCGCATCGGTCAGCCCCGCCGACCCCAGCCGCACGACCGGCTGCAGCTCGTGGGCCAGGCCGCGCAGATGGCGGCGCTGGCGCTCGGAAAGCGATGATTGGGATGACATTGCCGTCGAATTATGGGGCACGCCGGACATTGAACAAAGCTCGAAAGCAAGTCAGTAAGCGCCCCTGGGCCGCGAGGTCGAAAGCGGCCGCTGCGCCGCGCTCGCCCGAGAGGATCGCCGGCAGCGATTCTCGACGGCCGGAGGCCGGCCCGAAGGGCCCGGCGCAGGCTCGGGCCGGGCAACCGCCGCAGGCGGCTTCGGGCCCGAAAAAAAGGAGCAGGTCCAAAAGCAGCGCTCGCTGGCTCAACGAGCACTTCACCGATCCGTTCGTGCAGCGGGCGCACGCGCAGGGGTGGCGCTCGCGCGCCGTCTTCAAGCTGGAAGAGGTCGATCGACGCGAGAAGCTGCTGCGGCCGGGGGCGATCTGCCTCGATCTGGGCGCCGCGCCGGGGGCCTGGAGCCAGTACGCGCGCCGTCGGCTGGGCCGCAGCGGGCGGGTGGTCGCCACCGACATCCTGCCGATGGACGCGCTGGCGGGGGTCGAGTTCGTCCAGGGCGACTTTCGGGAGCAGGCGGTATTTGACCTAATTCTGGCGGCGCTGCCCGAGCGGCAGGTGGACCTGGTCCTCTCGGACATGGCCCCGTCCCTGAGCGGCATCGATGTCGTCGACCAGCCCCGCTCGATGTACCTGGCCGAGCTGGCGCTCGATATGGCGGCCCGGGTCTTGAAGGGCGGGGGAGATGCCCTGATCAAGGTTTTTCAAGGGTCAGGCTTTCAGGAGCTGGTTCAGGAGGCGCGCCGCCGTTTCGCCCAGGTGAAGCTGGTGAAGCCCGCGGCTTCCCGGGCCCGCAGTCCTGAAATGTATCTGCTGGCCAAGGATTTTCGCTTGGTGTAGCGTGCTCAGAGCTGAACCAGGTTCAGGAGTACTCAAACTGCCGGATGCCGGCAGCGAGGCCGCATTTGAAGATGAATGATTTGACCAAGAACATCCTCCTGTGGGTGGTTATTGTCTTCGTGCTGCTGCTGGTCTTCAGCCGCTACATGCCGAGCGTGAGCCAGCAGGAGGAGCTCAAGTACTCCACCTTCCTGAACGATGTGAAGGCGCACCAGGTCGACAGCGTCGTCTTCCAGGGCGACATGCTCTACGGCGTGATGAAGGACCACACGCAGTTCAAGACCTACAATCCCGAGACCGACTACACGGCGCTCATCGGCACGCTGGAGAAGAACGCCGTCGGCATCGAGGGACGTCCGCCCAAGCAGCCGAATTTCCTCGCGCAGCTGCTGCTGCAGCTCGCGCCGGCGCTGCTGCTGATCCTCGTCTTCGTGTACATGCTGCGGCAGATGCAGGGCGCCTCGGGCGGCCGCGGAGCCATGTCCTTCGGCAAGAGCCGCGCACGGCTGCTCGGCGAGGACCAGGTGAACGTCACGTTCGCCGACGTGGCCGGGGTCGACGAGGCCAAGCAGGAGGTGTCGGAGATCGTCGACTTCCTCAAGGACCCGGGCAAGTTCCAGAAGCTCGGCGGCAAGATTCCGAAGGGCGTGCTCATGGTGGGCTCGCCGGGGACGGGCAAGACGCTGCTCGCGCGCGCCATCGCGGGCGAGGCGAAGGTGCCCTTCTTCACGATCTCCGGCTCCGATTTCGTCGAGATGTTCGTCGGCGTCGGCGCTTCGCGCGTGCGCGACATGTTCGAGCAGGCGAAGAAGCACGCCCCGTGCATCATCTTCATCGACGAGATCGATGCGGTGGGCCGCCACCGCGGCGCGGGCTTGGGCGGCGGCCATGACGAGCGCGAGCAGACGCTGAACCAGCTGCTCGTGGAGATGGACGGCTTCGAGGGCAACGAGGGCATCATCGTCATCGCGGCCACCAACCGGCCTGACGTGCTCGATCCGGCGCTGCTGCGGCCGGGCCGCTTCGACCGGCAGGTCGTGGTGCCGCTGCCCGACGTGCGGGGGCGGGAGCAGATCCTGCGCGTGCACATGCGGCGGGTGCCGCTGGCCGATGACGTCAAGCCGGCCCTCATCGCGCGCGGCACGCCGGGCTTCTCGGGCGCGGATCTCGCCAACCTGGTGAACGAGGCGGCGCTGTTCGCGGCGCGCGCCAACCGCCGTATCGTCAGCATGGAGGAGTTCGAGCGCGCCAAGGACAAGATCATGATGGGCGCCGAGCGGCGCTCGATGGTCATGACCGAGGACGAGAAGCGCATGACGGCTTATCACGAGTCCGGCCATGCGATCGTCGGCATGACGGTGCCGGAGCACGACCCGGTCTACAAGGTGACGATCATTCCGCGCGGCCGGGCGCTCGGCGTGACGCAGTTCCTGCCGGAGCAGGATCGCTACAGCATGTCGAAGCGGCGGCTGGAGAGCGCCATCGCGACTCTCTTCGGCGGCCGCATCGCGGAGGAGCTGATCTTCGGGCCGGAGTCGGTGACGACGGGTGCCTCGAACGACATCGAGCGGGCGACGGAGCTCGCGCGCAACATGGTCACGAAGTGGGGCCTGTCGGACAAGCTCGGGCCGCTCACGTACTCGGAGGAGACCGGCGAGGTGTTCCTCGGGCGCAGCGTGACGCAGCACAAGCAGGTCTCGGATGTGACGGCGCACGCCATCGACGAGGAGGTGCGCTGCGTCATCGAGAGCAACTATCAGCGGGCGCGGCAGATCCTGACGAGCTCGCTGGACAAGCTGCACCTCATGGCGGATGCGCTCATCAAGTACGAGACCATCGGTGAGGAGCAGCTGAGGGACGTCATGGCGGGGAGGCCGCCGAAGCCGCCCGCGGGGTGGGACGATTCGCTGTCCAACCGGCCGCCGCGGGCGCCCGCGGAGGGGACTGCGGCGCCGGCGCCCGGGCCCGGCGGGACCGCCATCGGGCCGCCCGCGGGTCAACACTGACGCCCGCAGCTTCAGAGGGGGCGGCGTCCGCGATGGCACGGCCGTGAAATCCTCTTGCCCGGGGGACGCCGTAAATCCGGGTTGCGCCGGCTCGCGCCGGCTCACCCGATCCCTGGAGCCTCGCCTCCATCGTCCCTGACTCCGCAAGCCGCCGGCAAGAGGATTTCACGTCCATGCCCTCGCTTTCTGACGAGTTCGGGCGTGGCTGATTCGCATTCGGTGCTGCACTGTCGGGGACGGGTGCTCGGGCTCGAGCGGCCGGTCGTCATGGGGGTGCTGAACGTCACGCCGGACTCGTTCTCGGACGGGGGACGGTTCGTACAGCTCGACGATGCGGTCGAGCGGGGCGTGCAGATGGCGGAGGAGGGGGCGGCCATCATCGATGTCGGCGGGGAATCGACTCGGCCGGGGGCGCAGCCCGTGGCACTGGAGGAGGAGCTGCGCCGCGTCGTTCCCGTCATCGCGCGGCTGCGGTCGCGCACTCAGGCCATACTCTCGGTCGATACCAGCAGGCCTGAGGTGATGCACGCCGCGGCCGCTGCGGGCGCCGCAATGATCAATGACGTGCGCGCGCTGCGGGAGCCGGGCGCGCTCGAGGCGGCGGTGTCCTCCGGCTGCGCGATCTGCCTCATGCACATGCTGGGCGAGCCGCGCACGATGCAGGACTCGCCCGGCTACCGCGACGTGGTGGCGGAGGTTCGTCGGTTCCTCAGGGAGCGAGCTGAGACCTGTATCACGGCCGGCGTGCCTGGCGAGCGCATCGTGCTCGACCCGGGCTTCGGCTTCGGCAAGACTCTGCAGCACAATCTCGAGCTGCTGCGCCGCCTGCGCGAGCTCTCCGTGGACGGACTGGCGATCCTCGCCGGGCTCTCGCGCAAGTCCATGGTGGGCGCTCTGACCGGCCGGCCGCCGGATGAGCGGCTCCACGGGAGTGTCGCGCTTGCGGTGGTGGCGGCGCTCAACGGTGCGCGTATCCTTCGTGTGCACGACGTGGCCGCCACAGTGGATGCCTTGAAGGTCGTGGCGGCCGTGCAGAACAGCTGAATCGCACCGCATTCATAAAGGGCTCTCTCCTTGACGCGAAAATTCTTTGGTACTGACGGCGTCCGAGGCCGTGTCGGCGAGCATCCGATGACCGTGGACTTCGCGCTCAACCTGGCGAGCGCGGCGGCTCGAGTGCTGGTGCCCGAGGGCGGCACCGTCCTCATCGGCAAGGACACCCGCCTCTCCGGCTACATGTTCGAATCCGCGCTGGAGGCCGGCTTCGTCGCCTCCGGGGTCAATGTGATGCTCATCGGGCCGCTGCCCACCCCGGGCATCGCCTACATGACGCGGCATTTCAACTGCGATTTCGGCATCGTCATCAGCGCCTCGCACAACCCTTACGACGACAACGGGATCAAGTTCTTCGACCGCAGCGGCGCGAAGCTGTCGGACGAGCTCGAGGAGCGCATCGAGGCCGAGCTCGCGCAGCCCGTCGTCACCCGTGCCTCACGCGGCCTGGGCAAGGCCACCCGCGTCGACCGCTCGCGGACGCAATACCAGGAGTTCTGCGCCTCCACGCTCCCGGGCGGGGTCGATCTCCAGGGATTGAAGATCGTCGTCGACTGCGCCAATGGCGCGGCGTACAAGGTCGGCCCCCGCGTGCTCGCGGATCTCGGCGCCGAGATCGTCCCCATCGGCTGCTCGCCGAACGGCCGCAACATCAACGACGGCTGCGGCTCCACCGCTCCCGAGCTGCTGCAGCTGACGGTTCCCGGCGTCCGCGCACACGTGGGCGTCGCGCTCGACGGGGACGGCGACCGCCTGGTCATGGTCGATCATCTCGGCCGCATTCTCGACGGCGACCAGCTTCTCTACATCATCGCCCAGGCCCGCAAGGGCAGCGGCTCGTTGCGCGGACCGGTGGTCGGCACGGTGATGAGCAACCTCGGCCTCGAGGTGGCCCTGGGCGAGAGCGGCATCCCATTCCAGCGCGCCCAGGTCGGCGACCGCTACGTGCTCAGCCTGCTGCGCGAGACCGGCGGCATCCTGGGCGGGGAGACCTCGGGCCACATCATCTGCCTCGATAAGACGACCACGGGTGACGGCATCGTCAGCGCCCTGCAGGTGCTGGCGGTCATGAAGCAGACCCGCCGCTCCCTGGCCGAGCTCGCCTCCGGCATGCGCAAATACCCGCAGGTCCTGCTCAACGTGAAAGTCGCCTCTCGCTTCAATCCCGCCGACATTCCGGCCGTGCGCGAGGCCGTACAGCGCATCGAGCAGCGCATGAGCGGCCAGGGCAGAGTCGTCCTGCGCCCCTCCGGCACCGAGCCCGTGATCCGCGTGATGGTCGAAGGCCGCGACGAGAGCGCCACCCGGGCCGCCGCCACCGAGCTCGCCGAAGTGGTGCGCAGCGTCGCCGGCTGAGTCGGCGCAGTGAATCGCGCATTGCGCCGGCTGGCGAGCGTGGCTATGATCGCGCCCCCGTTAAAGGGCGGGCTTAAAGTGCCGTTCCAAAGCAAGTCATTGAGCGGCCCCGGGGCCACTCGCCGGTCCGCGCCGCCGGAGGGGCCGTTGGGCCGAGACCGACCGCGGCGCCGCGGGCGGCTGCGCTCCAATACAGGATGCCGGTGAATGCGCCGCCCCGTCGTTGCCGGCAACTGGAAGATGCACGGGACGCGCAGCGAGAATGCGCGCCTCATCGATGAGATCATCTCCCGCTACCCCGCCGACCCGGCGGCGGAGTGCATCGTCTGCCCGCCCTCTGTCTACCTGCAGGAGGTAGGCCGCCTGTTGCGCGATTCCGCGGTCCTTCTCGGCGCGCAGGATGTCTGCGCCGAGGCGCAGGGCGCTTTCACCGGGGAGGTCTCGGCCGCCATGCTCAAGGACGTCGGCTGCCGGTGCTGCATCGTCGGCCACTCCGAGCGGCGGCTTCTCTACCGCGAGAGCGATCAGCTCGTCGCCCGCAAGTTCGCGGCCGGCCAGGCCCGGGAGCTCGTGCCCATCCTCTGCGTCGGCGAGCAACTGGCGGACCGGGAGACCGGCCGCACCCGCGAGGTGGTCGCGCGCCAGCTCGATGCCGTCCTCGGGCTCTGCGGCGTGCAGACATTGACGAGCGCCGTGATCGCGTATGAGCCGGTCTGGGCCATTGGTACCGGCCGCAACGCCACGCCGGAGCAGGCGCAGGAGGTCCATGCCTTCATCCGCGCCCGCATCGCGGCCCAGGATGCTACAATCGCCGCCGGCACCCGTATTCTCTACGGCGGCAGCGTCAAGGCGAGCAATGCAGCGGAGCTCTTTGCCATGCCGGACGTCGA
>DAHUXV010000116.1 GCA_027306985.1 Gammaproteobacteria bacterium | reverse complement strand
GTCGGCTCGACGTAGCCCAAGTCGATGTCGGCGGCCAGATAGGCGAGATGGCTGCGCAGCCGGCTCTCGTGCAGCAGCGTGCCTTCGCTCGAGTGAGTGGCCATGTCGACATTGTCGTCGATCGCCTGCGTCAGCGCCGCGAGGGCATCCCGCGCCTTGGCGGCGCTCACCTTGCGGTGCGCGACGGCGGCCTGCAGGCGATCGCGCAGGGCGATCGCCTGGTTGACGGTGCGGTCGAGCGTGTTCACGGTCTCGTGGATCCGCAGCTGCAGCGCCAGGCGAGCCTGGAGCGCGCCCGGCGCCGGGTGCAGCCGGGGATCGAGCGCCACCTGGAACGAGCGCTGCGACTTCTGCCCGTCGTAATCGAGGACGACCGCGTAGGTGCCGGGCACCACGAGGGGTCCGTGCAGCGAGTCCCCGAGGCCGCCTGCCGCCGCCGGCTCGTAGAAGCCGGTGACCTCGGTGGCGTGCGGATAGCGCAGATTCCACTGGAAGCGGTTGAAGCCGGCCGCGATCCCCGTGTCCTTCTCGTCCTTCGCGGCCTTGGCTTGCGCCGGCGTGCGGTTGTCCTTCTGCGCCGGTGTCAACTTCGGCGTCTTGTGCTTCAAGTGCAGCTTGAACGTACGGATCACCTGGCCCTTGGCATCCTGGAACGTGAGTGTGACCGGCACGTTGCCCCGATAGCTCGTCGGCACATGGAAGAACACCGTCGCGCCGAACGGCGGGTTGGTGCCCATCCCCGGGATGTGCTTCGCATACGCGCTCTTCCCGTAGGCGTGTGTCAGCCACGCCGTCGCGGGCGCATACGCCTGCACGTCTCCCGCCCCGACCGCGCCCTGGAGCGAGATCTGCTCGAGCAGCGCGAGGTTGTCGAGCACCCAGAACGAGCGGCCGTGCGTCGCGACGACCACATCGCCCTGGCGGGTGTCGATGGCGATACCGCGCACCTGCACGCGCGGCAGATTGAGCGTGAGCGGTTGCCAGTGAGCCGCTCCGTCGTAGCTCACGTACACCGTGCTCTTGGTGCCCGCGAACAGCAGCTGCGGGTCGGCGGGATCCTGCCGGACCGTCCATACGTACTCATCGTCGGGAATGCCGGCCGTGACCGCCTTCCAGTGCCGGCCGTAGTCGGTGGTCTCGAAGAGGTAGGGATGAAAGTCGTCCCACATGTAGCGTGAGGCGCTCAGGTACGCGGTTCCGGGCGCGGTGCGCGCGGGCTCGATCCAGGTGATCTCCGCCCACTCGGGGAGCGTCGGCGGCGTGATCGCCTGCCAGCTCCTGCCGCCGTCGCGCGTGATGTGCACCAGCCCGTCCTGCGAGCCGGCCCAGATCACATTGCCGTTGCCCGGCGACACGGCGAGCGCCGAGATGTCGGGAAAGATCTCCGCGCCCGAGGCATCGAGATTGATCGGGCCGCCGCTCGGCCGCTCGGTCGCCGGATCGTTGCGGGTCAGATCCGGGCTGATGCGCGTCCAGGTGCGTCCCTGGTCGGTGCTCTTCAGCACGTACTGCGAGGCGATCAGCAGCTCGTTGGGATTGGCGGGCGAGAAGAAGATCGGGTGGGTCCAGCCGAAGCGGTATTTGAGCTCGGCGGAGGAGGCGCCTTCCTGGTACTCCGGCCACGGGCTGACTTCCTCGTACTGGCCCGTCTTCCTGTCGTAACGCAGGAGGATGCTGAAATACCCGCTGCCGAAGGTGATGTCGGGATGACCCGGCATCGGCGCGACGAAGGTGGCCTCGTTGTAGGCGACACTGTGCCAGGCGGCGAGCGGAATCGCGCCCCCGGTGTGTGCGCTCGGCCCCTCGACCGAGCCCTCGTCCTGCTGCGCGCCGTAGATGTTGAACGGGAACTGGTCGTCGATGGCCACATGGTAGAACTGGCCGGTCGGCTGGTTGTGCTCCTCGCTCCAGGTCTCGCCGCCGTCGGTCGACACCGTGGCGCCGCCGTCATTGCCTTCCAGCAGGATGTTCGTGTGCCGCGGGTTGATCCAGAGGATGTGATTGTCGCCGTGCGGCGTGTGGAGCTTGGCGAAGCTCTTGCCGCCATCGTGCGAGACCCAGAGCGCATCCACGTTCGGGGCGTACACGGTGTCGGGATTGCGGGGGTCGGCATAGATCGTCATGTAGTAGAAGGCGCGCTGACGCAGGCTCCAGTTGCGGTTCACCCGCTTCCAGCTCGCACCGCCGTCGCTCGAGCGGAACACCCCGCCGTGCTTCGCCTGCACGATGGCGTACACGATGCGCGGGTCGCTCGCGGCCACGGAGACGCCGATGCGCCCGAGAACCCCGCCCGCGAAGCCGGGATTGCGCGAGATCTCCTTCCAGTGAGCGCCGCCGTCGGTGCTCTTGTACAGGCCGCTGCCCGGGCCGCCGTCGTCGAGCTTCCAGGGCGTGCGGTACGCCTGCCACAGGGATGCGTAGAGCACCTGCGGGTTGCTCGGATCCATGACGAGGTCTATGGCTCCGGTGTTGGCGTCGACGTAGAGGATCTTGTGCCAGGTCCTGCCGCCATCGGTGGACTTGAACACGCCGCGGTCGGCATTGGGCTTGAAGACATGGCCCATCGAGGAGGCGTAGACGATATCGGGGTCGTGGGGATCGACCACGATGCCGCTGATGGTGTGCGTGTCGGCGAGCCCCACGGCGTGCCAGGTCTTGCCGGCATCGTCGGAGCGGAATACGCCGTCCCCGGTGATCACATCGCCGCGGATGTCGCTCTCGCCCGTGCCGACGTAGATCACCTTGGGATTGGAGGGGGCGACGGCGATCGCCCCGATGCTGATGCTCGATCCCGGCAGCCTGCCGTCACTGATGTTGACCCACTTGATGCCGTAGTCGGTGCTCTTCCATACCCCGCCGTCGACCGCGCCCATGTAGAAGAGATCGCGCTCGCCCGGCACCCCGGCGATGGCCACCACGCGCCCGCCGATCGTAGGTCCCACGCTGCGCCACTCGAGCTTGCCGGCCGCGCTCTGAGGATGTGCCGCCGCCGCGATCGCTGCGCCCGCGAAGCCGAGCGCCGCCGCCGCGGCGAGCGCCGGCAAGATGCGTAGCGAGGCCGAACCGAATACACGTGTCGTCATTTGAGCTCCTCCCACGGGGCGAGCCGATCGCCCGCCCGCCAATTGTTCTTCGAGCTTGCCGGATGGCATGCGCGGATGATAGAGGGGCGGCAACGGTGGCGGCTCATCGCGACACGACGAGCCGAGAGGATTGCGCGGCGAGCGAGCCCGCCTCTTTCGGGCACGCCCCGGCTGCGGGCATCATAATGGTCCTGATGCCCGCGCCCCGGTGGGGAATGGGGCGGATTGAACCGGAGTCGGTCGAATGAAGAAATCGATAGCACTGGCCGCGGCTCTCTCACTGACCGCGTACCATGCATGGCTCGCACCGGCGGCCGCCGCCGCGCGAAAAGTCCCGGGAGAGCAGGGCGCCGCTGCGGCCGCCTCGCCCGGGATCTTCCAGTCGCGGGCCGTGAAGTCATCGGGCACCGTCACCGTGGAGGGCCACAAGATCGCCTACCAGGCGGTCGCCGGCACCCTCATCATCCACCCGAAGGGCTGGAACGATGCCGCGCCGGCCGCCACCGGCAAGGACGCGATCGGAACGGCGGACGGACCGCCGGTGGCCTCGATCTTCTACATCGCGTATTTCAAGCGCGGCGCCAATCCGCGCACCCGTCCGATCACCTTCCTCTACAACGGCGGTCCGGGCTCCTCGACCGTCTGGCTGCACATGGGCGCCTTCGGGCCCGTACGCGTCGTGACCAACAACGATACGCACACGCCGCCCGCGCCCTATGGTCTGGTCAACAACGACTACAGCCTGCTCGATGCCAGCGATCTGGTCTTCATCGATGCGCCGGGCACGGGATACAGCCGCATCGAGGGCAAGGGCGCCCCCAAGGCCTTCTACGGCGTGGATCAGGACGGTCACGCCTTCTCCTCGTTCATCGTGCACTTCCTCACGCGCTACCACCGCTGGAACTCGCCGAAATATCTCCTCGGCGAGAGCTACGGCACGCCGCGCTCGGCCGTGCTCATCAACGACCTCGAGACCGACCGCGACATCGATTTCAACGGCGTGATGCTGCTCTCGCAGATCCTCAACTTCGACCTGAGCGACGACTTCCCGCAGTCGAATCCCGGCGTCGAGTTGCCGTATTGGATCTCGCTCCCCTCCATGGCCGCGACCGCCTGGTTCCACCACATGCTGCCCTCGAATCCGCAGCACCTGCGCCCGTTCCTGAAGCAGGTCGAGCAGTTCGCCATGGGGCCGTACGCCGATGCCCTCGCCCAGGGGGCGTGGCTGCCGAAGCAGCAGTTCGACGCCATCGCGCAGCAGCTGCATGAGTACACGGGACTCCCCGTCGCCTACATCGAGAAGGCGAACCTGCGGGTGAGCGGCCCGATGTTCGAGAAGAATCTGCTCGCCGGCGACGACATGGACACGGGCCGTCTCGACACCCGTTTTTCGGGACCCACCATGGATCCGCTCAGCGAGTTCTCCGAGTACGACCCGCAGTCCGCGGCCATCAGCTCGGCCTACGTCTCGGGGTTCAACGACTACGCCCAGCGCGTGCTGCACTACGACACCAGCCTGACCTACCAGCCGGAGATCGACGTGTTCCGCTGGTGGAACTTCCATCACCAGCCGCCGGGCTTCCCGATGCCGCTGCCGGGCGTCGTCAACGTGATGCCGGATCTCGCCACCGCGATGAAGTACGATCCGGACCTCAAGATCTCGCTGAACGGAGGCTACTACGACCTCGCGACGCCGTTCTTCGAGGGCTGGTACGAGATGCATCACCTGCAGATTCCGCAGAAGCTGCAGAAGAACATCTCGTATCACTACTACGAGTCGGGGCACATGATCTACGCCAACATCCCCGCCCTGAAGCAGCTGCACGACAATCTTGCGGGCTTCATCCGCAAGACCGACAACGTCCCGGGGCAGTGACATGACCGCCCCGGCGCGAAAGAGCCCCATCTGCGCAGGCTTCGCGGTGCTCGCCGCCGCCTCGATGCTGGCTCTGCAGACGGCAACCCCGGCGGCCGTGGCGCACGCGGCCGATGCGCACGCCAAGCACGGCGCATCGCACGCCAAGCACCACAACCCGTATTTCAACACGGTCACGAGCACGACCGCGG
>DAHUXV010000100.1 GCA_027306985.1 Gammaproteobacteria bacterium | reverse complement strand
TTCGGCTTCGCGCGCTTTCTCGGGGATCTGCTCGAGCGGACGCGGCCGCAGTTCGTCGCGGTCGCCTTCGATCGGCGCCTCGCCACCTCCTACCGCAACGAGATCTACCCGGCGTACAAGGCCAACCGCGAGCCGGCGCCGCCGGACCTCGCCGTGCAGTTCGAGTACTGCCGCGAACTGTGCGCGCGCCTCGGCCTCGCGGTATTCGTCGATTCGCACTACGAGGCCGACGATGTCATCGGCACCCTGGCGCAGCAGATGCGCACGCAGAGCATCTCCTCGGCGTTCATCACCCGTGACAAGGATCTGGCGCAACTGGTGCGCGACGGGGATCTGTACTGGGACTTCGGGGCGCGCGGGCAGCTCGGTTACCGTGACGTCGAGCGGCATTTCGGGGTCGCCCCGGAACGGTTCGCCGACTATCTGGCGCTCACGGGCGACACCTCGGACAACATTCCGGGCGTCCCGGGGATCGGGCCGAAGACCGCCGCGGCGCTGATGCGCGCCTTCGGCTCCATCGATGAGCTGTATGCCGGCCTCGGTCGAGTCGCCACGCTCGGGTTGCGCGGTGCGCGCGAGTTGCGTGAGCGGTTGCACGAGCACCGCGAGGCGGTCTACCTGGCGCGCCGCCTGACCCGCATCGTGTGCGACATGCCACTCGAGGCGAGCCGAGACCAGCTGCGCCCGCGAGTCCCGGATCTGCAGGCACTGGGCACCCTCTACGATCGGCTCGGCTTCGGGCCGCTGTTGCGCCGCCAGGGCGAGCGGCTGGCGGCGCTCGTCGCGCCCGGCGGCTGAGCCGGCACGCGCGCGCCATTGGTCTGGCAGGAATTCGCGCGGGCTTCGGCTATGCTCGGTGCTCACGTCACAGGAACCAGCGGGGGCTACCATGGCGACCAAGAACATCGTGTCCGTCCTGCAGGAGGAGCGCGTCTTCCCGCCGCCTGCGCAGTTCAGTGCGCGCGCGCGGCTGAAGCCGGCGGATCTCGAGGCCTTGCGCCGCCATGCGCAGACGGACTACACCGGCTTCTGGGCGCAGCTGGCGCGCGAGCACCTCGTGTGGCACAAGCCGTTCACGGTCACCCTCGATGAGCAGGACTCGCCGAATTTCCGCTGGTTCACCGACGGCGAGCTCAATGTCTCGTTCAACTGCCTCGACGTACACCTCGCCGACCGCGGTCACAAGCCGGCCATTATCTTCGAGGGCGAGCCGGGCGACGTGCGACGGATCAGTTACCAGGAATTGCACGGCGAGGTCTGCCGCTTCGCCAACACGCTGAAATCGCTCGGTGTGCAGCGCGGGGACCGCGTGGCGATTTACATGCCGCTCGTGCCCGAGATCATTGTGGCGATGCATGCGTGTAACCGCATCGGCGCGATCCACTCGGTGGTGTTCGGCGGCTTCTCGGCCCCGGCGCTGAAGGAGCGGATCGAGGACACCGGCGCGAAGGTGCTCATCACGGCCGATGGCGGCTGGCGTGGCGGACACGCCATTGAGCTGAAGGCGGCGGCAGACAAGGCGCTCGCGGCCGGCTGCCCGAGCATCAAGCATGTCGTGGTGTTGCAGCGAACCGCCCATGCCATCTCGATGGAGCCGGGCCGCGACCTGTGGTGGCATGAGGCGATCGCCGGGCGCTCCCCGGTGTGCGAGCCCGAGTGGGTCGACGCAGAGCACCCGCTGTACCTGCTGTACACCTCCGGCTCAACGGGCAAGCCCAAGGGCATCCAGCACTCGAGCGCCGGGTACCTGCTCGGGGCGAAGCTCACCACCGAGTGGGTGTTCGATCTGCGCGAGGAGGACGTGTTCTGGTGCACCGCGGACGCCGGGTGGGTCACCGGACACAGCTATCTCGCCTACGGTCCGCTCGCCGCTGGCGCCACGGTCGTGATGTACGAGGGCGGGCCGACCTATCCGGACGGCGGCCGTTTCTGGAAGATCTGCCAGGATCACGGCGTCAGCGTGTTCTACACCGCCCCGACGGCGATCCGTGCGCTGATGAAGCTCGGCGACGAGGTGCCGGCCCGCTACGATCTGTCGCGGCTGCGCCTGCTCGGCAGCGTCGGAGAGCCGATCAATCCCGAAGCGTGGATGTGGTACCACCGGGTCATCGGCGGCGGGCGTTGTCCGATCGTCGACACCTGGTGGCAGACCGAGACCGGCGCGATCATGCTCTCGCCGCTGCCCGGAATCACCCCGACCAAGCCCGGTTCATGCACGCTGCCGCTGCCGGGGATCGAGGCGGAGATCGTCGACGATCGCGGTGCGCCGGT
>DAHUXV010000054.1 GCA_027306985.1 Gammaproteobacteria bacterium | reverse complement strand
GTGAAGCTGCGGATCGGCTTTCCGGCCGCGTCGGCGAAGCTCAGCGTCACCGGCGTGCGCCCGTCGTAATCGGCGGGCAGGTGGAAATACACCGTGACTCCGGGCGGCAGATTCCGCCCTCCCGGCCCGCGCGGACCGAAGCCGCCCATCCGCCGCGTGACCAGCCACGCCTGCTGCGGCTTGAAGAGATAGGGGGCGCCGCTCGCGACCCGGGCCTCTCCCAACTGCTCGAGGAACTGCAGGTTGTCGAGCACCCAGAAGCCGCGCCCGAAGGTCGCGAGCACCACGGCGTGCTGCTGCGGCTGAATCTCCACGTCGTTCACCCGCACGGGCGGCAGATTGAGCGACAGCGGCTGCCACCGCCGGCCCCCATTTAAGCTGACATACACCGTCGCGCTGGTGCCCGCGAGGAGCAGGTCGGAGTCGTCCGGATCCTGCCGGACGCTCTCGACATACTGGTCCTGCGGCAGCCCGGTGGTGATCTTCGTCCAGTGCCTGCCGTAGTCGGTGGTCCTGTAGATGTACGGGTGAAAGTCGTCCCAGTCGTACCGGCTCGCCGAGAGATAGGCGGTGCCCTCATCGAGGTGCGAAGGCTCGATGCAGGTGACCGTGGACCACTTCGGCAGCGCCGGCGGGCGCGCCTCGCTCCAATGACCGCCGCCATCGGTGGTCACGTAAACCAACCCGTCATCGGAGCCCGTCCAGATGACCTTGTCCGTGAGCGGCGAGAAGGCGACCGAGGATATCGTGTCGAACATCTCCTCGCCGGTCACGTCCGCGCTGATCGGTCCGCCCGGCCGCGCCTGCTTGCTCCTGTCGTTGCGCGTGAGGTCCGGACTGATCCGCTTCCAGTGGATGCCCTCGTCCGTGGTCTCGAACAGCACGTTCGCCGCCATCAGCAGCTCCCGCGGGTTCCCCGGGGCGAATACGACGGGATGATGGTTCCAGCCGTAGCGATATTTGATCCGGGCTCCGGCCAGGCCGAACTTGTAGGACGGCCAGGGGCTCACATTGGTGACCAGTCCCGTCCTGCGGTTCTCCTTCCACTCCGTGCTGTAGTAGCCGCTGCCGTAGGTGACCCAGGGCTGGCCCGGCGTCGGCACCAGCCAGCTCATCTCCCCTCCTTGCACGTCCTTCCAGACCGGCGGAATCTTCCCTGCGGGCACGGCGCTCGGGGCTTCGACCGAGCCGCGGTCCTGCTGCGCGCCGTAGATGTGGAACGGAAACTGATCGTCGAGATTGGCGTGATAGAACTGGCCGGTGGGCTGGTTGTACTCGGAGCTCCACGCCTTGCCGCCGTTCAGGGTGACGGCCGCGCCGCCATCGTTGCCTTCGATGAAGGTCTGCGGATTCCTGGGATTGATCCACAGCACGTGGTTGTCGCCATGCGGCGGATGCAGGGCGATGAGCTTCTTGCCCCCGTCGTGCGATACGTATACGCCGACGTTGGGAAGGTAGATCGTGTTCGGGTCCTTGGGGTCCACGAAGACGGTCATGTAATAGAAGGCGCGCTGCGTGATCCTCATGCTGTTGTTGATGAGCTTCCAGCTCCGGCCGGCATCCTCGGAGCGGAAAAGTCCCCCCGCCTGGCCCTTGTAGTCCGCCTGAATCAGCGCGTAGAGGACATTCGGCCGGCTCGGCGCCACCGCGATGCCGACTTTGCCCAGGATGCCGGGCGGCAGCCCCGGGCGGTGCGAGATGTTGCTCCAGTGGGCCCCGCCGTCGGTGGTTTTGTAGATGCCGCTTCCCGGGCCGCCGCTGGAGAAGGTCCAGTGCCTGCGGGACAGCTGCCACATCGCGGCGTAGAGCACGCGCGGATCGGACGGATCCATCGCCAGGCTGATCGCTCCGGTCCCGGCGTTCACGTACAGGATCTTCTTCCAGGTCTTGCCTCCGTCCGTGGTCTCGAACACCCCCCGCTCCGGATTGGGCCCGAAGAGATGCCCCAGAGCCGCCACGTACACGACGGCGGGATTCCTGGGATCCACGATGATCCCGCTGATGATGTGGGTCGCGCCCAGCCCGATGTATTTCCAGCTCTTGCCGCCGTCGGTGGACTTGTACATCCCCTTCCCGGTGAGGACCGTGTTGCGGGGCGCGGAATCGCCCGTGCCCACGTAGATGACCTTCGGATTGGACGGCGCGATCGCCATGGCGCCGATATTGCCGCTCTTGAGGTCCTTGTCGGAGATGTTCTGCCAATGGTGGCCGTAATCCCCGGTCCGCCAAACGCCGCCGCCGGCCGTCCCCATGAAAAAGACGTTGGGCTCATCGGCGATGCCGGCCACCGCGGTGACGCGCCCGCCGGTATAGGGACCGACACTGCGCCAGCGCAGCGCGCCCGTGAGCTTGCCCGCCGGCATGGGCGCCGCAAACGCGGCCGGCAGTGCCAGGCACAGACAGGAAAGCAGCACCCCACAGCGTGCTTTGAACATGGCAGGTCGCCCCCTCAAGGATCGAGTTCGTTTTGGGAATACAGGTGAGGTTTCGCCGGCGCTACCGCCCCGGGTCGAACATCATCAGCTTCAGGGACCCCGGAGTGAAAGGCGACACCCGCGGGCGCCGATGCGTCCTGCGCCACTGCGCCATGAAGGCTGCCATCGCCTTGCGGGTGGTGTGCGCCGCGACCAGGTACACGCGGCCGCTCCCGCTATCGATTTCCATCGTGCGCGCCGATAGCGCGGTCTTCACGGTCGCCACCGGGACGAAGCGGTTGGCATTGACCTCGCGGATGATCGACAGCGTGCCGTCGATGCCGTTGGAGCTGAAGATCAATCCGCTCTTCGGATCGAACCGGTCCCCGTCGGTGCCGCGTCCAATGGGTACCGCCGCCACGACGGCGCCGTTCTCGGAATCGACCACGACCAGGCGCCGATTCTCGCAGCTCGAGAAGAGACGGTGCGTCCTCGTGTCGATCGCCAGGCCGTGCGGGGATCTGCACTGGGGCATCGGCCACCTCGCATCCACTCGGTTGGTCGCGGTGTTGATGCGGAAGATCTCGTGGTGGGTGACGCCGTTGACGTAGAGCTCGCCGTTGTCGCCGGGAACGGCGTACTCCAGATCGCCGCCAATGTGGATGAAGGTCACCACTCGCCGGTGCGCCGGATCGACCACGGCGATATCGCCGGTATCGCCGTCGATCACGAACGCATGGCCGCTCACCGGATCGAAGGTCACGGCATCGGCGCCGCGCTGGACCTTAAGCCGGCTGACCACTTCGAGCGTCTTCAGGTTGAAGATCACCGCCTGTCCGAGCCGGCCATCGTCGGTGATGCCGACGCCGGCGGCCGGGTCGAACGCCGTTCCGTGCGGCCCGCCGGGGATCGGGCCGACTTGGCCAACGACCCGGTCGGTGCGGCCGTCGACCACCGTCAGCCGGTTGCCGTGCGCGATGAACAGCCGGTGCGTCGTCGGGGAGTACAGCAGGTAGTCCCAACCGTTCGGGGCGCCGAGCGGCACGCTCTTGACGAAGTGATAGTCGACCGGACCGGCGGCCTCGGCCTGTCCGGACCGAGCCATGGCCAAGGTTGCGCCGCTCATCCCGACTGCGAAAGCGACCGTGAATGCGAAACTCCGGAATCCTGGCATGACGCGTACCCGCGGCTGGCGGCCTGAAGAGCCTTCAGTCTACCGGGCCGGGCCTGCCGGCTCGTTCATTTCACCTCGTTTTCGCCTCCCCGTGGCGCAGCCGCGCGGCGGCCGGAGCTTGACTCTGACCCTGCGTCAGAGCGGAGACTGCGCCGGCCATGACCGGAGCATCAGAGTGAAGCATTATCGAGCCCTCGAGTTTGCGCGGCGGGCGGGCGTCACCGTCCGCACGCTGCATCACTACGATCGCGTGGGCCTGCTGCGCCCTGCCGGACGCAGCGGAACAGGGTATCGGCTCTACACCGATCGCGACCTGTTGCGCCTGGAGCAGATCCTGGTCCTGAAGCTGATCGGGCTCGGACTGAAAGACATCCGCGCGCTGTTGGAACGGGACGGCCGCACCGAGCTGCCCGACGTGCTCGCCCGCCAGCAGCGCGTGCTCGCGATCAAGCGCGAGCACCTGGACCGGACGCTGCGCGCCATCGGCATGGCGAGGAGCGCTCTGTCGGGTGCCGGACAGCCCGATTGGGAGTCTTTCACCACCCTCATCAAGGAGATCGCCATGCAGAACACAACGAGTTGGCAGGAGCAATATTTCAGCGAGGAGGCGCAGGCCAGGATCGATTCCCGGGCGCACCTGTGGTCGCCCGAGCTGCAGCAGCGGGTCGGCGCCGAGTGGAGCGCACTCTACCGCGACGTCGAGGCCGCGCTGAGCGAGGATCCGGCCGGCGAGAAGGCGCGGGCCCTCGCCGTGCGCTGGAACGCCCTGGTCAGCGAATTCACCGGCGGCGATCCCGGGATCCAGGAGGGCCTGAACCGCATGTACGCCGACGCCCCGAACTGGCCCGCCGGACGGCAGGCCTGGGCGCCCCGCCCCGAGGTGCAGGATTTCATCCGCAAGGCGCTCGCCGCTGCCGCAATCCGGCCCGGCGGCGGCTGACTCGCCGGGGTGAGACGGCTGCCGGCGAGCCGAGACCGGACCGCTGCCGTTGCGGCCGCTCATTCCGCGCAGCTCTTGAATTTCCTGCGCCCGCCCTGAGGTTTCAGGCCGTCCAAGCGGCGCATTTAACCGATAGGAGGTGCTGATATGTTCGGTATTCCCTCGAATATGCCGAGCTCGGCCTTCGACGAGCTTTGGCGGCTGCAGCAGGAAGTCGACGAGCTTTTCGGCAGCTGGAGCTCCCCCTTGGGGATCCGGTCCGTGCCCCGGGGCAGCTTCCCGGCGGTGAATGTCGGCCAGACGCCGGAGCGGGTGGACGTTTACCTGTTCGCCCCCGGGATCGATCCCAAGAGCCTCGAGATCTCCATGCAACAGAACCTGCTCACGATCTCGGGCAAGCGGGAGCTCAAGGCCGGGGAGGAGGCCGACTACTACCGCCAGGAGCGCTTCGGCGGCGAGTTCCGCCGGGTCATCAGCCTGCCCGAGGAGGTCGACCCGGAGCGGGTGCAGGCGAAGTATGTCGACGGCATCGTGCAGATCGGCGTGCAGCGGCGCGAGTCGGCGCGGCCGCGCCAGATCGAGATCCATTGAACGAAGCGGAGGTCGCTCACATGGCTACCAACAGCGAAGTCACCCGGCGCGGTTCCGGCGCCGCGGCCCAGCAGGCATCCGGACCCGCCGCGCAGCGCACCCAGGCCACCGAGGCGCCGATCCGCCCTCCGGTGGACATCTGGGAGGACAAGGACGGCATCACGCTCTGCGCCGACATGCCCGGCGTGTCGAAGGAGCGCCTGAGCCTGCGCGTCGACGGCAACAATCTGATCGTCGAGGGCCAGCTGCAGCTCGAGCTGGCGCAGAAGGCGGAGGCCCTCTATGCCGATGTCCGCTCGAGCCTGTACCGCCGCAGCTTCTCACTCAGCGGCGAGCTCGAGACCGGCAAGATCGAGGCTAGCCTGAAGGACGGAGTCTTGACCGTGCGCATCCCGAAGCGCGCGGAGCTGCGCCCGCGCAAGATCGAAGTGCAGGGCTCCTGAGGCCGGCCCCGCCGGGCGCCACGGGCCGCGTTCGGCCCCTGGCGCTCGGTGGCCTTGGACCGCGCCGTCCGGGCCGGTATCGGCTGGCGCGGGCGGCCGCCACCGGTCAGCGCTTGCAGCGCCCCGACCGGCGCACCCCGGGCCCTAAAGCCTCAGTGGAAGAGCTTCATCGCATTGCGCAGCGTCTGCAGCACGCCCCAGAGGAGCGGTATGCCAACGAAGCTCCAGGCCAGTATCAGGTGGAGAGTACGCGTACCGCTCGGGATCCGGGTCGACATGGCTGCCACAGGCTATTGCACCAGGAGGGTCGCGTCGTCCTGCACCGCCGGCATGTGATGCCGCTCGTGGACGGCCCCGATGAGAAGGTTGCAGAAGAAGCCGACGACCAGCAGGCCCGCCATCAGATACATGGTCAGGTTGTAGGCGTCCGCCTTCGGCACCCCGCGGGCGATCTCGTACGCGCGCAGATAGTTGACCAGCACCGGGCCGAACACCCCGGCGGCGGACCACGCCGTGATCAGCATCCCGTGAATGGCGCCGACGTAGCGCGTGCCGAACATATCCTTGAGATAAGCCGGCACGGTGGAGAACCCGCCGCCGTACATGCTGATGATGATGACGAAGCAGAGCACGAACAGGCCGACGCTGCCGAGGCGGCCCGTCGTCGGCACCAGCGCGTAAAGGACGATGCCGAGAATGAAGAAGCAGAAATAGGTGTTCTTGCGCCCGATCAGGTCGGAAGCCGATGCCCACAGGAACCGGCCCGCCATGTTGAAGAGGCTCATGAGGCCGACGAAGCCCGCGGCGGCCACCGCGCTCACCTTGCCCGGGAACATCTCCTGGCTCATGGCCGATGCCTGTCCGAGCACGCCGATTCCGGCGGTGACGTTCAGGCACAGCACCCACCAGATGAGCCAGAACTGCGGCGTCTTGAGCGCCCGGTAGACGTACACGTTCGCCCCGGTCACGAGCCTCGGCTGCCGCGCCGGCGGGCTCCAGCCCGCGGGCCGCCACCCGGGCGCCGGGATGCGCACGATGGCCGCGCCCACCATCATGAAGACGAAGTAGCCGGCTCCGAGCACGATGAAGGTCGCGGCGACTCCGAGGTGCGCCGGCGTCGAGAACCGCGCCATCAGCCAGACCGACAGGGGCGATGCGATCAGCGCGCCGCCGCCGAAGCCCATGATGGCCATGCCGGTCGCCATGCCCGGCCGGTCGGGGAACCATTTGATGAGTGTCGAGACGGGAGAGATGTATCCGAGGCCGAGCCCGATGCCGCCGAGGACGCCGTAGCCGAGATAGATGATCCAGATGTCGTGCAGGCGGACCCCGGCTGCGGCGACCAGAAATCCGCCGCCGAAGCACAGCGCCGCCGCGAACATGGCGCGGCGCGGACCGCCCTCCTCCACCCAGCGGCCGAGGACGGCCGCCGATACGCCGAGGAAGAAGATCGCCAGCGTGAAGATCCAACCGAGCTCGGTGAGCCGCCAGTCACCCGGCGCGGCGGCTGTGATGCCGATGAGCCGCGTCATCGGCAGGTTGAATACGCTGAATGCATACACCTGTCCGATGCAGAGGTGAATGCAGAGGGCGGCCGGCGGCACCATCCAGCGGCTGAAGCCGGGACCGGCCACCGTGCGCTCCCGGTCGAGGAATGAGAGCGGGCGCATGCGGGGAGTCTACTCCGCGGCCTCGCTGCGGCCGGCCGGGGGCGTACCCAGGGCTGCCCGCGGCCGGCCGAAGCGTTCGCCGGGCGGCACGAACCTGTCCCAATTTTGAGCGGGCTGCCGCCCTGCGGATTCGAGCGCGAGCCTCGCGCCGAAGGCGATGACCGCCGCGCCCGTGGCGCGATCCAGCGCGCGCACCACCGGCGCACACCGCGGCCAGCGCGTGAGCGGGCCCATGGCGGCGATCGAGCGCGGTGTCGAGCCCGGCGTGATGTCAGCAGCGCCGCGGCCGCCGCGAATGTCAGCAAAGACCGGCGATCGAATGCATCGCCAACCCTGCGCGCATACTCCGGCACTGCGGCCGGCCGTGACATAATCCGGCCCCGGCCGCCGGGTCGCCGGGTCGCCGCTGGGGGCCGCGCGTGCTACAGTCCGGCTCGAAGGGACCGCCTGCCTGCCGGGCAGCGCGGTGAAGACTCCAGAAGAACCAAGCGTCGCCGGCTGCGCCGCGCGCGCTCGTTGAAATAACACCAACACCGGGGATTACATCCGATGACCAGAACCTCCATCATCGCGGCCGGACTTCTGCTCTGCGCCGGCGCGCTTCCCGTTGCCCATGCCGATTGCGGGCCCGCCCCGCGGCCGGGATTCGCCATACCGGACGGCGCGCATGCGAGCCGGGACGAGATGAGCGCGGCGAAGGACAACCTGAGCGAGTACAGCGCGCAGGTGGCGGCCTACGCGTCCTGCCTCGATTCCGCGCAGGCGCACGCCGGGCGGTCCGCCGGCGGCGATGCGCAGCGCCTGCGGGGCGAATATCTCGACCTGGGCAGCGCCGCCCTGGTGCGCCTCGCCTCGGTCGTGAGCTGCTTCACCCGGCAGGTCCGGGCGTTCCATGCGACAGGCGGCGGCAGAGACGCCGGCCCGGCGCAGTGCTCCCTGCCCGACGCCCAGCGCACGCCCGTCAGCCTCCGCGAGGCGGCACGTCCGGCTCGCTGAGGCATGAGGCCAGGGACGGCCCCTCACCCCCTTGACGGCCCGGGCCGGCCGTACCGCGCTCTCGCCCGCCCGCGACACGCCTGCGGCGGACCGAAATAGCGCGCGGTATCCCTAAAGGAGTATTCCGGCGGCCCTCGCACAGGGAATTTCAGTTCCGGACGCACTTCCCTAGAGTACGCGTCAGGATTGAAAGGAGGTGAGTGCGTGGAATTCGTAGTAGCCCAGATGATCGTGACGGCCGTGTTGCTTTTCGGCTTCTCGGCCGAAGTTCTGCTCGGCGACTTCGCGTCGGCGAAGAAGTAGGCTCTGGCTCACCCGGCGGACCTCGCCCCCTGAGGCCCGCCAACGCTAGGAAGCGGGTCCCAGGAAAGTCTTCACGATGGAGGCGTCGAGCGCCTCGTAATCCGAGTAGGAGATCGTCTCGTAGAGCTCCTGTCGGGTCTGCATCTGCCCGATGAGGCTGCGGGGCCCGTCCTCGCGGCGGATGGTGGCATAGAGCTGCTCCTGGGCCTTCGCCGCCATCCGCAGCGCGCTCACCGGCCAGATCACCATCCGGTAGCCCATGGCCTCGAACTCCGCCGCGGTGAAGTACGGCGTGCGCCCGAACTCCGTCATGTTGGCGAGGAGCGGCGCGTCCACCCGGCGCGCGAACTCGCGGAACATCTCCGCGGTGGTCAGCGCTTCCGGAAAGATCGCATCGGCCCCGGCCTCGAGGTAGCGCCTGGCGCGTGCCACGGCGCCATCGAGCCCTTCGCTCGCGGCGGCGTCGGTGCGTGCGATGACGTACAGGTGGCGGCGCGCGCGCGCGGCGGCCGCGATCTTCGCCGCCATGTCCTCGGGCGCCGCGAGCCGCTTGTCGTTGAGGTGCCCGCACTTCTTCGGCAGCAGCTGATCCTCGATGTGCACCGCGGCGGCGCCGGCATCCTCGAATGCGCGCACCATGTGCATGACATTGAGCGCCTCCCCGTAGCCGGTGTCACCGTCCACCAGCACCGGCAGCGCCGAGGCGCGGCTCACCTGACGGATGAAGAAGCAGACGTCCTCGACCGTGATGATCCCGAGGTCGGGCAGCCCCATGGAAGCGCTGACCGCGGCGCCGGAGAGATACAGCGCCTCGAATCCCTGGCGCCTCGCCTGCAGGGCCGCGAGCCCGTTGTACGCGCCGGGCATCCGCAGGATGCCGCCGCGGCGGATGAGCTTCGCGAAGCGCTCGCCCGCGGGCTGCCTCGGCAGGCTCTCTCCGATGAGATAGATGCTCATGACCGCGCCCGCAGGTCAGATGACATAGAGATCGACATACTCGTGGACCGGCAGCTGCTCGAGGCGCGCCCGCTCGAGCGACAGCTGCGCGATCGCATCCCGCTGCTTCTGCGGGAAGCGCCGCGCGAGGTTGCGCCGGAACTTCTCGATGAGGAGCGGGATGCCCTCCTCGCGCCGGCGCCGGTGTCCGATCGGATATTCCACCACCACCTCATCGAGCGTGCGGCCGTCCTTCAGCTTCACGGTCACGGCATTGGCGATGGAGCGCTTGTCCGGATCGAGATAGTCGCGGGTGAACTGCGGGTCCTCCACGCACTCGATCCGGGCGCGCAGGGCATCGATGCGCGGGTCGCGGGCGACCTCGTCCTCGTAATCCGCGGCCGTGAGGCGGCCGAAGAGGAGCGGCACCGCCATCATGTACTGGATGCAGTGATCGCGGTCGGCCGGGTTGGCGAGCGGGCCCTTCTTGTCGATGATGCGGATGCAGGCCTCGTGCGTCCGCACTCTGATGTGATCGATGGCGTCGGCGGCCACGCCCATTTCCCGCAAGCGGCCGTGCAGCTGCATCGAGGCCTCCACCGCCGTCTGCGAATGGAATTCGGCCGGGTAGGAGATCTTGAAGAGCACGTTCTCCATGACGTACGAGCCGTATCCGCGCTGGAACTGGAGCGGCTGACCCTTGAAGAGCACGTCGTAGAAGCCCCATGTCCCGGCGCTGAGCACCGACGGATAGCCCATCTCCCCCGTCTTCGCGATGAGCGCGAGGCGCACCGCGCGGCTGGTCGCATCGCCGGCGGCCCAGCTCTTGCGCGAGCCGGTGTTGGGCGCGTGCCGGTAGGTGCGCAGGCTCTGCCCGTCGACCCAGGCGAGCGACAGCGCGTTGATGATCTCCTCGCGCGAGAGGCCGAGGAGGCGCCCGACCACCGCGGTCGAGGCCACCTTCACCAGCACCACGTGATCGAGCCCGACGCGGTTGAAGCTGTTCTCGAGCGCGATCACGCCCTGGATCTCGTGCGCCCGGATCATGGCGGTGAGCACGTCCCGCATGACGAGCGGCCTTCTGCCGGCGGCGACCGCCTGGCGCGACAGCCAGTCGGCGGTGGCGAGAATGCCGCCCAGGTTGTCGGACGGGTGGCCCCATTCGGCCGCGAGGAAGGTGTCGTTGAAATCGAGCCAGCGGATCATGGCCCCGATGTTGAACGCGGCCTGCACCGGATCGAGCTGGAACTGCGTGCCCGGCACCTTGGCGCCGTTCGGCACGACCGTGCCCGGCACGATCGGACCCAGGAGCTTGGCGCAGGCGGGATACTCGAGCGCCTCGAGCCCGCAGCCGAGGGTGTCGAGCAGGCAGTAGCGCGCCGTCTCGTAGGCGAGCTCGCTCTGGATGTCGGCGCCGAGCACGTAGTCGGCGATGTCGGTCAGGACCCGGTCCGGAGCCGGACGGGCGGCGCTGTGGGATGCGGACATTGAGCCTCGCGCGAGGTCAGGAACGCTGATCGAGGGCGACGAAGCGCTGCGGCTCCGGCCCGGTGTAGTGGGCCGCGGGCCGGATGATCTTGCCGTCCGTGCGCTGCTCCATGACGTGCGCGGACCAGCCGGCGGTGCGCGCGATCACGAAGAGCGGCGTGAACATCTCGGTCGGCACGCCCATCGTGTGGTAGGAGACGGCGGAGTACCAGTCGAGGTTCGGGAACATCTTCTTGGCGTCCATCATCACCGACTCGATGCGCTCGGCAACGGCGAACATCTTGGTGTCGCCCGCTTCCCGGGTGAGGCCGCGCGCGACCTCCTTGATCACCTGGTTGCGCGGATCGGACACCGTGTACACCGGGTGACCGAAGCCGATGATGACCTCCTTGTTGGCGACGCGCGCGCGGATGTCGGCCTCCGCGGCGTCGGGGCTGCCGTAGCGCTTCTGGATCTCGAACGCCACCTCGTTGGCGCCGCCGTGCTTGGGGCCGCGCAGGGCGCCGATCGCCCCGGCGATGCAGGAGTGGATGTCGGACCCGGTGCCCGCGATCACGCGCGCGGCGAAGGTCGAGGCGTTGAATTCGTGCTCGGCGTACAGGTTGAGCGAGGTGTGCATGGCGCGCACCCACGAGGCGGGCGGCGGCCTGCGGTGCAGCAGGTGGAGGAAGTGGCCGCCGATCGAGTCGTCCTCCGTCTCGACGAGGGGCGCATGGCCGTTGTGGCTCACGTGATACCAGTAGGCCAGCATCGATCCGAGCGAGGCGATCAGCCGGTCGGCGATGTCGCGCGCACCGGCGGCGGTGTGGTCGTCCTTCTCCGGCAGCGCGCACCCGAGCGCGGAGACGCCGGTGCGCAGCACGTCCATGGGGTGCGCGGCCGCGGGCAGCTCATCCAGCACCGCGCGCACCGCGGCCGGCAACCCGCGCAGCGCCTTGAGCTTGCCCTTGTAGGCGGCGAGCTCGGCTCGCGTCGGCAGCTTGCCGTGTATGAGGAGGTGGGCGATTTCCTCGAACTCGCAGGTCGCGGCGATCTCGAGGATGTCGTACCCGCGGTAATGCAGATCGTTGCCGGTGCGGCCGACCGTGCAGAGGGCCGTGTTGCCGGCCACGACGCCGGAAAGCGCGACGGATTTCTTCGGTTTCGGCCCCGTCGTGGCCGACGTCTCGGGATTTGCCATGCCGCCACTCTAGACGGCCCAAGATGGCAAAGAAAATACGTTGAATATGGCATCCCCATATGAGAAAAGTATCGTCATGGAGCTGCGTCATCTCAGGTACTTTCTGGCCGTGGCGGAGGAGCTCAATTTCACCCGCGCCGCCGAGCGCCTCGGCATCTCCCAGCCGCCGCTCACCCAGCAGGTGAAGGCGCTGGAGGCGGAGCTCGGGGTCGCCCTCCTCGACCGCTCCGCCTACCGCATCGAGCTCACCGATGCCGGCCGGATCTTCGCCGCGGAGGCGGCCCGAATCCTGGGCGATGCGCGCAGCGCCATGCAGGCGGCGCGGCGGGCGGCCACCGGTGCCACGGGGCGGGTGCGGGTGGGATTCACGGAGTCTGCATCCTTCAACTCCCTGGTCACCACCACGCTGCGCAGCTTCCGGTCGGACTATCCCGCCGTAGAGGTCTCTCTCGAGGAGCATCCGTCCACGCAGCTGATCGAGGCGCTGCGAGCGGGGCGGCTCGATGCCGCCTTCGTGCGCCCGCCGCTGCCGGCGCAGCGCGGGCTGGCGCTGGATCTGCTGGAGCGGGAGCCGCTGGTCGCGGCCGTCCCGACCGGGCATCCGCTCGCCGGCCGGCGGCGGATCGATCTCGGCGCGCTCGCGGCGGAGACCTTCATCCTCTACCCGCGCGCGGTGCGGCCGGGGCTGGCGGATACCGTGATCGCCGCCTGCGAGACGGCGGGGTTCACGCCCAGGGTCGGCCAGTACGCGCCGCAGCTCTCCTCGACCATCAATCTGGTCGCGGCATCGCTCGGCATCTCCGTCGTTCCCGATAGCATGCGCTGCCTGCAGGCGGGCGCGGTGACCTACCTGCCGCTCGAGGGCGAGCCGCTGCACGCGCTCCTCGGCATCGCCTACCGCACGGACGAAGGCTCCGCGGTGGTGCACAACTTCATCGACGCGGCGCGGCGGGGCCGCAGGCCGCCCGCGCCCACACCGGAGGGTTCATGATCCAGAGCTTCAGCGATCACGCCGCCAACGAGCGTACCTTTCTCGCCTGGGTGCGCACCGGCATCGCGGTCATCGCCTTCGGCTTCGTCATCGAGAAATTCAATCTCTTCCTGCTCACCCTCGCGCGCACGGCGGGCCTGGGGAACCGGCAGCAGCTCGAGCGGCTGGCCGGATCCCTGGGGCGCTACGAGGGACTGGCGTTCATCGGCGGCGGCATCGCGCTCATCGTGCTCGCGACCGCGCGCTTCGCCAGGATCACGGCCCTGATCGACGATCCGAAGACCCACCACGCGGGGAGCGTGCGCGCGGAGTTGATCGTATCGGCCGCGCTCATCGTGCTCATTGCGAGCTACAGTATCTATCTCGCCTTCAACTGACCGCGCTGCCGCACGATAAAACCGCGCACGGCGGGGCCGATTCCGGTAATGTGTGCCGCACGGCAGGTGGGGACCTGCCGCCGCAACCGTCAGTGTGTGTTTCAGGGTGAGTGACGTCCTGTGACTAGAATATACGTTGGCAACCTCCCGTTCTCCGCGACCGAAGACTCGGTTCGTGCCCTGTTCTCCAAGCATGGCACCGTGGAGAAGGTCTCTCTCATCACCGACCGCGACACCGGCCGCCCGCGCGGCTTCGGGTTCGTGGAGATGTCGAGCGCCGATGCCGCGCGCGCCATCCAGGCTCTCAACGGCGTCGACCTGGGCGGTCGGCCGCTGCGGGTCAACGAGGCGCAGGAGCGCCCGCGCGGCGGCCCGCCGCGCCGCTTCTAGCACGAAGCGCCGGATCCGGGCTTCTGCCCGGGCCCGCGCTCCTTGCGCAAAGAGCCCGGGCTTTTGCGCGAGCCTCCGCCATCTGCGGCGGCGGGGCACATCCATGTGTCCGGCCTGGACGGGCGACCCCCTGTTGGGGCCTTGACGCTGCCGGTGCGCACGCTCGATGAGCTGGCACGGCGCCGCCCGCGCCGTGCGCTCGCTCGCGGACCATCCCGATGAGCACCCGGCGGCCCTCCTGCGCGGCCGCCCGCGGCGTCGAGACTAGGGCCCGTCCGCCGGCATCTCCTCCACCCAGCCGCGCCAAAGCGACACCAGCGCCGCCATCAGCGCCGGTCCGATGAAGATGCCGACCAGCCCGAAGGACTCGACGCCGCCCAGGATACCGAGCAGCGACCAGAGAAACGGCAGCTTTGCGCCCTCCCCGATGATGACGGGACGCACGAAGTGATCGGCGATGAAGATCACCACGCTGCCCGCCGCGCCGACGAGGATTGCCGCCGCAATCGACCCGCGCAGCAGCAACACGACCGCGACCGTCCCGAAGACCAGAGGCGCGGCGAAGGGGATGGTTGCGAACACGCCGGTGACCACGCCTGTCAGGATGGGATGCGGCGCATGGGCGAGCACGTAGACGCCGCACATGACGGCACCCTCGCCGACGGCGACGAACACGATGCCCTCGACAGCCGCACGGATCGCGGTCACCACGCGCCGCAGCAACCGGTCCACCGACGAGCCGAAGAGGCGCCGGAACACGCCCGGCACCTGCACACTGAGGCGGTCGCGGTTGAGATAGACGAAGAAGAGCGCCAGCAGAGTGAAGGCCAGCGTGACGATGCGCCGCGCCACCTCCACTCCGACGACGCGTGTCCACTCGATGACCGCGGGATTCGCGTGAATGTGCCCGCCGGCGCCGCTGCCCGGTCCCAGATACTGCACCCAGAAGTCGCGGACCCAGCGGCTGAGCCACGGAATCTGCGCCATCCATGACGGCAGCGGCGGCGGTCCGTGCCCGGCGGAAGCGGCCAGCTCCCGCGCGAGGGAGATGGCCTCTCGCCCGGCGACCACCCCTCCATAGACGAGGGGCACCACCAGCACCGCTCCCACGATGGCGGTGAAGGTGAGCGCGGCCCAGGCATCGCGCCGCCTGCCGTGGAACTTCGTCAGCCAGCGGTCATAGACCGACGAGGTCGCGATCGCCAGCACCACCGCCCAGCAGAGCGCCGGGATGAAGTGCCGCAGCATCCACGCGCCGCCGAGCACCAGCGCGCCGATGAGCACGTAAAGCGCGATCTTCTGGGCGGTCGTGGCATTCTCTCGCGGCACAGCGAAACTCCGGGCCGGGGCGGCGCATATTCTAAGCGCTGGAGCCGGGCGTGCTGCCCGGCGCGGCGCGCTTTGAGCGAAAAAAAGCCCGGCGTTGCTCAACTGCCGCCGCCTCCCGTGTCCCGTGCCCGATCGGCCGCCGGCGATGTAGCGATGGCCGCCGCGCAGGGGCGTGCGCAGGAGCTGCGGGTCGAGGAGGCTCCACCGGAGGATGCGCTCGAGGATCGGGGCGCCACTCGCCTGCGCGCAGGACTCGAGGCCCTCGAGCCCCTCGCGCTCCCGCCGGCGCGAATCTGGTGGGGAACGCCACCGCCGCCAGCGACCGCTCGCCGCTGCGGTGCCGCAGCTCAGTCAGATCGCCGGTCAGGGTCTGCCTGGAGCTCCCACGCGCGTGCCAAGGCGCCAACACGGGCGCGGACGGCGGGCGCCAGCGCCATGCCCGCCGGCGGACGGCAGCCTCTCGCGCTGCCTCCCGGATCGGCGCGCCCTGGCGATTCCCCTCGACCTGTCCGATGCCGATGCGGTCGAGAGCGCGGCGTTCGCCATCGCGTCGCAGCTCGGCCCGACCGACGTCTGGGTCAACAACGCCATGATGACCGTCTTCTCCCCTGTCGGCGCTGCGCCGGATGATCAGCACGGGCTGTATCTGGCGATCGGGACCTGCGCGCTCGTGCCGGTCATCGTTCACTTCCGCTGTTTCCTGCACATCGATCCGCCGCGGCAGAACGTGGACAACCTCCATCCGATCCTCTTCTCGGGCCTGCTCTTTTTCTTCATGATCGCCGGAACGTTGATCCGCGGCACGTCTCATGCGGCGGCCGAGGCAGATGACCGGGCAGGCGCAGACTGACATCGGCCGGCGGCGGTGGGCCATCGCCGAAGGATACATTGCGCGGTGGAGCCACGGGCTTCAGCCCGCGATGCTGAGCCACGAGAGCGCATGTCTGCTCAACGCGGGCTCCGCCGACGCTCACGTCCTCGTCACACTGTATTTTCACGACCGCGAGCCCGCGGCCCCCCCGACTGACCATTCGACCACCCTGGCCCGCTGGTATAGACTGCGAGGTTCCCGATATTCCGGAGCCCCCGATGAGCATCATTCGCGACAGCGTCGTTACGCTCCACTACACCCTCAAGGACGACGCGGGCGAAGTGATCGACAGCTCCGCCTCCGGCGAGCCGCTCGCCTACCTTCACGGTCACGGCAACATCGTCGCCGGGCTGGAGAAGGAGCTGACGGGCCGCAATACCGGCGACAAGGTCAGCGTGCGCGTGTCCCCCGCGGAAGGCTACGGCGAATACGACAAGAGCCTGGTCCAGAGCGTGCCCCGCCGCGCGCTCCAGGGCATCAATGACGTGCGTGAAGGCATGCATCTTCACGCCGAGACCGAAGAGGGTCCGCGCACGGTGACCGTCACTCGGGTGGCGGGAGACATGGTGACGATCGATGGCAATCATCCCCTCGCCGGCAAACACCTCAATTTCGACATCCAGATCGAGGACGTGCGCCAGGCGACCGAGGAGGAGCTCTCGCACGGCCACGTTCACGGACCGCACGGGCATCACCACCACGAGTGAAGGGACTATACTCGGGCTCCAGTCAATCGGGCCGGGAGTACGCCGTCGATGCGACCGAGGGTCCTGGTATCCCCCAACCATTCCGAGCGCGGCAAGGCGCTGCGGCTGCACGGCACCATTGCCCGTGACATCGGCGTGCGCATCGTCTCCGGGCGCCTTGCGCCGGGACGGGTGCTGAACGGGGAGATCGAGGCGAGCGAGCGCCTGAAGGTCTCGCGCACCGCGTATCGCGAGGCCGTGCGCATTCTCGCGGCCAAGGGCCTCATCGAATCGCGGCCCAAGCTCGGCACCCGGGTGAGCGAGCCGCGGCAGTGGCACCTCCTCGATCCGGACGTGATCTCGTGGATCTTCAGCGGCACGCCCGATGAGCGGCTCCTGAGCGGCCTGTTCGAGCTGCGCACCGTGGTCGAGCCGGCGGCCGCCGCGCTGGCGGCGCAGCGGCGCACCGCCGAGCACCTGCGGGTCATGCGCCAGGCGCTCGACGCCATGGCGGTGAGCTCGCTCGCGGTCGCGGCGGGTCAGCAGGCGGATTGCGCCTTTCACACCGCGCTGCTGCAGGCTTCGGGAAACCCCTTTCTCGCATCGCTGACGAGCGGTGTCGCCGCGGCCGTCACCTGGACGACGATCTTCAAGCAGCGCAAGCGGCCGCTGCCGCGCGATCCGCTGCCGGATCACGAGCGGGTGTACGAGGCGGTGGCCTCACGCGATGTGAATGCGGCGCGCGAGGCGATGGCGGAGTTGGTGCACCTCGCCCTGCTGGACACGACCGGGGAAGGCCCGGTCAGCTCACGAGCTGCTCGTCGCGGAGAGCGCCGGTCGGGCGGCAGCCCCAGAGCGCGTAGAAGAGAATGAAGAGATAGCTGGCCCAGGGCATCAGGTAGGACAGCTGCAGGCCGACGTGATCGGCCAGCACCCCCTGCAGGTCCGCGAGCGCCCCGCCGGCGATCGCCATGATGAGCAGGCCCGAGCCCTCCTCCGTGAGGGGGCCCAGGCCCCGGATGCCGAGGGTGAAGATGGTGGGAAACATGATGGAGTGGCACAGCCCCACCGCGATCAGACACCACATCGCGAGTTGGCCGCTCGAGCCGATGGCGATTCCGACCAGCGTCAGCGCGCCGATGCTGGCGGCGCCGAGCAGCCGCTCCGGCGTCATCCAGCGCAGGAGCCACGCGCCGACGAACCGCCCTGCCATGGCGCCGCCCCAGTAGAGCGTCAGGTATTCCGAGGCCCGCTCGTGAGTCATGCCCCCGATCGAGCGCATCGACATGAAGTTGACGAGCGTCGAGCCGATGCCGATCTCGCAGATCATGTAGAGCACGATCGCCGGAACGCCGAAGACCAGATTCCGGTGCCGCCAGAGGCTGTGCTTCGAGCGCTCGGCGCGCGCCGCGCGCCGCGTCTCCTTGCCCAGGTCCGGCAGCCGCACGCGCCAGACGAGAGCCGCGAGCGCGAGCAGCACCGCCGCGATGATGACGTACGGCAGCTCGACGGTGCGCACGTCCGCCGCGCGCTCCCCGGCGGAGAGGACGACCGCGCCATGGCGGGTCCCCGTGACGCTGCGGCCGATGATGAGCAGACCGCCGAAGATCGGCGCCAGCATCGTGCCGAAGGAGTTGAACGCCTGCACGAGGTTCAACCGGCTCGAGGCCGTCTCCGGACTGCCGATCACCGCCACGTACGGATTGGCCGCGACCTGCAGCAGCGTGATGGACGAGGCGAGGAGGAACAGCGCCACGAGGAACACGCCGTACGAGACCAGCATGGCGGCCGGGACGAAGGCGACCGCGCTCACCGCCATCCCGATCAGCCCCAACACCACGGCCAGCTTGTATCCCGTGCGCTCCAGGACCTTGGCGGCCGGAATGGCCATCACCAGGTAGCCGAGGTAGAAGGCGAGCTGGATCAGGAGCGACTGCCCGTAGTCGAGCTGAAATGCCGATTTCAGGTGCGGCACCAGGATGTCGTTGAGGACGGTCGCGAATCCCCACATGAAGAACACGACCGCGAGCACCACGAGCGCCGCGGTGTAGCTCTGCCGCGGAGCCGCGCGATCCCGCGCGAGGCCGGAATCGCCGTCGAACTGCACTGCCATGGTGGGGTTTCCTGGAGATTGAGTCACACGGGACTTGCGGCCATAGTCGTGGGCGCGGTCGGCGGCTGTCAAGCGGCGCGAGCCATTTACTCAGACAAGAATGCCGTCCTGGTCTATCATCCCCGGCCGGTGGTCCCTTTGACCCGGGGGTGGTGGTTTCCATGTCTTTGCGACTCTTGCAGGTGGAGCTTGCCGGCCGCACGCGGCGCGTGGCCGCGCTGGATGAGGACGGACGCGCGATCGGGCTGGAGGGCGTCACCTCGACGTACGAGCTCGCGGGGAAGGCGCTGGCCGAGGGAGTGTCGCTCGAGCAGGCGGCCCGCCGGCGCATGACGGCGGAGACGGTCGACATCAGCGGCGCGAGCCCGGACGTGCGGCTGTTGGCGCCCATCGATCATCCGGACACGGCGCATCTTTATCTGACCGGCACGGGCCTGACGCACCTCGGCTCGGCGGAGAGCCGCGACCGGATGCATGCGCTCGCCGCCGCCGGCGGGGCCGAGACCGATTCCATGCGGATCTTCCTCGAGGGCCTCAAGGGCGGCAGGCCGCCCGCCGGAACGGCCGGCGTGCAGCCGGAATGGTTCTACAAGGGAGACGGCTCGAGCATCGTGCCGACCGGCGCACCGCTCGAGATGCCCGCCTTCGCCCTCGATGGCGGCGAGGAGCCCGAGATCGCCGGCATCTACCTCATCGACCCGCAGGGACTGCCGGTGCGGCTCGGCTTCTGCCTCGCCAACGAGTTCTCCGACCACGTGACCGAGCGGCACAACTATCTCTGGCTGGCGCACTCGAAGCTGCGCCAGGCCGCGCTCGGCCCGGAGTTGCGGCTGGGATCGCTGCCCGCCGACGTGCGCGGCACGAGCCGCGTCTATCGCGGCGAGCGCCTGGTCTGGGAGAAGCCGTTCCTCACCGGCGAGGCCAACATGTCGCATACGATCGCCAATCTGGAGCACCACCACTTCAAGTACGGCAACTTCCGGCGGCCGGGCGACGTGCACGTGCACTTCTTCGGCACGGCGACGCTCTCCTTCGCCGACGACGTGCGCTGCGAGCCCGGCGATCTTTTCGATATCAGCGCGAGCGCCTTCCTGCTGCCGCTGCGAAACCGGCTGGCTCGGGGCGCCGGCGCTTCCTTCGTCCCGGTGCCGTCCTTGTGAGCGCGGCGGCGCGCGCGTGCGAGCCTCTGCGTTGCCCCGGGGAGGTGCCGCCGCGGCTCTCGCCCTCGTCGCTGGACCGTGTCGCTGCCCGACGATCCCGAAGTCATCGCGATCGATCAGCGCTCCTTCGAGGCGCATCAGGCGCTCTCGTCCGGGGGGACCGTCGTCTGGCTGTCACGCCCCCGGGCCGCGACGCCGTCGGGCCGCGAGGACTGGTATCTCGCCGTCTTCAACCTGCGGCCCGCGGCGCGCACGATTGATGTGAGCTGGAGCGCGCTGTCGCTGGCGGGGCGGCGTCATGCGCGGCGCGACTTGTGGACGCGACGGAACGTCGGCTCGGCCACCCTGCTGCGCGTGCGCCTCGATGCGCACGGCGCGGCGCTCTACCGGCTCCATCCCGACGGCGGCAGCCGCCTGCGGTAGCGCTACCATTTCTGGTATCATCGGCCCAACGGCCCGATACGAGAAGGGGAGCTGCGCATGACGATCCGGACCCGCACCTGGCACGCGGCGGCATGGCTTGCGAGTCTGGCGGTTCTCGGCGGCGGCGCGCATGCCGGGAACGCCGCCCTGCCGGCGTATCTGAACACCGGTCTTGCGCCCGAGGTCCGGGCAGCGGATCTCGTGCATCGCATGACGCTGCGGGAGAAGGCCTCGCAGCTCGTCAACTCCGCCCGCGCCATTGCGCGCCTCGGCGTGCCGGCTTACAACTGGTGGAGCGAGGCGCTGCACGGGGTGATGGTGAAGGGCACCACGGAATTTCCCGAGCCCATCGGCCTCGGCGCCACCTTCGACGCCGCGGGCATTCACCGGATGGCCCACGACATCGCGATCGAGGGCCGGGTGGTGCACGAGGATGCGCTGCGCGCCGGCGGCTCGCCCATCTTCCACGGCCTCGATTTCTGGGCTCCCAACGTCAACATCTTCCGCGATCCGCGCTGGGGCCGGGGACAGGAGACCTACGGCGAGGATCCGTTCCTCACCGCGCACATGGCGGTCGCCTACGTCAGCGGAATGCAGGGCTCGAACCCGCACTACTATCTCGCCATCGCCACGCCGAAGCACTTCGATGCGCATAGCGGGCCGGAGCCCATTCGCCACTTCGCCGATTACGACATCAGCAGGCACGACCTGGAAGATACCTATCTGCCGGCGTTTCGGGCCGCGATCGTCAACGGTCACGCCGGCTCGATCATGTGCGCGTATACCGCCCTCAACGGCGAGCCCGACTGCGCGAACAGCTTCCTGCTGCAGCATACGCTGCGGGGGGCGTGGCATTTCCAGGGCTACGTGGTCTCTGACTGCGACGCCGTCCGGGACATCTTCGGCGGCCATCACTACCGGCCCACGCAGGCGCAGGCCTCGGCGATCGCCGTCGAGCGCGGGATGGACAACGAATGCGCCGACTTCCCGAATTTCAGCAAGGCGGACGCCGCCGGCGACAGCGACTACGAGCCCTTCGTCACGGCGGTTCAGCAGGGCTACCTCTCCGAGAGCGCGCTCGACAGCGCGCTCATCCGCCTCTTCACCGCCCGCATCCGCCTCGGCATGTTCGACCCGCCGTCGATGGACCCCTACAGCCACATCCCGCAGAGGGAGCTCGACAGCCCGGCGCACCGCAAGCTCGCGCTGCGCCTCGCCGAGGAATCGATGGTGCTGCTCAAGAACGACGGGGTATTGCCGCTCGAGCACGATGTGAAGCGCATCGCCGTGGTCGGTCCGCTCGCGGATCAGACTTCCGTGCTGCTCGGCAATTATCACGGCACGCCGACTCACACGGTGACCTTCCTCCAGGGCCTGAAGGCCGCCTTCCCCGAAGCTCGGATCACCTACGTGCCGGGCACTCCATTTCTCGCGACCCATCCGCGGCATCCGGTATTCCCGGAGAATGACGCGCCCGATCCGGCGGCGATTGCGGCGGCCCGCAAGGCTGACGTCGTCATCGCGGTGGTCGGCATCACGAGTCATCTCGAGAGCGAGCAGAGCGACCTGCATCTGCCGGGATTCCTGGACGGCGACCGCACCAGCCTCGCGCTGCCCAAGCCGGAGGAGACTCTGGTGCGCGCCGTCGCCGCCACCGGCAAGCCGCTGGTCGTGGTCCTGATGAACGGCAGCCCGCTCGCGGTCAGATGGGAGAAGGCGCATGCGAACGCCATTCTGGAGACCTGGTATTCCGGCGAGGAAGGCGGCGCGGCCATCGCGGCGACCCTGAGCGGCAGCAACGATCCGGCGGGCAGGCTACCCGTCACGTTCTACCGCAGCGTCCGCCAGCTGCCCAATTTCGTCGACTACTCGATGGCGGACCGGACCTACCGCTACTTCACCGGCAAGCCGCTCTGGCCGTTCGGCTACGGGCTGAGCTACACGACCTTCAGGTACGGCGATCTGGCTCTGCCTTCGGCGCCGATCGATGCCGGCGCGCCGCTGAATGCAGCCGTGAGAGTCACCAACACCGGCAAGGCGGCGGGCGAGGAGGTGGTGCAGCTCTATCTGAAGTTCCCGGACGTGCCGGGCGCGCCCCTCCGCGCACTGCGCGGCTTTCAGCGCATCCACCTCGCCCCGGGGCAGAGTCGGGTGGTCAGGTTTCACCTGAAGCGGCGCGATCTCAGCATGGTCACTGCCTCCGGCGAGATCATTGTGGCTCAGGGGACGTATACCCTGTCAGTGGGCGGCGGCCAGCCCGGAACGGGCGCGCCGTCGGTCAGCGGCAGCTTTCGAGTGAACGGTCAGATCGAGCTGGCGCAGTGACAGCGCCCGGCGGGGCGGCCTTCGCGGCATTCGCGTAAGGCCCGCCGGACCGCCGCGCCTTCTTTCCATACCCGCGGATGGCCTGGCGCGGGGGCGCGGCGGTCCGGCAGCCTGTCAGCGGCCTCGCCCGCCGCGCCGGTCCTGCGGCGGCCCGTGCGGCCGGCCTTCTCGAGGCGGCTGCTGCTGCGGTCGGCGCATCGCGCCCGCGCGCGGCTGGGGAGGCCTGAACTGCTGATGGAATTGGGGCGAGGGGCGGCCCTGCGGCCGCTGCATCGGGCGGTAGCCGCCCTGCCGGAAGCTCGCTTGCGGGCGGGACCGGAAATCCGGCTGCCGGCGCATGGGTGCGCCGCGCTCCACCGGCCGGGCTGCACGGGGCTGGCCCGCGGCCCACGACGGACGATCCGAGCGCATCGGCGGCCGGCCTCGCGCGGGAGCGAAGCGTACCGGCCCTCCCGCCGCGCGCGCGGCATAGGCGCCACGCCCGTGGAATACCGCCGGCCTCGCGGTGGCCGCAACGGGCGGCCGCCCGTGGTTGTAGTCGGCGCGCAGCGCGTGGTCGGCGAACGCCATCCGCTGCTGCCTCTGTTGCATGCGCGTGAAACCGTCGTGGCGCTCGCGATCGAAGGCGACCTGCTCCCGTGTTGGACGGGCCACCACGCCTCCCGGGCCCCCGTTGAAGCTGACGTGCTCGTAAACCCTGCGGTAGACGACGGGGTGGTAGTACACGTTGGTCACGAAGGCCGGTCCGACGCGCACCACGGCCCGGTTGTAGAAGAAGACGCCGCCGTGCCAGTACCCGCCGACGAAGCCGTCACCGTCATATCCGAAGCCGTAGTTCACGCCACCGTAAAATCCGACCTGCGGCCCCCAATAGCCGCCGTGCCACAGGTATGCACCGCGCTCCCATCCCCAGTAGCCCGGTGTCCAGAGAAGACCGACCCGCGGCGGCAGCACCCAGGTGCCCGGCACCCAGTAATAGGCGCCGTCATTCCAGGCCCAGTACCCCGGAACCCAGATGTAGCCCCCCTGCGGGCAGGGCGGCTGCAGATACACGGGCAGCGGCGGCGGCGCGATGCCGACCGACACACCGATGAATACGCCCGCGGACGAAACGGCCGGCAGCGCCGTCAGCGCGGCCACCACGAGTGCGGGCATGAGACCACGAAAGAGCCGGTTGCGCATTGTGGTTTCTCCTTTGCCCCGAAGCGTGGATCGGCCGGGCTGAACCGCCGCTGAACTCCTCGCCGTCGCGCCCACCTCGCCTCGCCTCGCCTGGCAAGCCCGACGGCACCATCGACTCCAAGGAGGCGCTCATCCTGGAGAAAATCGGCGCCTGGATGGCGGTGAATGGCTGGCCCGAAGGGGAAATGCGGCTGCGCTCCCTCGGCGGCGGCGCGGCAACCCGCCCGGGCCGGGTCGAGCATGTCGAGCGACTCGGCGCCGGGCCGTTGCCCTCGTGGCGGCGGACTGCCGCGGGACTTCGGGTCACGCTGCCGCCGCACCGACCCGAGCTCGACTACGCCGCGGCGCTGAAGATGCGGCTCGCCTAGAACCAGCTGTAATTGAAGCTGATGCTGATCCGCTCGGCGGCGACGGGATTGGCGGGCACCTCGTGGCGCAGCCAGCTCTCGAAGAGCAGGACGCCGCCCGCCTCGGCGGGCAGCACGATCCAGGGCCTGTTCTCCCTCGCTGCCTGCGCCCGCCGCGGGGGCGCCGCCATCATCCGCGCGAGCCGCGGGTCTTCGAGCTTCAGCCCCGGACAGCCGCGCGGCGTCCTCACGTAGTAGGTCCCGCTGATGGTGGAGAGCGGATGCAGGTGCAGTCCGTGCGAGGTGCCGCGCGGCATGATGTTGACCCAACAGTCGGTCATCGCCAGCCGGCGACCCGCAAGGTCGAGCTCGAGGGAGCGCGTGAAGCGGGCGACGTGCCGGTCGATCGCGCGCTCGAGTGCGGCGAACGTCGGCGACATCCGGTGCATCCGATGCGCCGAGCCGTAGGATGTGTACCCGCCCGGATAGCGCTCGGCGGACCAGTCGCGGCCGGCCGCGTCATCCCGCCTGAGCTGCAGGCATTCCCGCAGCAGCCGCTCTTTGAGCCTGGCGCCGGGCGCGCCCGCCAGAGGCGCCGAATACACGATCGTCGGAAAGAGTCTTTGCACCGCCATCTTGGCAGTATAGGGGTCGCTGCGGGCTCGGTGCAGATCGGCCCGCTGTCGCGCGGCACCCGCGAGCGCCTGGATTAGCGCTGGAGCCGGGCTTCTTGCCCGGTCCAGCGCGCACCACGTCCCTGCCTGTTCCTTACGCGCGAAGACCCGCTAGGAGGCCCGCTCGAACTGCTGCAGCTCGGTGCTGCCCTTGAGGGCGGTGAGAGAGGACGCCCCGCCGGAGACCGCCTGCGTGACCTCATCGAAGTACCCCGCGCCGACTTCCCGCTGATGCTTGGTCGCGGTGTAGCCCTGCTCCTCGGCCGCGAACTCCGCCTGTTGCAGGGCGACGTAGGCCGACATCTGGTGAGCCTTGTAGCCGCGGGCGAGCTCGAACATGGAGAAATTGAGCGCGTGAAAGCCCGCCAGGGTGATGAACTGGAACCGATAGCCCATCGCGCCCAGCTCCCGCTGGAATTTTGCGATGCCCGCATCGTCCAGCTTCCGCTTCCAGTTGAAGGACGGCGAGCAGTTGTAGGCGAGGAGCTTGCCGGGGAAGCGCGCGTGCACGGCCTCGGAGAAGTACCGCGCCTCTTCGAGATCGGGCTTGGCCGTCTCGCACCACACCAGGTCGGCGAAAGGCGCGTAGGCGCAGGCGCGGGCGATGGCCTGCTCGAGACCCGCCTTGAGGTGGAAGAAGCCCTCCGCGGTCCGCCCCTTGGCCGCATCGATGAAAGGCCGGTCCCGCTCATCGACATCCGAAGTCAGCAGATTGGCCGCCTCGGCGTCGGTGCGCGCCACCAGGACCGTGGGCACGTTACAGACATCCGCGGCCAGACGCGCGGCGATCAGCTTGTTGATCGCCTCCTGCGTGGTCACCAGCACCTTGCCGCCCATGTGGCCGCACTTCTTGGCCGAGGACAGCTGGTCCTCGAAATGCACGCCCGCGGCCCCGGCGTCGATCATCTGCTTCATCAGCTCGAAGGCGTTGAGGACGCCCCCGAACCCGGCTTCCGCGTCGGCGACGATGGGCTTCAGCCAGTCGATCTCGCCGTTGCCCTCGGCATGATGGATCTCGTCCGCGCGCCGCAGCGTGGAGTTGATCCGCCGCACCACGGCCGGCACCGAGTCCGCCGGGTACAGCGACTGGTCCGGGTACATCTGCCCGGAAAGGTTCGCGTCCGCCGCGACCTGCCAGCCGGACAGATAGATCGCATCGAGCCCCGCCTTCACCTGCTGCATCGCCTGGTTGCCGGTCAGGGCGCCCAGCGCATTGACGAAGGGCTTCTCGTTGAGATAGCGCCACAGCTTCTCGGCCGTGATCCTGGCGATGGAGTATTCCACCGGGATGGTGCCCCGCAGGCGCACCACGTCCTCCGGACGATAGTTGCGCTCGATGCCGCGCCAGCGCGGGCTCTCGCGCCAGGCGCGCCGCAGCTCATCTGCAGTGGGAAGCGGTCGTGTCGCTGTCATGATATCGATCTCCGTCGCCCGTCAGTCGAGCAGGTCGTACGCGGGTAGGGTCAGGAACTCGTCGAACTCGCTCTGCTTGGTCATCCGCTCGAAGAGGCGCACGGCGGTCGGGAACACGCCGTTGAGCAGCCTCCCGGGTCCGACCTCGTCGTGGATGCGGTCGATCTCCTCCGTGAGCAGACGATCGAACCGCTCCGCAGTGACCGGGACGCCGTCGCTGGTGCGCGCGCCGTGATGCAGCCACTGCCACAGTTGCGCACGGCAGATCTCCGCCGTGGCGGCGTCCTCCATGAGGTGGTAGAGGGGCACGCACCCCGAGCCCCGCAGCCAGGCTTCGATGTACTGCACGCCCACGCGGATGCAGTTGCGCAGGCCTTCCTCGGTGATCTTCCCCTCCGGCACCTGCAGCAGATCCCGCGCGGTGACCTCGACCTCGGGGCGAAGCACGCTCAGTTGGTTCGGGCCCTTCATGACGGAGTCGAACGCCTCGCGCGCGATCGTCGCCAGGCCGGGATGCGCGATCCAGGTGCCGTCGTGGCCGGCATTCGCCTCCCGCAGCTTGTCGGCGCGCACTCGCGCCATGGCCGCCTCATTCGCCTTCGGATCGTCGCGGATCGGAATCTGCGCCGCCATGCCGCCCATGGCGTGGGCGCCGCGCCGGTGACAGGTCTTGATGAGCAGGTCGACGTAGGACTTGAGGAAGTGCCGGTCCATGGTGACGCTGCCCCGGTCCGGCAGCAGGAATTCGCGGCGGTTGCGGAACTTCTTGATGAAGCTGAAGATGTAGTCCCACCGCCCGCAGTTAAGTCCCGCCGAGTGCTCGCGCAGCTCGTAGAGGATCTCGTCCATCTCGAAGGCGGCGAGGATCGTCTCGATCAGCACGGTCGCCTTGATGGTGCCGCGCGGGATGCCCAGCGCGTCCTGCGCGGCGAGGAACACCTCGTTCCACAGGCGCGCCTCGAGATGACTTTCCATTTTCGGCAGGTAGAAATAAGGACCGGTCCCCGCCCGCGCCAGGGCCTCGTGATTGTTGGCGAGGTAGACGGCGAAATCGAACAGCGCGCCCGAAACCGGCTCGCCGTTGACCAGGACGTGCTTCTCCGGCAGATGCCAGCCGCGCGGCCGCACGATGAGGGTCGCAGTGCGCTCCGCGAGCCGATACACCTTGCCCGTGGCCGGATCCGCGTAGCTGATCGTGCGCCGGATGGCATCGGCCAAGTTGACCTGGCCGCGCACGATGTTCTCCCACGTCGGCGCGCACGAGTCCTCGAAGTCCGCCATGAAGCAGCGGACCGGCGCGTTGAGCGCGTTGATGACCATCTTCCGATCGACCGGACCGGTGATCTCGACGCGCCGATCCTCAAGGTCCGCCGGCACCGGGGCGATGCGCCAGTCCGCCGCGCGCACGTCCGCGGTCTGGCGCAGGAAATCCGGCAAGGCGCCCGCGTCGAGCTCCCGCTGCCGCGACGCCCGCGCTGCCAACAGCTCCAGGCGGCGCCCGTTGAACCGCCGGTGCAGGCTGGCGAGAAGCTGCAGCGCAAGCGGTGTCAGGACCTCCGCGGATCGCTCGATCCGGGGTCCCGGGATTTCCACCGGGGAGCCGGCGGGCTCCCGGGAGTAGACGAGCTCATCGGGGCTGGCGTTCATGGGGAAAGAGCATACCCCCGGTTTCAAAGCGAATTTGACTACAGAAACTTCACAGTGTTAATTTCACATCGGACTCCCACCGGAACCCCGCCATGGCACAACTGCTGCGCAAGGGACACTTCCTCGGCGCGAAGCTGCGATCGATCCGCAAGCGCAACGGCCTCACGCTCGAGGAGCTGTCGGCGCGCTGCATCCAACGGGACGCGGAGCGCGCGCCGTCCGTTTCCTATTTGAGCATGATCGAGAGCGGCAAGCGCTCACCGTCGCCGGAAACGCTCGAGCTGCTGGCCGAGGTGTTCCAGCGCGGCAGCGAATGGTTCCTTGACGAGAGCGCCGATCTGGAGCCGCCGCTGCCCGCCGCGCCTTCCGGCGGAGCGGCCAAGGTGCCGCTCGAGCCCGCGTTTCTCTTCTCGAAGGATGTGTTGCAAGCCGCGATCCCGGAGCTCCTCGCGCAAACCGGCACCAGCGGCCGGCAGTTCGCGCATCTGCTCATCCGCTCGCACCAGGAAATGTCCCGCAACGACTTCCCCGACCTCGAGCGGGCGGCGGACGGCGTCGGCGACCGCAAGTTCCCCCTGTCGGTCGATGACCTCGTGCGCCTCTGCAAGCGCCACGGTCTCGAGATCCGCTGGTTCGAGCGCAAGCCGCTGCTGGCCCGTGACAAGGACCGCGAGGTCCGCAGCATGGTGCGCTCCTTCTTCGAGCCGCCGCGCGTCATCTACGCCAACCGCGCGCTGCAGTCGGATCCGGCGAGATTGAAGTTCGATCTCGCCGCCCACATCGCACACAAGGTGTTGCACGGCGGCGACGGGCTGAGATCCGCGCACGCCACGGGCGGTGAGATGGGCGGCAGCCCCGAGGGCGCGTCCGACACCGCGGGCATGAACGCCCAGGACGTGCTGCACGCGTGGCGGGACTTCGAGTGCAGCTTCTTCGCCGGCGCCCTGCTCGCCCCCCGCGTTCCGTTCCGGCGCTTCCTCGCTCGCGAGCGCTACCGGGTCGAGGCCGGCGCCCGTCTCGAGCTGACGCCCGCCGTCATCATGCGTCGCATGACCAAGGTGTCGCCGTACCCTTATTGGCACTTCTTCGACGCCTACCCGCCCGGGTACCTGCGCGCCGTCTACCGCGGCAACGGCATCCCTCTGCCCTGGGGCAATCTCGCGCAGGTGAGCGACCCGTGCCCCAACTGGGCCGTGTTCCGCATGCTCGACGGGCCCCGCGGCGAGACCGGCTCGCAGCTCTCCGTTCTGCGCGACGGCGACCGCGCCCTCCTCTACTGCTGCCATTCCCGGCGTGTGAAGGACATGGCCGGCAACCCGCACGTTCTCTCGGTCGGCGTGGATCTCGCGCCGGCGTTGGATGCCAACGGCGTCGCGAGCCGCGACATCACCGGCAGCATCTTCTCGGAATGCGTCCACCGCCGCGGCGAGGGCCGCATCCCGAAGGCAGCCGCCGAGGCCTTGGTCGCCGTGGCGAAGGTTCTCAACATCGCCTGGATCGAGGACGCGCTGCAGCAGCCGGCCCGCATCATCTGCCCGCGCAGCAGCCGCTGCCCGCGGCCGGAGCGGTGCGAGGGCGCGAGGGTGCGCCCGTCGCGCGCACGGGAGATCGACGATGTCAGGGAAGAGATTCTCGGCAGGGAGCCGGCCGAAGGCAGCTGATCGAGCCGGCGCTGCATTCGACGGGCGCATCGCCGGCGCCGTGCCGCCACGGCGTCCGATCGCAGCCGGCGCGCCGGCGATCGCCTGCCCGCGAGCGGCAGCCGGCCGCCGGGCGGCCCGAATCAGGCGACGAAGATGGTCGCCGGGTGCTCGATCCGCTCCTTCAGCGCCTGGATCATCGCAGCCGCATCGTAGCCATCGACGAATCGGTGATCGAAGGACGAGGACAGATTCATCATGCGCCGCACCGCGATGGCGCCGCCCACGACGACGGGCCGCTCGACGGCGCGATTGATCCCGATGATGGACACCTCGGGCGCGTTGATGATGGGTGTGCTGGCGATGCCGCCGAGCTTGCCCAGACTGGTCAGGGTGAGGGTCGAGCCGGCCAGCTCCTCGCGCGTCGCCTTGTTGGCGCGCGCCGCATCCGTCACGCGGCGCATCTCGGCCGCGACGTCCCACAACGAACGCAACTGCACGTCGCGCACCACCGGCACCTTGAGGCCGTCCGGAGTCTGCGTCGCAATGCCGAGGTGCACGGCGCTATAGCGGACGATGACACCCCGCTCCGCGTCATAATGCGCGTTGCACTGCGGGAAGTCCTCCAGCACCCGCACCAGCGCGAGCGCCAGGAACGGCAGATAAGTGAGCGCCGGGGCGCCTGGCTCGAGCTTCGTGTTGAGATGTCGCCGCAGCGACTCCAGCTCCGTCAGGTCCACCTCCTCGACATAGGAAAAGTGCGGAATGTTGCGCTTGGCATCGCTCATCCGCTGAGCGATCAGGCGTCTGATGCCGATGACCTTGATCTCTTCCGTGCCGCCGGAGGGGCGCTGCGCGGGAGCGGGACGCGCCGTGGGCAAGCGGGTCACCGCGGCCGGCGAGGCAGAGCGGCCCGCGGATCGCGCCGCCGCATAAGCCTCGAAGTCCTGGCGCACGATGCGCCCCTGCGGCCCCGACCCGGCAACCTGCCGCAGATCGATGCCCGCCTGCTTCGCCTTGCGGCGGATCGCCGGCGAGGTCAGCACCCGGCGCTGCGGATCCGCCTCGGCCAACGCATGCGCGCCATCGCCCTCGGAGCTCTCGCTGCGGGGCGGGGGCGCGGCCGGAAGCGAATGACCGTTGCCGCTCGCTCCGTTGATCCGGGTCGGCGCCGGCTCGGCGCCTGTGCCTGCGGCCGCGGCGCTCGATGCCGTCTCCAGCACGACGAGCTCCGCGCCCACCGCCACCCTGTCGCCGGGCTGTCCCGTGGTCGCGACGATCCTGCCGCTGACCGGCGCCGGTACCTCCACCGCCGCCTTCTCCGTCATGACCTCCACCAGCACGTCGTCCTCCGACACCTCCTCGCCCGGCTTCACGTGCCAGGTGACGATCTCCGCCTCGACGGTTCCCTCACCGAGGTCCGGCAGCTTGAAGACGTACCGGCTCATCGGTCCTCCATCACGCGAGTGAGCGCCGCGGCGATGCGCCCCGGCCCGGGGAAATACTCCCACTCGAACGCGTGGGGATACGGCGTGTCCCAGCCGGTGACGCGCGCGATCGGCGCCTCCAGGTGCCAGAAGCACTCCTCCTGCACGGTCGCCGCGAGCTCCGCGCCGAAGCCGCTGTAGCGCGTCGCCTCGTGGACGATGACACAACGGCCGGTCTTGCAGACCGACGAGCAGAGCGTGTCGGTATCGAGCGGCGCGAGCGCGCGCACGTCGATGATCTCCGCATCGACCTGGGCCAGCCTGACGGCCGCCTCGGCGACGTGCACCATGGTGCCGTAGGCGAGCACGGTCACATCCTTCCCGGGGCGGACGACCTCGGCCTTCGACAGCGAGACCTTGTAGTAGCCCTCGGGCACCGCCCCCTTGGGATGCGTGCTCCAGGGCACCGCCGGCTTGTGCGGATCGCCGTCGAACGGGCCGTTGTAGAGCCGCTTGGGCTCGAAGAACACGACCGGATCCTCGTCCTCGATGGAGCTGATGAGGAGTCCCTTGGCATCGTAAGGGTTGGAGGGCATCACCACTTTGATCCCGCAGACGTGCGTGAAGACGCCTTCCGGGCTCTGCGAGTGCGTTTGCCCGCCGCGGATGCCGCCGCCGCACGGAGTGCGGATGGTCACCGGCGCCGAGAACTCCCCCGCGGTGCGATACCGCAGCCGCGCGAGCTCGCTCACGATCTGATCGAAGGCCGGGTAGATGTAGTCGGCGAACTGGATCTCCGCCACCGGCTTCAGGCCGTTCACGCCCATGCCGATGGCCGCCGCGACGATGCCGCCCTCGGCGATCGGGGTGTCCAGCACCCGGTGCTCGCCGTGTTTGCGCTGCAGGCCGTCCGTGCAGCGGAAGACGCCGCCGAAATAGCCGACATCCTCACCGAGCACCACCACCCGCGGGTCGCGCTCCAGCATGATGTCCATGGCGGAGTTGAGCGCCTGCACCATGTTCATGTTCGCCATGGCTCAGCCCTCCTTCGCGACCGCGGCGGGCCGGGTGTCGAGGCTGCTCTCGTCCGCGGACCCCTTGGCCGGCTGCGCGGGCGCCAGGCGCCGCAGCTCCTCGCGCTGGCGGGCGAGGTGCTGCGGCATCTCGTGGAACACGTCCTCGAACATGGTGGCGGGATCGAGCCTCGGTCCCTCCGTCAGGGTGCCGAAGCCCGCGGCCTCCTTCCAACAGGCGATCACATGGGCCTCGAGCTGCTTCTCGAGCGCCGCGTGGCGCTCCTCCGACCACTCGCCGAGGGCGATCAGATGTTGCTTCAGGCGGGCGATGGGGTCGCCGAGCGGCCACGCCGCCCACTCCTCCTTCGGCCGGTAGCGCGAGGGATCGTCGCTGGTCGAATGCGCGCCCGCCCGGTAGGTGACGTGCTCGATCAGCGTCGGACCGCCGCTCTGGCGCGCGCGCTCCGCCGCCCAGCGGGTGACGCCGTAGACCGCGAGAAAATCGTTGCCGTCGACCCGCACCCCGGGAATGCCGTACCCCGGTCCGTACTCCGCGAAATTGCGCCGCTCGCCGCCGGCGAAGCCCTGGAAGGTCGAGATCGCCCACTGGTTGTTGACGATGTTGAGGATCACCGGCGCCTGGTACACGGCCGCGAACGTCATGCCGTGGTGGAAGTCGGCCTCCGCGCTCGCGCCCTCGCCGATCCAGGCCGCGGCGATGTGGTCCTCGCCCTTGATGGCGGCGGCCCTTGCCCAGCCCGCGGCCTGCGGAAACTGCGTGGCCAGGTTGCCGGAGATCGAGAAGATATTGCCCGCGCCCCAGTGATACATGATGGGCATCTGGCGCCCGCGGCACATGTCCCGGGTGTTCGACAGGCACTGGCACATGAGGTCGACCAGGCTGCGCCCGCGAACGATGAACAGTCCCTGGTTGCGATACGAGGGAAAGAGCATGTCGCCCGGCTGCAGCGCCATGGCCTGGGCGACCGACACGGCTTCCTCGCCGGTCGATTTCATGTAGAAGGAGATCCGCCCCTGCCGCTGCATACGCTGCATGCGGTCGTCGAACAGGCGCGTGAGCAGCATGTGGCGCAGCGCCACCTGCAGCTCCTCGGGCTCGAGGTGCGGGTTCCAGGGACCGACGGCGCGCCCGTCGTCATCGAGCACGCGCACCAGCTCCCGGCCGAGATTCTCGACCGTGCGGGCCGGCGCCTTGGCCTCCGGCCGGGGTACTGCGCCCGCCGGTGAGAGGGTCACATAGCTGAAATCCGGCTTCTCACCCGGGCGGGCAGGGGGGTGGGGGAGGTGCAAACGAGACCGTTGGGCCATCGGGAACGAGCCTTTTCAGCACCGCCAGGGTCTGGCGCGGCGCGAATTTTACCGCTCCGAAGGCGCAATGCGCGTTCCAATCGGTTCGCAATTCGGCGGGATGGCGCAACGAAATCGCCAAGTGGCCCCGGGGGGCGCCGGAAAGCGCCCCCCGGGGAGCACCAGGCTACCTGCGCATATCGTGGCGGCCCTCGTGCATCCAGTACCGGTCCGCCCTGATCCGCCAGGCATGATCGGCGCGGTTCCGCAGGTCCTCCCGGGTCACCGTGGGCGCGTGCTCGAAGCGGGATCGGTCGAGAACGAGCTTGCCGCCGCGCACCATGGCATGGGCGGTCGGATAGGGCACCGGCACGCTGCGGCCATGAGCGCCGGACACCAGGACGTAGCCGGCGCTGCGGCGGCCATTGAGGCCCGGGACCACCTTCGAGACCGATCCGAGAGACTGCCCGGAGGAGCTCTCGACGGGCAGGCTCGCCCACGAGCGTGCGCCGCCCCCCGGGCCGGCCTCGGCCAGCTTCAGGCTCTCGGAGTGATTGCGCTGTGAGCTCGCCGGGGTGTTGAGTCCCGACCCCGGAGCCGTCCTGCCGTGCGGGCCCGCCATGCTGCCCGTCTGCGAGCTGTTGAGTCCCGATCCCGGCGCCGGCCTGCTGCTCGGGGAGGCCGCCTCGTTCCCGGGAGCGCTCTTCATCCGGCGCTGATGCGGGTTGGACGTGTTGTAGCCCGGCGGCGCGCCCGGCTGGCGGGAGGGCGCAGGCTGAGTCTGCGCGTAGGCGATGCCGGCGAGGCTCGAGGCCGCGAGAACAGTGAGCAGGCGTGCAGCAGGCATGGAGCACCTTCGACGGATGTTGCGCTGAGGATTGCCAGGCAACACCCGACGCAATCGCTATGCCGAAAGCCCTCCCGGGTGTCGGCCGCCCGCGGCGTCAGGACTGCGCGGCCTTGCGGCGGGCGCGGCTCAGCCGCTCGCGCGAGATAGTACGTCCGCGCGAAATACACCGGATCGACGGCGGCGAGCGGCACGAACTGCGCGATCTCGACGCCATGGCTGCCGGCCTCCTCCAACACCTGCAACTCCTGCGGCGTGAACATCACGTACCGATCCTTCGCGAACTCATAGCCTTTGACGATCTCCTCCCGCCCGACCACCTGCTCCTCCTCCAGACAAACATATTGCTGCCTGAGGCGCGATCCGTCCTTGGCATGCAGCAGGTGGAAGCGCAGCCGCTCCGAGCCCACGGTCGCCGAGTAGAGCTTCACCGGGATCGCCACCAGGCCGAAGGCGATGGTCAGGGAGGCTATGGATCGCGCAGCCATGATGGGAATTCCTCATCCTGTGCCGAGCAAGATCTGCTCCACGGCCAGGCATAAGGTTTAAAGTACGCCCATGACCGCCCATGAGAGCCCCCGGTCCGCTACGCCCATGCGCGTGCGGGTCGGCCGAGAGGTCGCCGGCCGCAGCGGCAAGGGCGTCTCGGTGATCTCGGGCCTGCCGCTTGCCGCCCCGGAACTCGAGGCGCTCGCCGGCCGGCTGAAGAGGCTCTGCGGCGCCGGGGGCGCGGTGCGGGATGGAGTCATCGAGATCCAGGGCGAGCACCGTGACCGCCTGGTCGCGGAGCTGCGCCGGCTGGGCTACGAGGCCAAGCGGTCGGGCGGTTGAGGTGACGGTGACGGAAAGGCGGAACCTGCGCATAATGTGGGAGTTTGCAATGAGCATCACCCAGGCAGAGCACAACGTGTCGAACAACCAGCCCATACCAAGCCGGACACGGGCAGGGGACGCCCTGCTGTTCGCCCGCAATTTCTTCCGCCACCCGCGCATGCTCGGATCGATAATCCCGAGCTCGAGATTTCTCATCAAGGAGCTGCTGCAGCCGATCGACTGGAATCAGGCGCGTGTCATCGTGGAATACGGACCCGGAGTCGGGGTGATCACCGCGGAGATCCTGCGGCGCATGCGCTCGGACGCGATCCTGATCGCCATCGAGTTGAATCCCGACTTCGTGACGCACCTGCGCTCGGCCCTGCCCGACGAGCGGCTCAAGGTCGTGGAAGGCTCGGCGGAGGCGGTGCAGGAGATTCTCGAGCGCTTCGGCCACGGCAAGGCCAACTACATCATCTCGGGAATTCCCTTCAGCACCATCCCGGCGGAGATACGCGAGCGCATCCTGCGCAACACCTCGACGGCCCTGGCGCCCGGCGGCGCCTTCCTCGTCTTTCAGTTCTCCACGCGGGTGCTGGAGGACCTCCAGCGCGTTTTTCACTACGTCCGCCGCAAGTTCGAGCCGCTCAACGTCCTGCCGGCGCATCTGTTCTTCTGCGAGGTCGGGGCCGCCTGACACCGCCTCCGGGCCGTGACCGGAGCGCCCCCGTCTAGCGCGCGGCGGCGGGGCTCTCGGGCGGCGGGGCCGCGGCCGATTCGCGCACGATCAGCTCGTGCGGCACCAGGTGATCCACGGACGCGGCCGGCAGCCCGTCGCGGCGCTTGCGGATCTCGCGGATGAGCAGGTCGAGCGCCACCTCGGCCATGGTGGCGGTCGGCTGACGGATGGTCGTGAGCTCCGGCCACACCGTGGTGGCGATCGCCGTGTCGTCGAACCCGACCACCGACAGATCGCGCGGCACGTCGAGCCCGCGCCGATGCGCCACGGACACCGCCGCCGCCGCCATGTCATCGTTGCTCGCAAAGATCGCGGTCGGACGCGGATTGGCCGCCAACAGCTTCTCCGCAGCCTCGAGGCCGGAACGGTAGCTGAAGAATCCCTGCTCCATGACCGGCGGCTGCGGCTTGCATTCCGCCTCCCGCAGCGCCGTCTCGAACCCGAGCCAACGCTCGCCGCTCGCCGTCTGGTTGGGGTGACCCTTGATGAATCCGAGTCGCCGGTGCCCGAGCGAGAGCAGATAACGGGTCATCTCGTAGGCGGCCTTGAAGTCGTCGATGCGCACACACGAGGCATCGGACCGGAATCTTCCGGTCGCCACCGCGACCGTGGGAATGGCTGCCTTCTTGAGCTCCGTGAGGATGACGTGCGACTCGCAGACCGGCGGCGGCAGAATCACTCCCGCGACCGAGCCGTCGATGAGCCTGCGCACCGCGGCCCGCTCGGCCGACGGCGAGCTGACCTCGCACTTCTCCAACAGCAGCTGCGCGCTCTTGCGGCTGCTCTC
>DAHUXV010000074.1 GCA_027306985.1 Gammaproteobacteria bacterium | reverse complement strand
TATCTGGACAATACCCGGATGCTCTACGGCGATGCGCAGAAGGCCGGAGCGGAGCTCATCCAGGCGGTCAAGGCAATCGGTTGACGCGGAGGTGCGAGGTGAGGAATGCGCTGCGAATCGGCCTGGTCCTTGCGGCTCTCGCCGCCTTCACCGCCCAGGGACAGGCTGCCGACGAAAACACCCCGCCGGCCGTCCAGGCGCTGCACGCCCATCCCGCACGGACGCCCCCCTCGCTCCTCGCCGGCGCGCCCGCATCCGCGTGGCGGACGCTCGACCCCCACGACACTTTGTACGTGACTTTGCCCCAGGGCCGGGTGGTGATCGCGCTGGCGCCGCAGTTCGCGCCGCGTTACGTCGCCAACATCAAGAAGCTGGCGCGGCAGGGCTTCTTCAACGGCCTGCCCATCTTCCGCGTGCAGGATGACGGCGTGGCGGAATGGGGCGACACCACCGGCCGCAAGTCGGTGGGCACGGCGCGGCGCATGGTGCCGGCGGAGTTCGCGCGCCCGTCGCGCCACCTGCCGTTCACCGCGCTGCCCGATCCTGACACCTATGCCCCGCAGGTCGGGTTCTCGGACGGCTTCCCCGCGGCCCGCGATCCCGTGTTCGATCGGGCCTGGCTCGTCAACTGCTATGGGATGGTGGGCGCGGCGCGCGGCAACAACGTCGACAGCGGCGGCGGCACGACCCTCTACGCGATCATCGGCGGGCCGCAGAGGGACCTGGATCGCAACACCACTCTCGTCGGACGGGTGGTGCAGGGCATGCCGCTGCTGTCGTCCCTGCCGCGAGGCAAGGGTCCCCTGGGCGTGTACATGAATCGCAGCCACTGGGTGCGCATCGAGTCCGTGCAGGTGGCCTCGGACCTGCCCGCGGCGAAGCGCACGCCGCTCGAGATCCTGCGCACCGACACGCCGACCTTCACCCGGTACGTGCAGGCGCTGCGCGATCGCCGGGGCCCCTGGTTCAAGGTGCCGGCGGGCCGCGTCGGAGTCTGCGCGGTTCCGATCCCAGTGAGGCGCGCGCCCTAACGTCCCGGGCCGCGCGGGCCCCTGATCGGCCGGAAGTGCCGCATCTGCAGCATGCGGCGCTGCATCTGCAGCATCTGCTGCTGGCGCTGCATGCGCATCATCTGCTGCCGGTGCCACATCCGCTGCGTCCGCTGGATCATCATCTGGCGCTGCGCCGGAGTCGCATGCTGCCATTGCCGGCGCAGCATGCGGCGCCGCCAGGGCGGTAGCCGCTGAAACTCGCGGAAGCTGCGGCGGATGGCTGCCTGCTGCTGCGGCGGCAGGGATTTGAACTTCTGCCATCGGCGGCGGATGGTCTGCCGCTGCTGCGGGGTGAGCCGCCGCCACCGCTGGAAGCGCGTGCGCGCCATGGAGCGCTGCCGGGGGCTCATGTGGAGCCACCGCCGGCTGCCGCGCGCGAGCGCTTGCTGGCGCGCCGCCGGAAGCGTTTCCCAGCGCCCCGCCAGGGACCCAAGCAGCCGCTGCTGCGGCGGCGAGAGGCTCGCCCAGGGGACGGGGGCTGCCGCCGCCTGCGCCTGGGGATTGGGAGCCGGCGGCTGCTGCGCCAGGGCGCAGGCGGGCAGCGCTGCCAGCAGCAGCGCGAGCGTCAGCGCCTTGCGCACTTCGATCATCGTCTCGTCCCCCTCATTCGCCCGGCTTGCCGGCGCCGGCCGCCGGGCTCGCCGGCTTCGGCGGCGGCGCCTGCGGCGATTGCACCGGCTTGGCCGCCTTGCCGATGTTGAATTGCGACAGGAACTGCAGCCAGCCGCCGTCATCGGGCTGCGACGAATCGGTCGAGGAGTCGACGCTGCCCAGGAATTCCAACAGTCTCTCATCCACCGGAGGGTCCGCGCCCCGCTTCGGCGCAACGCCGGCGCGGCCGACGCCCGGCCCGGCGGCGAGCGCCGCCGTCACGACGGCAATCCCGATGCGGTGCGCGCTGCGCATCTCAGCCGTTGTTCTGGCCCGTATCCGCGCCGCTCCCCTGGGCGCCGCGAGCCTTGCCCTGGGCCGCCGCGCCGGAACCGGCCGCCGGGCCGCCCTTTCCCGCCTGCGCCATCGCCCACTCGTAGAACTGCCCATCGCCGCCTTGCATCAGGTCCATCCCCTCGCGATCCGCGAGCAGCTCCAGATCCTCCGCGTGGCGCGTATCGACCGCCGGATAGACGGGCGGCGCATGCGGCCAGAGCACGACCGCAACCAACAGCGCGGCGGCCACCGCTCCCGCAGCCGGCATCCACAGCAGGCGCCGTCCGGCCCGCGCCGCCAGTTGCCGCGGCCCATACCGGTACCAGCGGCGGGGCCGCGCCGCCTCGGTGAGCGCCGCGTGCCGCGCCCGATTCAATCGCGAGCGCGCGCGGCCGTCGACGCGCTGCACGCTCTCCGTAAGGAGAGCCTGCACCCGGCGCTCCAGTTCGGCGGTGAGGTTAGGGTCCCCGCTCATCCGCAGAGCTCCGCGAGCTGCGCGCGCAGCGTCTGCAGCGCGCGAAAATAGTGTGTCTTGACGCTGCCCTCCGAGCAGCCCATGGCCGCTGCCGTCTGTGCCACATCGAGCCCCTCCAGCGCGCGCAGCAGGAAGGCCTGCTGCTGCCGTCTGGGCAGTGCCCCGAGCGCCGTCTGCAGCGCCGTCATGGCTTCGTCGATCTCCAGCCGGCGCAGTGGCGGCGGATCGTCGCCGGCGGCCTCCGCGACCGGGTCCGGCTCGTCCTCATCGGCCTGCGCCCGGAAGGGCAGCCAGGACATCACCCGGTTGCGCACCGTGCGCCGGCGCTGCATGTCCCGGATGCGGTTCTCCAGGATGCGGTAGAAGAGCGGTCGCCACTCCTGCGCGGGCCGATCCGAATAGGCGCGCGCCAACTGCAGCATGGCGTCCTGCACGGCATCCAGCGCGTCGTCCTCGTGGCGCAACGCCGCCTGAGCGATCCTGAATGCCCGCACCTCCACTCCCGCCAGGAACTGGTTGAGGGCTCTGCAGCGGGCATTGCTCGAGGAATCAGGCAGGTCCACGGCGCCGTGAGAGGCAGCAGGCATGCTATAAGGCGGCGCGAGCGTAGCAAACTCCGGCATGACGAGTACAACGCGGCTGCGGCCGGTGCGGTTGACCGCGGCCGCCGTAAACGTAACCCCCTGATCCCATAGCATTATGAGCTCCCTTCCCGTCGTCCGGGTGGCGTTGCCCACGCCGCTGCGGCGCCTGTTCGATTATCGCGCCGGCCCTGCTGGCGCGGGCGCGATCGAGCCGGGAGTGCGGGTGCGGGTGCCTTTCGGGAGGCGCCGTCTCATCGGTATCGCGGTCGAGGTGGCCGCCGGCTCGGAGCTGCCCGAGGAGCGGCTGAAGCCCGTGCTCGAGCGCCTGGACCCGCTGCCGGTCTTCGACCCGGCCGCGCTCGCCCTGCTCGCCTGGGCGGCGGATTACTACCATCATCCCATCGGCGAGGTGCTCGCGGCCGCCTTGCCGAAGGCACTGCGGCTGGGCGCCCCGACCCATCCTACCGAAGAGCGCTGGCTCCTCACGCCTGAAGGCCGCGAGGCGTATGCGCGGGGCGAGCCGCGGCGGGCCCCGCGCCAGCGACAGCTCCTGGGAGCGCTGGCCGGGACCGACTCGATTCATCAAGGCGCCGGCCTCTCGGCCGCCGATCTCGACGAGAAGCTGCAAGCGTGGCGGGAAGCCGCGCGCGCGCTCAAGGCCCGGGGGTGGCTCGCCGCCGTCGAGACGGCAGCGGCGCCCGCCGCGGCGCCGGACGCCGCTGCCGTGGGCCCGAGTCTCGAGCCCAACGAGGAGCAGCGTCTCGCGATCGCCAGGATCGGCGATTCGCTGGGCAGCTTCGGCGCCTTCGTGCTGCACGGCGTCACCGGCAGCGGCAAGACCGAGGTCTACCTGCAGGTGGTCGAGCGCGCCCTGCGGCTCGGGCGCAGCGCGCTCGTGCTCGTGCCGGAGATCGGCCTGACGCCGCAGCTGGTGAGCCGGTTTCGGCAGCGATTCGCGGTGCCCATGGCCGTCCTGCATTCGGCCCTCACCGATCATGAGCGGCTGCTCGCCTGGCGAGATGCCTTCAGCGGGCGCGCGCGGATCGTCCTCGGCACGCGCTCGGCGGTGTTCGCCCCCGCGCAGGACCTTGGAGTCATCGTCGTCGACGAAGAGCACGATACGTCCTTCAAGCAGCACGAAGGCGGCTTCCGCTACTCCGCGCGCGACCTGGCCGTGGTGCGCGCCCATCGCGCCGGCGTGCCCGTCGTGTTGGGATCCGCGACCCCTTCACTCGAGACGCTCCAGAACGTCGCGGCCGCGCGATACACGCGCCTTGCATTGACCCGCAGGGCGGCCGACGCGGCCCCGCCCCGGATCTCCCTGCTCGATCTTCGCTCGAGCGCCGTGCACGCCGGCATGTCCACGCCCGCGGTACAGGCCATCGAGCGGCACCTGCACGCCGGCGGCCAGGTGCTCGTTTTTCTCAACCGCCGCGGTTATGCGCCGACACTGCTTTGCACCGCCTGCGGCTGGATCGCGCCGTGCCGCGACTGCGATGCCCGGCTGACCGTGCACCTCTCGATCGCGCGGCTGCGCTGCCACCACTGCGGGGCGGACAGCGCGCTGCCGCAGCGGTGCCCGCAGTGCGGGTTCGCCGTCAAGTCCGTCGGCCAGGGGACGGAAAGGATAGAAGAGACGCTGGCGACGCTTTTCCCCGGCATTCCCTGCATCCGCCTGGACCGTGACGTGGTCAGGCGCCGCGGCGACATGGAGGAGGCGATGCGCCGGATGTCCTCAGGGGAAGCGCGGATCCTCGTCGGAACGCAGATGGTCACCAAGGGACACGATTTCCCCAACGTCACCCTGGTGGTCGTGCTGAACGCGGACCAGGGCTTCTTCAGCACCGATTTTCGCGCGCCCGAGCGGCTCGCGCAGACCATCGTGCAGGTTGCCGGCCGGGCCGGCCGCGGCGAGCGAGCCGGGGAGGTGCTCATCCAGACCGAATTCCCCGACCATCCGCTGCTCCTGAGCCTGCTGGCGGACGGTTATGACGGCTTCGCGCGTGCGGCGCTGACGGAGCGCAGCCAGGCCTCGTGGCCGCCCTTCAGCCGGCTGGCCGCCGTGCGCGACTCCGCCGGCACGGCCGAGGCCGCGTTGGCGTTCCTGACGGAGGGGCGCAAGGCGGCCGAAGAGCTGCGCGGCCACGGCGCGAGCGGCTCATGGGCGCGCAGCGTCCGGCTTCTCGGCCCGGCTCCCGCTGCGATGGCGAAGCGCGCGGGCCGGCACCACGCACAGTTGCTGGTCGAGAGCGCCGATCGCGCGGCGCTGCACCGGTTCCTCGACGCCTGGCTGCCGGCGCTGGAATCGCTGCCGAGCGCGCGCCGCGTCCGCTGGGCCCTGGACGTCGATCCCATCGAATTGTTTTGAGCCCTGCGCGATGGGCGCCGATCGCTCGCGGCGATTTGCGCGGGCCAGCCCGTTGACCGGGATCATCCCGCGGCCGTTTCCCGGGGCACCTCATCCCGCGATGGCGGATCTCAGGGCGCAGCGGCCCCGGGGCCGCCGGGCCGCTTGCCGTCGATCGGACCCTCTCATCCGATCCCTTCAGGTAAAATTTCGAGCTCAACTCACCTTCGGACCCCCGATCTCTTGAAGCAGGACATCGAGCAGCTCCTCGCGAGCGCAGTCACCTCGCTCGTCGGCAGCGTGCTGCCCGAGCCGCCGCCGCCCGGAGCGCTCACGATCGAGCGCACGCGCGATCCGCAGCACGGTGATTTCGCGACCAACGCCGCCATGCGCCTGGCGAAGGCCGCCGGCTGCAAGCCGCGGGAGCTGGCGCAGAAGATCATCGCCGCCCTGCCGCAAAGTCCGCTGCTGGCGCGCACGGACATCGCCGGCGGCGGGTTCATCAATTTCTTCCTGACAGCCGATGCCTACGGCCGCGAGCTGGCCACGATCCACGAGCAGGGCGAGCGCTACGGACGAAGCACGCTCGGCAACGCGGAGCGGGTGCTGCTCGAGTTCGTGTCCGCCAACCCGACTGGGCCTCTGCACGTCGGACACGGGCGTCAGGCGGCCTACGGCGCCACGCTCGCCAACATCCTGGCGGCGGTCGGCTTCGAAGTGTCTCGCGAGTACTACATCAACGATGCGGGACGCCAGGTCGACATCCTCGCGGTGAGCGCATGGGTCCGATACCTGGAGGCCTGCGGCGAGACGCTCGCGTTTCCGCAGAACGGGTACCGCGGCGACTACGTGCGCGCGCTGGCGCAGCAGCTTCTGGCCGCCGAAGGCGAGCGCTTGCGCCGCCCGGCGGCCGCCGTGCTCGCCGGCCTGCCGCCGGATGCGCCGGCAGGCGACAAGGAGGCCTACATCGACGCGCTGATCGCGCGCTCGCGCGAGCTGATCGGGGCGGAGGGGTTCGAGCGCGTGCTCGAGCTCTCGCTCGCGCAGATGCTGGCCGACATCCGCGACGATCTCGGCCGGTTCGGGGTGACCTTCGAGCGCTGGTACTCCGAGCGCGCGCTGGAGAAGAGCGGCGCCATCGACCGCGCGCTCGCGCGGCTGCAGCGCGAGTCGCGGCTCTACTCCAAGGACGGGGCGACGTGGTTCCGCGCCACGGATTTCGGCGACGAGAAGGATCGCGTCGTGGTGCGCGAGAACGGCCAGAGAACCTACTTCGCATCCGACATCGCCTACCACCTGGAGAAGCGCGAGCGCGGCTTTCAACGCCTGATCGACGTGCTCGGCGCCGATCACCACGGCTATGTGGCGCGCGTGCGGGCGGGACTGACGGCCATGGGCGAGCCCGGCGACTGCCTCGAAGTCAACCTCATTCAGTTCGTGAGCCTGTTCCGCGGCGGCGAGAAAGTGCCGATGGGCAAGCGCGAGGCGCAGTTCGTGACGCTTCGCCAGCTGCGCGAGGAGGTCGGCAACGACGCCTGCCGCCTCTTCTACCTGATGCGCAGCCACGACCAGCCGCTCGATTTCGACCTCGAGCTCGCCAAGTCGCGCACCAACGAGAATCCGGTGTACTACATCCAGTACGCGCACGCGCGGGTCGCGAGCGTCATGAAACAGCTCGGCGCCCGCGGTCTGGCGTTCGACCGCGGCGAGGGGCTCGCCGGCGCCTCGCTCCTGACGGGCCCGCACGAGCAGGCGGTCCTCGGCTCCCTGGTGCGCTATCCGGAAGTGCTGGAGCAGGCCGCGCTGAACCGCGCCCCGCACGGCATCGTCCACTACCTGCGCGATCTGGCCAACACCCTGCATACCTACTACAACGCCGAGCAGTTCATCGTCGGCGACTCGCGCACGCGCAATGCGCGTCTCGCGCTGGTGCTCGGGGTTCAACAGGTGATCCGCAACGGTCTCACCCTGCTCGGCGTCTCGGCGCCGCAGACCATGTAGTCCGCAGCATGGCCCGGCTGACCACGCGCGATTACAAGCGGCCGTCCCGCAGCTCGAGCGCCTCGAAGCTGAAGGAGTTCGGCCTCGGCGTTCTCGTGGGCGCCGTGCTCGCCAGCGCCGCGTTCCTGATCGCGGGCGCGCACGCGCGCCACCGCGCCGCCGCCGAGGCCGCGCGGGCTCATGCGCATACCGGCGCCGCGCCGCATGCGCCGGCGCGCGGCCCCGGCTCGTCCGCCGGCTCGGCAGCGGCGGCCGGCCCGGTCTCCGCCTCATCCGCGCAGCCCGTCACGCAGCCTCCGCAGTACGACTTCTACCGGATGCTGCCGCGCCTGAACGTGCCGGTGCCCCGCGGCGATCAGCATCCGCCGCGCGCGCCCGCGCCCGCCGCGAGCCCGCCGCCGCGAGCCCCGAGCGCCGGCAACTCCTATCTCGTGCAGGTGGGCTCCTACCGCAGCAGCGCCGAAGCCGATCAGGTTCGCGCTCGCCTGGCCCGCGACGGCATGGCGGCCACGGTGGATCGGTTCGTCGAGGGTGCCCACACCTGGAACCGCGTGCGCATCGGGCCGCTGAGCGATGCGGAGCTGGCCAAAGTGCGGGCGCAGCTGCGGACAGCCAACATCCATGCGCTGGTGATCCGCCTCGGCCGCTAGCGGCTCGAGTCAGTCGCCCGCGCGGCGCGGGACTTCCGCGCTCACCTGCGCGGCGATGCCGGTGGGATCGGCGCCGGCCAGCGGATAGGACTTCGACCACAAGGTCGATCCGTCATGCACCGAGACGACTTTGACGGTGAGCTGCTGATCGGGTGCGCTGCCGCTTACGCCGCCATAGACGATGTAGGTCGAATGATGCGCGCGTCCCTGCTCGGCGGCCGCGGCAGGATCGGCGGCGGGCAGCGGCTCGTCGGCGAGCGCCACGTGGCCGTGACGGGCGATGGCGAGCCTCCCGTACACCTGAGTGAAGACCGATCCCGCGAGCTTCTGCGCCGCGGCGTCGCCGGCCGGCGCCCCGAAGGGGATGGCGAGCACCGGCGCGTAGGCGGAGGCTTGGTTGGCGGCGTCCGCGGGCACCTCCTTCGCGATCTGGGCAATGAGCCGCGCGGTGTCGCCCGCCGTCCAGTGGCCGGGATGGCTCGCCGCGATCTGCCGCAGCTGCTCTTCCTGAGCGGCGGAGAGGCGGGAAGGCCGATGCTCGTCGCGGCTGGTCCAGCGCGTCACGAGGAAGATGGCGAGCCAGATGTAGAGGAGGATGCGCACCCATTTTGGAAGCCGCTGGAAGCCGGCCCAGGCCGATTGGAGCATCCATCCTGCCACCTGGAACCAGAAGCGGACCTTCTGACCGGGCTCCTCCCGGGGGAACGGCGGAAATTGACTGGCGCGCGGCCGCGGCGCCCGCACCGGGCGTGCCTGCGGGCTCGGGCCGGCCGCGGGGGGCTTCGCGGGCTCGCCTGCGACCAGCCGGCGGCAGAGCGCCTCGAGCGCCGGGGTCGGCTGACCGTCGGGAAGCCGCAGCCATTGCACCGCGCGAAACTTGTCGGGAACGCGCGCGCCGGCCTCGGCGGTCGCGTCGATGACGACCGGCAGCAGAAACACGTGGTCGTCGGCCATGTCGAGCGTCCGCTCGACCGCCAGACGCCACTCCCGCCGGAAGTAACCTTCGTGTCGCGCCTCGGTATGGGCCGAGATGACGGGCATGAAGTAGTCGCAGGCGCGGATCTGCCCGCGAATCTTCTGATCCCATGCGTCGCCGCCGACGAGGTCGCTCTCGTCGTACCACACTTCCATGCCGAAGCCCGGAAGCGTGTCGCGGATGAGCTGGGCCGCGCGCCGATCCTCCGAGGCGTAGCTCAGGAAGACCGTCGGCTGCGGCCGCCCGGGATCCTCGAGGTCACTGACCGGCATCGGCATGCGCGACCGGACTACTTGACCGACGCGCTCTCGTCCGCACGGACGTAGCGGCGCTCGCCGCTGGCGCTGTCGTACTCGACGTCCATCGTCTCGCCCGTCCCGGGGTCCTGGAAGCGCTCACCGGTCCGCTCCCAGCGGGCGCCCGGCGGCGGCGCGTTGCGGTAGCGCCATCGCTCGAAGATCGTGCCGAGAATGATCACCGCTCCGAGACATGACAGATAGACGCCCGATCCCGTGTTGCCAATCCCGACGAGCACCGCGCCTGCCGCGGCGGCGATCCCGCCCAGCGTGAGGACGATCGCCCGCAGCATCACCCGTTCGCCTTCTCCAGCACCACGGCCGTGCCGTACGCGACGATCTCACTCATGGTCTGGCCGATCTCCGCGGAATCGAACCGCATCATGACGATGGCATTGGCCTGCATGAGCGTCGCGTTCTTGACCATGCGGTCGACCGCGTGACGCCGCGCCTCCTCGAGCAGCTGCGTGTATTCGGTGATCTCGCCTCCGGCCAGCGAGCGCAGTCCCGCCATGATGTTGCCACCGAGCCCGCGGCTGCGCACGACGACACCGAACACCTGGCCCTTGACGTCTCTGACACGATAACCCGGGACGTTCTCGGTCGTGACGACCAGCATGGCGCTATCCCCCGCTTTGTTGTCCAAGGCCGACCCGGCCGCTGGGGTCGAAGTATACCCCGCCCTTCACGCCGGCATCGGGATCGCGCCCTCGAGCGGGGCGCGAGACGGTCCCGGGCAGACCCGGGGTGCCGCGGGCGCGGGGCTCGGCCGGGTCACGGCGGAGGTCCTGGAAACGCGGCAATTCTGCCCGAACGGGTGCCAAATGGCCTCTGGCTCGACGGCAAAGGGCGGGGCTACGCTGGCCTCCCATGCCGATGCAGGAGTGCACTCAGATGGCCCGCAAGAAGACCCGCCCGGCCGCGCCGATCTCGCCGCAGGCGCGGCACGAGTTCGCCATAGCCTACCTCAACGCCATGCTGGAGGACGCCGGTCCGGAGGAGTTGGCGGCTGCCCTGGGCCGCATCGCGCAGGCCTCCGGCGGCGCGAGACTGGCGGAGAAGGTGGAACTGAGCGCGGACTCGCTCTATCGCACGTTGTGTCGCCGCGGGAACCCGGAGCTGCGGAGCGCGGCCGCCCTGCTCAAGGCCATGGGCATGCGGCTCGTCCTGGAGCCGGCGACGGGGCACGGAACTTGCGTCGGCTCACCCGCCGGAAGAGATGAGAGAGACAGTCATGGGTGAGGTCATACACGTGGCTTTCGGCACGGAGCGCGAGTG
>DAHUXV010000073.1 GCA_027306985.1 Gammaproteobacteria bacterium | reverse complement strand
TCGTCGAAGAACGGCGAGAAGGAGATCACGTCCGCGGCGCCATCCTGCTGGCGGATGAACTCCTGCACTGCGAGCGCCGTCAACGTGGTTTTCAGCCTGAATTTCGGTGAGAAGAAGCCGTAGTAGCAGTCCGGCGCGAGCTCCCGGCCGAGAAGGAACCGGCGCATCGGCCAGTATTCCCGCCAGTCCGGCCGCTCATTCGCCGAATTGTCGAGAGGCGTGAATCCGGGGTCTATCTCGAGGCGTGTCTGCTCCGAGTAGTAGATCTGGTGAATGCTGGACTCGATCATGCTGTGCCGGCCTTGCTCGGGTGTCAGGCGACGCGCGACGTCAACTGCGGCAGCTCGAGGAGCAGATGCTCCGGCAGCAGCCCGAGGCGATGACGATCGTACATCCGTCTGAAGAGTGTCTCGAGGCTGCGGGTGAGCCCCGGTGTGTCGAAGAGGGTGGTGCCGGAGCGTGCTTTGGCCAGTTTCGCGCGGATCCCGGAGAGCCGCTCCGGTTGCTGTGCCAGCTCTACCGCCAGCCGCTCGTATTCCCGATAGTCGGTTGCGATGAGCTCCGGCAGTCCCGCCGACGTGAGCAGGCTCGCGCCCATTCGGGCCGCGAAGGCCTCACCGGCGCACGTGAGCACCGGGAGACCCGCCCACAGCGCATCGCTCGCGGTCGCACCGGCGTTGTAGGGCAGTGTATCGAGAAACAGGTCGGCGGCCCGATAGCGGGCGAGATAATCCGGGTACGACACTCTGCCTGCGAAGGCGAGCCTCGACGGATCGATGCCGCTATCGATCGCGTGCTGACGAAGGTTCTGCCGCGCTGCCAGGCTGCCCGCCAGCAGGAGCAGGATGCTCTCGGGCACGGACGTGAGGATTCTCATCCAGCTGGCGAACGTCTGCGGGCTGATTTTGTAGTTCGCATTGAAGCAGCAGAACACGAATCCGCCGGCCGGCAGTCCAAGCTCGGCGCGCGTGAAGGCCCGGCCGGATACGACCCTGCGGCTGTCGTTCGCCTGGTAACTCGGCAGGTATGCGATCTTCTCCGCGTAGTGCCGCCGCCGCTCGCGCGGTACGAGCGCCTCATCCGCGAGCAAATAGTCCATGAAGTCCGCGCCCATGGTACCGAGGTAACCGAGGTAGCTCACCTGGATGGGCGCGGCGCGCAGCGCGAATACCCGGGGCCGTGCATGTTGCGTGTAGCCCCCGAGATCGACCGCGATGTCGATCTCCAGACTCCTGGCGAGCGCCGCGATCTGCCCATCCGATTGGTTGGACACCGAAATGAAGCGGTCGAATGCCCGCTCCACGCGGGCGCGCAGCTCGTCGCGGGAATCAGGTCCCAGCGAGAAGGCGGTGAGCTCGAAACCGGACCGGTTGTGTGTCTCGAAGAGCTCGGCGGCGAGGGCGGAGACGGCGTGATTGCGGAAGTCGGCGGAGAAATACCCTATGCGGATCCTGTCGTGATGAGGATGCGGCTTCAATGGCGGCAATTCGCCGCCACCGGGCTGGCATTCCTCCCGCGCCCAGATCGCCGCCGCCCGGCGATGGAGGGCGGGCGAGTCGAACAGCGACAGTGCCCGGAATGGACTGATCACCTCTGCGCCTCTTTCGATGGCGACGGCGAGCGCTGCACGCTCGGACTCGAATGACTTCCAGTCGCAGATGTGCATGCGCGCGTGCTGGCAGGTGCCGCGCAGGAACTTCGCACCGGGGGTCAGTGCCAGCGCGCGTTCGTAGCTCGCCAGGGCTTCGTCCGGGCGCCGCAGCTCGTGGAGCGTGTGGCCTTGATTCCGGTACGCCTCCGCGTAGTCTCCCTTCAACGCCAGCGCCCGCTCGTGGCTCGGCAGCGCCTCGTCGAAGCGGCGCAGGTCGTGCAGGGTGGCGCCGTGATTGAGGAAGGCCTCCGGGTATGCCGGATTGACCGTGAGCGCGCGCGCGAAGCTCGCGAGGGCTTCCTCGAGCCGGCCGAGCTCGCGCAGCGCGAGCCCGCGATTGTTGTGCGCCTCGGCGTAGCCCGGCTCGAGAGCGATCGCGCGATCGTAACTGGAGAGCGCCTCTGCGAGGCGGCCAAACTCCTTGAGCGTCACGCCACGGTTGTTGTGAGCCTGCGCACGGCCCGGTTCCGTCGCGATCGCCCGATCGAAGCTCGCCAGCGCCTCCCGCGGGCGCCCGAGGTCTCTCAGCGAGACGCCGCGGTTGTTGTGCGCTTCCGCGAATTCCGGTTGGAGGGCAATTGCCCGCTCCTGGCTCGCCAGCGCCTCCTCCAGGCGCCCGAGCCTGAAGAGGGCCGCGCCGCGGTTGTTGTGCGCGCCCGCATGGTCGGGCTTCAGCGCCAGCGCCTGGTCATAGCTCGTTACCGCGTCCTGGAAGCGTCCGAGCGCCTGCAGTGCGGCGCCGCGATTGTTGTGCGCGGCCGCGCGCGCGGGTTCGAGCGCGAGGGTCCTGTCGTAGCCCGCGATGGCGTCCTCGAAGTGCCCGAGGCCGTGCAGCGCTACCGCCCGGTTGTAATGCGCCTCCGCATAGTCCGGCTGAATGGCCAAAGCGCGATCGTAGGCGCTCAGGGCATCCGCATGGCGGCCGAGGTCGCGGAGCACGTTGCCGTGGTTGTTGTGGACAGAGGCGTCGCTCGGCAGCAGCCCGGCGGCCCGACCCAGAAGCTGCGCCGCTTCCGCGGCGCGCTGCGACTGAGCCAGCACGATTCCGAGCAGCGCCAATGCCCCCGCGTGGTCGGCCTGGCGCGCCAGGATCGAGCGGCACAGAGACTCTGCGGCAGCGCGTTGTCCCTGGGCGTAGAGCGCCCAGGCCTCTTGAATGGCGGTGACCGGCAACGATCGGGCGGCCGGCGCCTGCCGGGGCGGCGGAATCGATGCGGCGCGGGAATGGCGTCGGCTCATTGGCTGAACCTTGACAGGGTTGCAGCCCGCCGCGCCGCGAAATATGTCGCATTTCGCCCCCACAGGGCAATGCGGCCGTGCCCTCGGAAGCCGGTTCCGGACCGGGCCTCCCCGACGGCGGCGCGAACCGGTCCGCTACGCCGTCCGGCAGGAGCCGGACGGCGGTTCGCCTCAGGCGGCCGACGCCGCGCGCGGCGACGACTGGGCTCTCACTTCAGGACCGATTGCCACCCAGGCACTGCGCACCTCGGCGAGCAGGCCGATCACTTCGGCGACCGCCGTGGCATCGCGGTTCAGGTTCGCGTGCATCAGCCGGCGAGCCATGTATTCGTACAGGTTGCTCAGGTTCTGGGCCAGCGGGCCCCCCCGCTGCATGTCGAGGCTGCCACGCAGCTCGGCGATGAGTACCACGGCGCTGTGCAGCAGGCCGGCCATGCGGCGCGTGTCCGCCTGATCGATGCAAGCGCGCGCCGCGCTCATTC
>DAHUXV010000072.1 GCA_027306985.1 Gammaproteobacteria bacterium | reverse complement strand
CTCCCGCGACAGGCCGGTGTCCATGCTCTCGAGCGTGGTGCGCTCGCGCTTGTATTCGTTCTCGAGCTCCGGGCTCGACAATCGGGCCAGCACCTGGCCTTTGGCGACGCGATCGCCCGCGTGTACCAGGTAGCTGACGGTCCCCGGGGCGGCGGAGTAGACGGTGGGACTCACCGCGGCGATCACCGTGCCCCGGGCGGCGACGTCATCCACGAAGTTGCCCTGCTTCACGGTGGCGAGCTCGAGGCTCGCGGCGGAAATGACATTTGCGGACAGCGACCACGCCCTGGCGAGCCAGAAGAGCACGAGGACGAGCGCGAGAGCGCCCGCGGCGGCGAGTTGTATGGGGCGGCGCCGGTACCAACGCCGCCCGGCTTCTGTCAGCGAGACGTCTTGCGCGGACGTGCTCCTGATGGATGCGGGCTCGGCGCTCGAGCGGATGGTAGGTTTGAGGTCGATGATGCCCATGGTGTTCTCTCGAGCGACTCGTTGCAGGTCGTATGCCAACACGGCGTCGGCTTCTCAAGTGCTTGATAGCTCAGGTGATTCCCTGTCCCGCCGGAGGGCGGCGGGGCGGGCGCGCCTGTCCGTCCGCCGGACAGCGGACACTCGGGCGGACACCATCGCCGGGAGCGATGGTGGGCGGCGCGAAGCGCCGGGTCCACAGGGCCGAGGCCCGGGAGGGGCCGGGCACGCCTTCGGTTGCGCTTCGGGCCTGGCTTGCAGGCGATTCGTGCCGCCGGCAAGCTCGACCTCGAAGGGGTACTGACCACAGCACAGGAGTTCTCATGGCCAACCGTCGCACCACGATTTCCGGATCCATCCGCTCCGCCGGGACCTCGCAGGTAGAGGAGAAAGCCGCGCCGCGCCGGCGCGCCTCGCCGCCGAAGCCCGCCGCCGAGCCCGCCGCCTCCACCGGCATGACCGTGTCCGAGGACGCGCGCCGCGCAATGATCGCGCAGGCCGCCTATCTGCGCGCCGAGCGGCGCGGATTCGCGCCGGGCGGAGAGCTCGAGGACTGGATGGCCGCGGAAGCCGAGGTCGACGCTTTGCTCAGAGCCGGCAACAGCGGCACGCCGCAGTAGGCGCAGGAGGGCGCCGCCGCGCCCGTCAAGCGTCTTCGGCGGCCTTCTGGGGCCGGGCGCGCGCCGAGGCGAGACCCGGCAGGTGGACCACCACGCGTCCGGCGCCGGGGAGGAAGTGCGCATCGCCGCCGTGGCTGCGGGCCACGTGCCGCACGATGGCCAGTCCCAGCCCCGAGCCCGGAGTATCGACGTGGAGCCGGCGGAAGCGCTGAAACACCGCTTCCTCCTGGCCGGACGGGACGCCGGCGCCTTCGTCGGCGACCTCGATCGCGATGAGTCCGGTGTCCTGCTCGGGACCCTCGATGCGCGCGCTCACCGTGCCGCGCCCGTGCACGATGGCGTTCTCGAGGAGGTTGCGCACCATGTCGCGCAGGTCATCGCTGTTGCCGCGCACCGGGACGGAATCCGGGACCTCGACATCGAGCTGACGGCCGCCGGCCTCCATCAGCGGCAAGACCATCGCCGCGGCCTCGCGCACCACGCGTGACAGATTGGCGATCGGGAGATCCTCCGTGCGGCGCTCGCCGGCGAGCGACTCCTTGCGGGCGAGGTCGAGGAGCTGATCGACCAGCCGTCCCATCTGGGCGATCTCGCGCTCGATTGCCTCCCAGTCGGTGTTGCCGGTGAGCCGCGCGCGCTGCAGCCGCAGGTTGAGCACCGCGACCGGCGTGCGCAGCTCGTGCGCCGCATCCGTGGTCAGCCGCTTCTCGCCGGCGTAGGCGCGCGAGAGGCGATCGAGGGCGCCGTTGACGGCCTCGACCAGCGGTTGGATTTCCCGCGGCAGCCCGCTCGGGGAGATGCGCATGTCCGGGCGCTGCGGGCCGACCCGCGCCGCCTCGCGCGAGGCGCGCGCGATCGGCCGCAGGCTCCACCAGGTGATGGGCCAGACGAGCACCAGGGCGAGAATGGCGAACGGCACGATGACGGTGAGCTGCTCCGAGCCCTCCTGGAAGAGGCTGTCGACCAGCTGATCGCGATCCATGTCGCCGCGGCCGACGAGGACGGTCGTGCCGCGGGGACCGTGAGCGGCGACGATGGCGAGACGCGCGGCGCCCGCGCCGATGAACTCCACCGGCCCGAGGGTGCCGTGGGAATCCACGGGAATGTAGGGCAGGGGAGCGCTCAGGTTGGGGGAGCGGGCGATGGGGCGGCGGGCGGCATCGAAGACCGTGTAGACGAAGTGGCGCGAGGGCTTGCCGTAGACCTCCCGCCAGTCGGCGGGGGTGTGCACCTCGACGGTGCCGTCCCTGCGGACCCGCAGCGCGTCCAACAGCTCGCGCGCCTGGTTCTCGAGCGTGGTGGCATGCAGGTTGGCCGTGATCTTGTGGACCTCGGTGCGGTAGGCGAGGAGCGACGCCGCGAACCCCAGCGCAAACACCGCCACCATCGCCCCGATCAGGCGAAGCCTGAGGCTGTGAGGGTGGCTCACTCCGGGCCGCCTTCGGCCGCGCCGGCGATCAGCCGGTAGCCGATGCCCCACTTGGTCTCGATCTGCAGCGCCGCGTGCGCCGCCGCGAGCTTGCGCCGCAGGCGCGAGACGGCCGCCTCGAGCGCATTGGCGCTGCCGGCGTCCTCGAGGGCGTACAGACGGTCCTCCAGGCGGTCCTTGGTGAGCACCTGTCCGGGCACGCGCATCAGCTCCTCGAGCAGCGCCGCCTCGCGGCGGGTGAGCTCGAGCGCCTTGCCGAAAACGGCCGCTTCGCGGGTGACGGTGTCGAAGGTGACGCCGCCGAGGGAATGGGTGGTGCCGCGCGGGTTGCCGGCGCGGCGCAGCACGGCCCGCAGGCGCGCCTCGAGCTCGAGGAGATTGAAGGGCTTGACGATGTAGTCGTCGGCGCCGGAGTTCAGTCCGAGCAGCCGGTCATCGACGCTGTCGCGGGCCGTGAGGATGATCGCGGGCAGCTCGGGGTGGGCGGTGCGCAGCCAGGTCAGGACCTCCATTCCATCCATATCGGGCAGGCCGAGGTCGAGGATCACCGCGTCCATGCGCGCGACCGCCGCGGCGGCCATGGCATGGTCGCCGCGGCCCACCGAATCGACGGCAAAGCCGCGCTCCTTGAGATGATCGGCGATCATCTCGCGCATCGCCCGGTGATCTTCGACCAAGAGAATTCGCATTGGGCATGGAGTGCGGCGCAGGGTGCGCCCGATCGGCATATTATCGCCGCAAGCCCTGACGAAGAGCTGACTGCGGCGGTGGGCGGCTCGTGCCACCGGCCGTCCGTGGCGGCCGAGCCGACTCGAGAGGCGAGCGGCCGGACAGGATGGCGGGGCCGGCGCGCGGCGGCCAGGGCTGGGGAGTGGCTGGGCCTCGAGTGCGCAAGACGCGCCGGCTCGCTCGTCAGGACTTGGTCAGCAATGACTGCCATTGTGCCGCCCCAGATTCGCGAAGGATCTCCATGCAGTATTGTCCGCAACCAGGCCAGGCGATCGCGATTGATACCCCATAGCGGTGGGACGGGCCCCGGGCGGGCTCGTCCGCGGTTCTCATCCAGGATTCGGTACTGCGGCTGCGGGCGCTTTCTGAGGACCGCGGGCGCGGCGCTCGGGAGCGCGGCGCTGCTCGCGAGCTGCGCGCTCTACCATCCGCTGCCGCTCGCGAGCGGGCCGGATCTGGCCGGCGGACTCTCGGCGCTCAGGACCGGGCTGCCGCCCACGAGCCCGGGTCAGGCTCCCCGGCGGATCGCCGTCGACCGGCCCCTCGATATCGACGATGTCGGCTGGCTCGCCGTGCTCAACGATCCGCAGCTGCGCTCCGAGCGCGGCCGGATGGACCTCGCGCAGGCGAATCTGCTGCAGACCTCGCTCCTGCCGAACCCCTCGGCCAACGTGAGCTGGCAGGCGCTGCTCGCCGGGACCGATTTCACTTCCGCCTGGACGGCCTCTCTCACGGAGGACTTAAAGGCGATCATCACCTATCACACCCGCGTCAAGTCGGCGCACTACGCCCTGGGTCAGGTGAACGCGGATCTGCTCTGGCGGGAATGGCAGGTGGCGCAGAACGCGCGCCTGCTCGCGCTCGATATCTACTGGGGCGGCAAGGCGCTGCGGCTCGGCCGCCGCGAGATGCGGCTCTTCGATCAGGAAGTGAAGGACGTCAGGGCGGCGGCCGCCGCCGGCAATCTCGCGCTCACCGCGCTCGCCCCGCTGCTCGCGGCGCAGTCCTCGGCGCAGCAGTTCCTCTCCTCCCTCGAGCTCACCCAGCTGCAGAGCTGGCAGCAGCTCGATGCCCTGCTCGGCCTCGAGCCCAAGGCGCGCTTCGCGATCGCCCGGCCGGCGCTGCCGCCCATGCCTGCCGACATCCGGATGCTCCTCGCGAGACTGCCCGAGCGCCGGCCGGATCTGGTGGCGCTGCGCCTCGGCTATCGCTCCGCGGATGAGGACGTGCGCACGGCCATCATCGGCCAGTTCCCCGCCTTCTCGCTCGGCCCGGCCTGGGGCGATGACACGGCCAACAACCGCACCGTGGGCCCGACCGCCACCTTCGATGTGCCGGTGTTCGACCGCAACCAGGGACAGCTCGCCCAGACCCGCGCGACGCGCCTGCTGCTGCACGAGCAGTATCAGGCGCGCCTGGATCAGGCGGTCGGCACCGCCAAGGGGCTCGCCCTCACGATGGCGCGCCTCAAGGGTTATGTCCGTGAGGCGCGCCGCTCCGCGGCCGAGGCGGACCGGCTGTCGAAGGCGGCGCGCCAGGCATATGCGCAGGGCAATCTCGATCAGCGCTCGCTTGCCGATTACGAGACCAGCGCGCTGCAGCGCGAGATCGAGGCGATGGCGCTCGAGCGCTCGCTCGGCGAGGCGCACATCGCCATGACCATCGAGCTGGGACTGGGGCTGCCGCAGACGCGCATCCTCCCGGCCGCGAAACCGAGGACGCCATGAACCGCCGATTTCTGTTGCCGGCAGCCGCCGCTGCGATCGCTCTCACCCTCGCGCTGACCGTGGCGTTGGCGCTGCGGCCGGCGCATGCCGGCGGCTCGGCCGCCGCGAAGCCGAGCGTGCTCGTCACGCTGGCGCCGCTGCAGCGTGGCAGCCTGCCCCATGTGGTGGTCGGGTACGGCACCGTGGGTCCGGCCAGCTCCGGCCGCAAGATGGTCATGGCGCCGGTATCGGCGGTCGTCGGCACCTTGTACGTGCGCCTCGGGCAGGAGGTGCCGAAGGGCGCGGCGCTCATCCGTCTGGATCCGAGCCCAACCACCGCCGCGTCCTATGCCCAGGCGCGATCGGCACTGTCGGTCGCCAGGCACCTGGTGCAGAGCACACGCAAGCTGGTGGTCCTGCATCTGGCCACCCGGCAGCAGCTCGCCACCGCGGAACAGAGCGAATCCGATGCACGCGCCGCGCTCGTGGCGCTGAACGCCGTGGGTGCGGGCGGAATGCGCACCGTGCGGGCGCCGTTCCCGGCCATCGTGACCACGCTCACGGCGAGGCCGGGGCAGATCGTATCGGCGGGAACCCCCTTGTTGGATCTTGCGGCGCCGGGACGCCTCGTGCTCACGGTCGGCGTGGTGCCGGCCCAGGCGGGAGAAGTCAATGCGGATGATCCGGCGAAGGTGACCCTCGTCGGCGGCACGCAGCCGGTCGCGGGCCGGGTGCTGCTGCGCGGCGCCGTGGCGCAGTCCGATACGGGACTGGTGCCCGTCGAGATCGGGCTCCCGCCGGGCTCGCTCCTTCCGGGCGAGATGGCCGAGGCGGCCATCACGACCCACCGGATGGAAGGCTACGTGGTGCCGCACGAGGCCATCCTCGTCGATGAGAAGGGCGCTCCCTATGTCGTTCAGGCCTTCAACGGCATCGCCCACAAGGTGCCGGTGCGGGTCCTCGATGCCCATGGCGCCCGGGATGTCATCAGCGGCGCGCTCGATCAGCACGCATGGCTGGTGCTGACCGGAAACTATCAGCTCGACGATGGGATGAGGATCCGGTTGGCCGACCCGGCGAAGGGCGGCGGCGGGCAATGAGGGACCGCGAATGAGCTTCACCGCCTGGATCGAGCGCCACCGCCGGTCGCTCCTCACCATCGCCTTTGCGCTCGCGCTCGGCGGGGTGTTCGCGGCGATCACGCTGCCGGTCGGACTCTTCCCCGTCACGAGCTTCCCTCGCGTGCGCATCGAGGTGAGCGCCGGGGTCATGCCGGCGAAGCAGATGCTGGTCGATGTGACCGAGCCGCTCGAGCGCGTGGCGCGCGCGGTTCCCAACGTGCGGGACGTGACATCCACCACCTCGCGCGGGTCGGCGGAGATCTTCGTCGACTTCCCGTGGGGCTACAACATGAACCAGGCGCTGCTCGCGGTGGATGCGGCCTTCGCCCAGCAGTTGCCCTCGCTGCCGCAGGGAACCACCTACGACATCATCCAGATGAGCCCGAACGTCATCATGCCGTTCGTGTCGTACGCGCTCATCTCCAACAAGGTCCCGCCGGCGCAGCTCAAGCAGCTCGCCCAATACCAGATCACGCCGCTCCTCACCGGCATACCCGGGGTCCGGCGGGTGGGCGTGCTCGGCGGCAAGACCCCGGAAGTGCAGGTCTCGGTCAATCCGCAGAAGCTGCGCGCCTATGGCCTGACGCTCGCGGACGTCTCGCAGGCTCTCGCCCAGACCAACATCATCCGCTCGGTCGGCCGGCTCGAGGACAACGATCTCCTCTACCTGGCGATCGGCAACAACGCGTTCACCTCGATCGAGTCGGTGCGCGATGTGGCGCTGCATACGGGCCCCGACGGCATCATCCGCCTCGGCGATATCGCCCAGGTGCGGATGGGCTCGGTGCCCCAATGGCTGCTGGTCGATGACGACGGACGGCCCGCCGTCACGTTCGACGTCTATCAGCAGGATACGGCCGATTCCCTGACGCTTGCCAGCGAGGTCAAGCAGCGGCTGGCGTCGTTCATGAAGACCCAGCCGGCCTCGATCCATCTTTACAAGTGGTACGACCAGACTCAGCTCGTGCGCTCCTCGATCGCGGCGCTCGAGGAGGCGATCCTGATCGGCCTCGTGTTCGCCGGAATCGTGCTGTTCGCGTTCCTGCGCAACTGGCGGGTGACGGCGGTCGCGATGATGGTGGTGCCCCTGTCGGTCCTCATCACGGTGCTGATGCTGTCCGTGTTCGGGATGACCTTCAACATCATGACGCTCGGCGGCATCGCCGCGGCGATCGGGCTGTTGATCGATGATGTGATCGTCATGATCGAGCACATCGCCCGGCGCACGGGGGTGCCCGAGGTAAAGAACCCCCACGAGACCGTGCTGCACGCGGCCCGCGAGTTCCTGAGCCCGCTCTTTGGCTCGAGCATGGCCACCACGATCATCTTCGTTCCGCTGGCGTTCCTCTCGGGCGTCACCGGAGCGTTCTTCAAGTTCCTCTCCTTCACGATGGCCTCGGCGCTCGTCATCTCCTTCATCCTGACGGCATTCACCGTGCCGCTGCTCGCCCGCGGCCTGATCGACTTCGGCAATTTCGCGGATCCCTCCCACGGCAGGGAAACCTGGCTGAAGCGCACGCATGCGCGGCTGCTCACCCGGCTCTTCGAGCGCCCGCTGCTGCTCGTGCCCGCGTTGGGCGCGGTGCTGATCGCCGGCTTTCTCACCTACTCGCACGTGGGGACGGGTTTCCTGCCGCGCATGGATGAAGGCGGCTTCGTGCTCGATTATTTCACCGCGCCCGGCACCTCCCTCACCGAGACCAACCGCGAGCTGCTGGAGGT
>DAHUXV010000035.1 GCA_027306985.1 Gammaproteobacteria bacterium | reverse complement strand
CAGCCAGCTCGGGTACCAGTTGAAATAGAACCAGCTGCCGCAGCCGTAGAAGCCGTAGGCGAGCACGATCAGCCACAGCTGGCGAAGCTTCAGCAGCCGCCCCCACGGCGCGCCCGCGTGCGAGCCGCGCCCGTGCCCCGGACCGATCTCCTCGAGCTCCGCCGCCGTGATGCCCGGCTGCGCGGCGGGCTCGTCGTGATACCAGCGCCACCACACCAGCGCCCAGACGGCGCCGACCCCCGCGAGGACCCAGAACACCGCGCGCCAGCCGTAGGCGACCGCGAGCGGCACCAGCAGGAGCGGCGCGAGCGCGCCGCCGAGGCGGCTCGCGGCCCAGACGACCCCCTGGCCCCGCGCCCGCTCCCGCGCCGGCAGCCATCGCCAGAGCACGCCGGAGGCGTTGGGATAGGCGCCCGCCGAGCCCAGCCCGAAGCAGAAGCGCACGACGACGAGCTCGAGGAAGCGCGAGCTCGCGCCCGTGAGCGCGGTGAAGGCCGACCACCAGGCCGCGATGCGCGACAGCTCGCGCCGCTGGCCGTGACGGTCGCCGAGCGCGCCGGAGGGGATCTCGAAGATGCCGTAGGCGATGACGTAGGCGCTCAGCACCCAGCCCCACTCGGCCGCGCCCATGCCGAGGTCGCGCCGCATCCAGGGCGCGAGCACCGCGATCGCCATCCGGTCGATGAAGGTGATGACCGAGACGACCCCGAGCAGCCCGACGACGGCGTAGCGCTTGCGCATGTCAGTTCCCCCCCGATGGCGCGCGAAGCCGAGCCCTGAAGCCAGGCACGGCGAAATGGCCGCCGCCGCAGGCGGCGAGCGGCGGGCAAAAGTCGCGCCTCTTGCACGCCGCCGCGCCGGGCCGGGCAGGAGCCCGGATCCAGCGCCTCAATTGGGCCGCAGGCGCGCCAGTCGCTCGCGCAGATAGTCCATCGCGAGCGCCGGGCTCGAGAGCACCGGCGCACTGAGCGCCCCGGGCGGCAGCCGGTCGATCACACGCGCCATCGAGGCCTGCGCCAGCACGATGACATCCGCCTCGCCCAGCTTCTCGACCATGGCTTTGGAGACCAGCGCATCGTGCGTCTCGGTGTCGCCGGCGATGACCGCATCGAATGCGCCCTCGCACAGGCACTCGATCAGCTGCACGTCCTTGCCCGCCTCCTTCGCCTTGCGCAGCAGCAGCTCCGAGGTCGGCTCCAGCGTCGTGCGCAGCGTGGCCGCGACCCCGATGCGCCGGCCGCGTGCCACGGCGGCCTCGGCCATCGGCTCATCGACGCGCAGCACCGGCTTCTCGAAGCGGCTCTGAATGAGATCGACCGCCGGCCCGATGGAGGAGCAGGTCACCATCACGAGCTCCGTGCCGAGCTTGAAGCACGCCTCGGCGAAGGTGTACAGCGTGTCGATGGTGGGTTGGCGCACCTTGCCCGCCTCGATGGTGTCCTTGATCATCGACTCGTTGATGATCTGGGTGACCTTCACGTCCGGCAGCCGGTCGCGGCAGAGCGGCGTGAAGACCTGCACCATGAGGGGCGCGGTGTGGATGAGGCAGATCCTGCGTGGG
>DAHUXV010000031.1 GCA_027306985.1 Gammaproteobacteria bacterium | reverse complement strand
GCCACCTGCGGCGGCGGGGCACGTCCCTGTGCCTCGGCGCACGGTCGTGCCGCTTCATGATGTCGGGGTCGACATGAGTCGATGGGCAACTAGGATGAAGCGCTGGATCCGGGCTCCTGCCCGGCCCAGTGCAGCTTTGGGCAAAAAGCGGGGTTTTTGCCCAAAGCTCGCTCGGCGGAGCGAAGCCGTGCTTCGCTGAGAGCACCGCCTCGCCCTGCGGCGGCGGGGCACATCCCTGTGCCTATGCTTTATGCTTTGGGTTCGCGCAAAGACGATGGGCATTCTAGAGGCGCCACGCGTACCAGATGTCAGACCTGCAGTCCCTACAGGAGAGGATTCGAGCGGCCGCCGCGGCGCGCCGGCCGCTGCTCATCCGCGCCGGCGGCAGCAAGGACTTCTACGGCGGCCCGCTCGCGGGCGAGCTGCTCGATGTCAGCCCGCTCACCGGCATCACGCACTGTGAGCCCACCGAGCTCGTGATCTCGGCGCGGGCCGGCACACCGCTCGAGGAGCTCGAGCGCGTGCTCGCCGGGCACGCGCAGATGCTCGCCTTCGAGCCGCCGCGATTCGACGGCCGCGCCACGGTCGGCGGGGCGGTGGCGAGCGGCCTGTCGGGACCGCGCCGCGCCTATTGCGGGGCGGTGCGCGATTTCGTGCTGGGCGTGGAGATGGTCGACGGCCGGGGCGAGCGGCTGCGCTTCGGCGGCAGGGTCATGAAGAACGTGGCGGGATTCGATCTCTCGCGGCTGATGGCCGGGAGCCTCGGCACGCTCGGTCTGCTCGCCGAGGTCACGCTGAAGACAGTGCCGCTGCCCCGCGCCGAGTGCACCCTGCGCTTCGAGATGGACCAGCCGCAGGCGCTGCGGTCGATGACGCTCTGGGCGACCCGCCCTTTGCCGCTTTCCGCGACAACATGGGAGGGCGGAGCGTTGCACGTGCGCCTGTCCGGTGCGGAGGCGGCACTTCGTGCCGCGCGCCAGGTGCTGGGCGGAGAGATGATGAGCGGCTCGGATCAGTATTGGGCAGCCGTGCGCGAGCAGCGGCTGCCGTTCTTCGCGGCGGCGGACGAGCTCTGGCGGGTCTCGCTCCCGGCCGGCTCGCCGCCGTTGCCGGTCGCCGGCCCGACGCTGATCGAATGGGGCGGTGCGTTGAGGTGGCTCCCCGGTGCGCAGGCGGGCGGCACCCTGCATGCGCTCGCGGCGCGATTCGGCGGCCACGCCACCTTGTATCGGGCGCCGCTCAAGCCCGCCGCGAGCCCCTTTCAGCCGCTGCCCGCGGCGATGCTCTCGATCCACAAGCGTTTGAAGGCCGCTTTCGACCCGCAAGCGATCTTCAACCGTGGCCGTCTCCATCCTGACCTGTAGCCATGCAAACCCGGCTGAGCGCGGCTTTCCTCGAGACACCCGATGGCCGGGAGGCCGACGCCATCCTGCGCAAGTGCGTGCACTGCGGGTTCTGCACGGCGACCTGCCCCACCTATCAGCTGCTCGGAGACGAGCTCGACGGTCCGCGCGGCCGCATCTATCTCATCAAGGAGATCCTGGAGGGCGCCGAGCCTTCCCGCGTCACGCAGCTGCACCTCGACCGTTGTTTGACATGTCGGGCGTGCGAGACGACGTGTCCATCGGGCGTTTCCTACGGACGCCTGCTGGATATTGGCCGGCACCAGGTCGAGCGGGTGGTGCCGCGAAGATTGCGCGACCGGCTGCTCAGGCGCGCGTTGCTCACCGTCGTTGCGCACCGGCGGCGATTCGCCGCGCTGCTGGCGCTCGGGAGGCGCACGCGCTGGCTGATGCCGGGCGCGTTGCGGCGAGCCATACCGCCGGCGCGTCCATCCGGTTCCTGGCCCGCGCCGCGCCACGCCCGCCGCATGTTGGTGCTGACGGGCTGCGTGCAGCCTGCCGCCGCCCCCGGCGTCGATGCCGCCGCGGCCCGGGTGCTCGACCGGCTGGGAGTCTCGCTGATCGCGGCGCCGGGCGGATGCTGCGGGGCGCTCGCGCATCACCTGTCGGAGGAGGACCGGTGCCGCCGGCAGATGCGGCACAACATCGATGCCTGGTGGCCGCAGATCGAGCGGGGCGTGGAGGCGCTGATCGTGACCTCGAGCGGCTGTGGCGCGATGGTGCGCGACTACGGCCTGCTGCTGCGCGATGACCCCGCTTACGCGTCCAAGGCGGCACGGATCTCGGCGCTGTTCCGAGACATCGGCCAGGCGGTCGCAGAGGAGCTCGCGCGGCCGGACGCCAGACTGGATCTGAAGTCGCACCACGAGGCCGCACGACGCGTCGCCTTCCATTCACCCTGCACGCTGCAGCATGGCCTCAGGATCCGCGGCGTGATCGAGCCGCTGCTCGAGCGGGCGGGGTGCCGTCTCACCTCCGTTGCGGAGGGGCATCTGTGCTGCGGGTCCGCCGGCAGCTACTCCGTCCTGCAGCCGGCGATCTCGCGTCAGCTCAAAGCCAACAAGCTCGCGGCATTGCAGGCGGATGCTCCCGATGTCATCGCCACGGCCAACATCGGCTGCCTGATGCATCTCGCCGCGGGAGCGGACCGGCCCGTCCGTCACTGGATCGAGCTGCTGGCCGAGGCATTG
>DAHUXV010000268.1 GCA_027306985.1 Gammaproteobacteria bacterium | reverse complement strand
CATGGGCGACCTGTATCGCCTGCCGCAGCCGGTGCTCGATCAGCTGCGCGGGTATCTGCTCGCGCGCTTCCCGCTGCGCATCGACGCCCCGGCGCTCGTGAGCCTCTTCGCCTACGACAACCGCACCTTCGTCGTGGAGTCGTACCGGGCGAGCCCGGCGACGGTGCGCATCTTCGTCAAGGGCGGCGCCTCGAAGCTGGTCGACCTCGCTTCCGGGCAGAGCGTGCTGCCGGCGCCGGCGATCACGCCGGGACCTGCGCCCGGCGAGCGGCACCAGACGAGCTTCGTGGTGCGCCTCGCGCCGCACTCCTACCGGGCCTTCGCCATCCGGTGAGCAAGGCTGCCCGCAGGCCGCGGCGCCGGGCTCGCGGCGGTGTGACCATCAAGGATGTCGCCCGCCGCGCCGGCGTGTCGCCGATGACCGTCTCCCGCGCAGTCAACGGCAGCGAGTACGTGAGCGAGACGACGCGCCGGAGCGTGCTGCGCGCCGTCAAGGAGCTGGGCTACTCGCCGAACATCGCGGCGCGCAACCTCGCGAGCGAGCGCGGTGAGCGCGTGGGCCTGCTCTACGGCAACCCGAGCTCAGCCTACTTGAGCGAGTTCCTGGTGGGTGCGCTCGATGCGGCGAGCCGGCACGGCGTGCAGCTCGTGCTCGAGAAATGCGAGCCGGCGCCGGCCGCCTCGCGCCGGGCGGTGCGGCGGCTCCTCGCCGGGGCCGTGGTGGGCGCCGTGCTGCCGCCGCCGCTTTGCGAGTCGGCGGCGCTGCGCGCGGAGCTCCTCGCGGCGCGCCTGCCCGTCGTGACGGTCGCCGCGGGCCGTCCGGCGGCCGATACCATGTGCGTGCGCATCGACGACTATGCCGCGGCGCTCGAGATGACGCGCTATCTCCTCGGCCTCGGACACGAGCGGCTCGCCTTCATCAAGGGCCATCCCACCCAGAGCGCGAGCGAGGAGCGCTGGCGCGGGTTCACCGCGGCGCTGCAGGAGCCCCGGCGCGGGCGGCGCGGCGAGCGCCCGCCGGCGCGGATGGAGCAGGGCTTCTTCAGCTTCCGCTCGGGCCTGGATGCGGCCCGCAAGCTCCTCGCCGCCGATCCGGCGCCGACCGCGGTCTTCGCCAGCAACGACGACATGGCCGCCGCGGTCATCGCCGAGGCGCAGCGGCGGGGGCTCGATGTGCCGCGCGACCTCACGGTCGTCGGCTTCGACGACACGCTCATCGCCTCGACCATCTGGCCGGAGCTCACCACCATCCAACAGCCGATCGCGCGCATGGCGGCGGAGGCCATCGATATGTTGGTGGCGGCGGTGCGCGGCAGCCGCGGCGCCGCCCCGGACAGGCTCCACCGGCTGATCCCGCACGCGCTCATCCCGCGCCAGTCGGCGGCAACGCCGAAGGCCGCGGGAGCGGGCTTGACAGGGACGCGCCGGTGAGCGATGGTAGCGCTACCAGAAACGCTGGGATCCCCAGGAATGACTCTCCATGCTCGATTCCCTGCCCCGGGACTGGCGCCAGGCGACGCTGCTCGGGCGTCTGCTGACCTCGGAGGGCCCGACCCCGATCCTCGTCCGCCGCGGGCGGGTGCTGGACGTTTCCGCGTTCGCGCCCACGACCTCGCAGTTCATCGCCCGCTGGCGCGGGGAGGCGCAGGTGCCGGGCGAGGACTTGGGCGAGCTCGAGGCGATGGCGCTGCGGCCGGCCTGGGAGCGCGGCGATGAGCGGCGGCCGCCGGCTTTGCTCTCGCCCGTGGATCTGCAGTGCCTGAAGGCGTGCGGCGTCACGTTCGCAGTATCCGCGCTGGAGCGTGTCATCGAGGAGCGCGCGCGCGGCGATGTCGCGGCGGCGCAGCGCGTGCGCGATGCGCTGGAGAAACGGGTCGGCGCCGGGATCGGCGCCGTGCGGCCGGGATCGCCCGAAGCCGCACGGTTGAAGGAAGCGCTGCTCGCGGCGGGACTCTGGTCGCAGTACCTGGAGGTCGCCATCGGGCCCGATGCCGAGGTTTTCACCAAGGGGCCGGTGCTGTCCTCGGTCGGCTGGGGGGAATGGATCGGCGTGCGCTCGGACTCCCGCTGGAACAACCCGGAGCCCGAGGTCGTGCTGGTCTGCGACCCGGCGGGGCGCGCGGCCGGCGCCGCGCTCGGCAACGACGTCAACCTGCGCGACATCGAGGGCCGCAGCGCGCTGCTCCTCGGCAAGGCGAAGGACAACAACGCTTCGTGCGCGATCGGCCCCTTCATCCGTCTCTTCGACGGCGGCTTCAGCCTCGAGCAGGTGCGCGCGGCGGAAGTGACGCTCGAGGTGCAGGGCGAGGAGGGCTACGTGCTCGAGGGCGCGAGCTCCATGCGGCACATCAGCCGGGACCCGCTCGAGCTGATCAGCCAGACGATCGGCCGCCACCACCAGTATCCGGACGGCTTCGCGCTCTTCCTCGGCACGATGTTCGCGCCGGTCGAGGACCGCGACACCCCGGGTCTTGGCTTCACGCACCGCCGGGGAGATCGGGTACGGATCGCGAGCGAGCGGCTGGGCACGCTCGAGAACCGGGTCACCCACTGCGAGCACGCGCCGCCCTGGACGCTCGGCATCGGCGCGCTCATGGAGAACCTCGCCACCCGAGGATTGTTGCCTTGCCCCGAGCATTAACGTCTTCCCCTCCCTCAAGGGAGGGGATTTCCAGAATCAGGAGGCTAACGTTCTAGCCCGGATACAACCATGCACCCTTACCCAACGCACACTCGCAGTCGAAACCACCGTGCCGTTGCACTCGCTTGCCGCGAGCCGCCCCAAAAACCGTCGATCGCCTGCCGGTGGCCTAATGGCCGATATGCCGACGAGCTGTATATTAACCCAGCCCTGCGATCCGTTGCAACAGGAAGGCGGCGCTTCCTCTCCAGCATCAATGCTGGAGTCTCCGCGCCGAGGATCGGATGAATCCGAGAGTCCTCGTGCCGGCCGGACCGGGCCGCCCGCGGCCGGCGGGGGTGCGCGAGTGACCCGGCTGGCTGCCGCCACCGTCGCCGGCGACTGCCCGCCGATGGACCCAGCCGGCGCGCCGGCGCCCGCTTTCACGCGCGCGCTGTATCCGAGCCTGCGGGGCAAGCGGGTCGTCGTGACGGGCGGCGGCTCCGGCATCGGTGCCACGATCGTCACCGCCTTCGCGCGCCAGGGCGCCGCCGTGTCCTACCTCGACATCTGCGTCGAGGAGTCGCGCGCGCTCGAGCGCTCGCTCGCCACGTTGGATTCTCCGCCGCGCTTTCACCACTGCGATCTGCGCGATCTGGATCGCGTGCGGCAGACTCTCGTGCGCCTCGGCGAGGAGTCGGGCCCCATCCGGGTCCTGGTCAACAACGCCGCCAACGACGAGCGGCACAGATTCGAGGACGTCACGCCCGGGTACTGGGAAGACGGTCTCGCCGTGAACCTGCGGCATCTTTTCTTCTGCGCCCAGGCGGTGACCCCGGGCATGAAGGCCGCGGGCGGCGGCGCCATCATCAACTTCGGCTCCGTGTCCTGGCACCTCGCGCTCTCCGGGCTCTCGGTCTACCAGACCGCGAAGGCCGGGATCGAGGGCATGACCCGCGGGATGGCGCGCGAGCTCGGCGAGCACGGCATCCGGGTCACTTGTGTGGTGCCCGGAGGCGTGCGCACGCCGCGGCAGACGCGACTCTGGCACACGCCGGATGAGGAAGCGCGCATACTGGCGCAGCAATGCCTCAAGGCCCGGGTGGAGCCGGAGGACGTCGCCTCGCTCGTGCTCTTCCTGGCTTCCGACGATGCGAGAATGTGCACCGCCCACGAGTATTTCGTGGACGCGGGCTGGAGATGAGCCGCAAGCGCTCGAGCGGCCTCCGGGATCCGCCCCCGCGAGGGGACGCGCTCCGGGAAACGGCCGCGGGTTGAAACATGTTTTGGGGCTGGCTGCCCGAGGCGCCGCAGGCGGCTTCGGGCCAAAAGACTAGGGGGTACGATGAGCAACAAGGGCAATCCCGGACTCGTGGCCGCGCTCACGGTCGCCGCGACTTTGGGCGGACTGCTGTTCGGCTACGACACGGCGGTGATCTCGGGCGCCACCAATGCGATCACCCACAATTTCGTCTTGCCGCTGCATCTTTCGGTCGGCGCCACGAACTTTCTCTCCGGGTTCGCCATCGCGATCGCGCTCCTCGGCTGCGCGCTCGGCGCGGCCATCGCCGGCCCGGTCTCGACCCGGCTCGGCCGCAAAGCGGGCCTGCTGATCGCCGGCGTGCTCTTCTTCGTGTCCTCGCTCGGCGCGGGCTACCCGGAATTCCTCTGGAGCATCTTCGGCGCCGTCGGTTCCCACGCGCTGCCGGCCTTCCTCTTCTATCGCGTGATGGCGGGCGCCGCCATCGGCATGGCGTCCATGCTGGCGCCGATGTACATCGCGGAGGTCGCGCCGCCCTCGAGCCGCGGCATGCTGGTCACCTTCCAGCAGATCGCGATCGTGGTGGGCATCATGCTCGTCTACTTCGTCAATTACGGGATACAGGCGGGCCATTCCCGCGCGTACCTGCTGACGACGGCATGGCGGCACATGCTGGCCTCGGCCGCGATTCCCGCCGCGCTCCTCATCGTCTTCATGCTGATGGTGCCGGAGACGCCGCGCTTTCTCGTGCTGAAGGATCGCGACCCGGAGGCGCTGGCGCTGCTGAAGCGTCTGGTCGGCGAAGCCGAGGCGCAGCCGACCCTGCAGCAGATCAAGGCCACCCTGGTCGAGCACACCCGGCCGGTGTTGAGCTTCGGCTGGCTGGTGCTCTTCGTCGGCATCCTGCTGTCGGTCTTTCAGCAGGTCGTCGGCATCAACGCGGTGCTCTACTACGCGCCGCAGATGTTCGAGAACATGGGCGCCTCGACGACCCAGGCGCTCTGGGATTCGGCGATCTACAGCGGCGTGACCATGTTCCTCTTCACGCTGATCGCGACCTTCACCGTCGACCGGATCGGGCGCAAGCCGCTGCTCGTCGCCGGCGCCCTGATCATGTCGGCGGCCATGATCTTCCTGGGCTTCCTCTTCGACCGGCACCTGGTCGCGGCGACCGTCGGGCAGGCCGGCGGCGCGGCGCGGGGATCCTCCTACATCGGCCTCGCGGCCGTGGTGTTCTACATCCTGGGATTCTCGTTCTCGTGGGGCCCGGTGGTGTGGGTGATGCTGTCGGAGATCTTCCCCAACTCCATCCGGGGCAAGGCGATGTCGATCGCCGTCGGCGCGCAGTGGATCATGAACTTCATCGTGTCCATGACGTTCCCGATGATGGACGGCAGCCCCTACCTCAACGCGCATTTCAACCACGGCTTCGCCTACTGGGTGTATGGCGCCTGCTCGCTGCTCGCGGCGGTCTTCGTCATCCGCTTCGTGCCGGAGACCAAGGGACGCACGCTCGAGTCGATCCAGGAGCTCTGGCATCGCCCCCGCCCCGAGGCCTCCCTGGCCTCCTCCAAGGCGGCCCCGCAATGAGCGACAAGGGATGCAACAGGAAACGATCTCGCTTGCCGATGGAGAGCTGACGCTCGAGCTGCTGCCCCGCGTGGGCGCCGCGGTCGCGACGCTGCGCTACCAGGGGCGCGAGGTGCTGCGGCCGGCGCCGCCGGGCACGACCGATCCTTTCGAGACGGCGGCGTTCGTGCTGGTGCCGTTCGCCAACCGGATCGAGCACGGGCGCTTTCGCGTGGGCGAGCGCGAGGTCGCCATCGAGCGCAATGCGCCGGGGCAGGCGCACCCGCTGCACGGCCATGGGTGGCGCCGGCCCTGGCGGGTCGACTCGCTCGACCGCGGCCGGGCGGCGCTCTCATTCGAGCACGCCCCCGACAGCTGGCCCTGGCGTTACGCCGCCGCGCAGACGCTGACACTGCGCGCCGACAGCCTGGAGGTGGCGGTCTCGGTCGAGAACCGCGACTCGACACCGATGCCCGCGGGCCTCGGCTGGCATCCGTACTTCCACAAGGGGCCGGGGGCCACGCTCAAGGCGCATCTCGAGGGCGTGTGGCTCACCGACGGGGAGATGCTGCCGGTGCGGCTCGCCCACGGCAGCCGCTTCGGGCAATGGAGCCGCGGCGATGAGGTGGCGCGGCCCGAGCTGCTCGATCACTGCCACACCGGCTGGCCCGGCGTCGCCGAGATCCTGCTGCCGCAGGAGCGTCTGGGACTTGCGCTGACGGCGAGCCGCGCGCTGCGCTGGCTCCACCTCTACAGTCCTCCGGGCAAGGATTTCTTCTGTGTCGAGCCGGTGAGCCAGATGCCGAACGCGGTCAACCGCTCCGCGCCGCCGGCGGTCACCGGCCAGAAGCTGCTCGCGCCGGGCGAGCGGCTCGATGCGCGCGTGACCTTAAGCGTGGTCAAGTCAGACAAATAAAAGGGATGCAGGTATGCTTCCCGCCATGGACGCGATGCACGTTTGCCAGGTGGGCGCCGAGCTCGGCGAGGGCCCGGTGTGGGTCGAGCGCGAGTCGGCGCTCTGGTTCGTCGACATCAAGTCGCGGCGCGCGCACCGCTGGCACCCGGGCAAGGGCGAGCACCGTTTCTGGGCGACGCCGGAGCAGCCCGGATTCATCGCGCCGCTGCGCGGCGGCGATTTCGTGGTGGGCCTCAAGACCGGGCTGCATCGCTTCGATCCGCAGGCGTGCGAGTTCGTACACCTGGTGCACGTCGAGCCGCATCTTCCCGCCAACCGTCTCAACGACGCGTGCGTGAGCCCGGAAGGGGCGCTGTGGTTCGGCTCCATGCACGATCCGGAGGAGGATCCGAGTGGCGCCTTGTACCGTCTGGATGCGGACGGCAAGTGCGTGACCCTCGATAAAGGCTATGTCATTACGAACGGCCCGGCGTTCAGTCCCGACGGCCGTGTGTTCTATCACACCGACACCTCGAATCGGACGGTCTACGCCTTCGATCGGCCGGAGCCGCACAAGCTCGCGCGCAAGCGCGTGTTCGTGCGGATCGAGGAGGGCGCCGGGTGGCCCGACGGCACGACCGTGGACCAGGAAGGCTGTGTCTGGATCGCCTTGTGGGGCGGGTGGGGCGTGCGCCGCTATTCGCCCGAGGGCAGGCTGCTCGCGACCGTGCGCCTGCCCTGCTCCCAGGTGACGAAGATCGCCTTCGGCGGCCCGGACCTGCGCACGGCTTACGTCACCACCGCATGGAAGGGGATGACGCCCGAGCAGCGCGCCGGAGAGCCTCTGGCGGGCGACCTCTTCGGCTTTCAGGCGCCGGCGCCGGGACTGCGGCCGGCGGAAATTCAGATCATTCCCACTTACAACGGCTCGCGCAGAGCATAGGCAGATGGCGGCGATTTATCCTGACTTGAAGAACCGGGTGGTGCTGGTCACGGGCGGCGGCTCGGGGATCGGCGAGGCGATCGTGCGCCAGTTCGCGGCGCAAAGGGCGAAGGTCGCCTTCATCGACATCGCGATCGAGCCTTCGCGCGCGCTGGTGCGGGAGCTCACGGAGGCGGGGACGCCCGCGCACTTCGAGCCGTGCGACCTCACGGACATCCCGGCGCTGCAGCGCTCCGTCGCGGCGGTGCGCAAGCTCCTCGGCCCCATCGGGGTCCTGGTCAACAATGCCGCGCACGATGAGCGCCACGCCACCGAGGAGGTGACGGAGGCGCAGTGGGACAGCCGCATCGCGGTCAATCTCAAGCATCAGTTCTTCTGCGCCCAGGCGGTGATTCCCGACATGAAGGCGGCGGGGGGCGGGTCGATCATCAATCTCGGCTCGATCTCGTGGATCATCGGGCAGGGCGGCATGGCCGGATACACGGCATCGAAGTCGGCCGTGTTGGGCCTGACGCGCTCTCTGGCGCGCGACTTCGGCCCCTACGGAATACGCGTCAACGCCGTCGCGCCGGGCTGGATCATGACCAGGCGCCAGCTCGAGAAATGGATCACGCCGGAGTCGGAGGCGCAGATCATGGCCCGCCAGTGCCTGAAGCGAGCGCTGCAGCCCGAGGAGGTGGCGAAGTTCATCGTCTTCCTCGCCTCGGAGGAGGCGAGCGCCTGCACCAACCAGCACTACATCGTAGACGGGGGGTGGGTGTAGCCTCGGACCGTCAATGGACGAGCTTCGCTACGGCGAACGCGAGCGCGGCGGCCGCGATCGTGGTACCCACCCTCCATTGAATGATCGAGGTCCTGGCCTCGCGCACATCGGATTTGGCCGCCAGACAGGGTATCCGCGCTTTGATCCCTGCGACGTCGGCCTTGATGGTTGACACGTCGGTCCCGACTTCGCCAAGTCGTCTCGAGATGTCGTCCATATCGCCTCCGGCAACGCCGGCCCAATCATGATATGCCAGTGCTCTCCAGGCGAGCAGCATGGCCGTACCGGGTGTCGGGGTCCAGGCGATTTGCCCGCATGTTCATGCAATGATGCGGGCGCACGTTGGAGCGCCAACCGCGTGACTTGGGGCGGTGGTCGGGGCATACTGGCCTCGAGTCATGGCTTACCTCATCCACCGGATCGGGTCGATTACCAGCCCGGCTTTCGCTGAAAGCCGGGACTGCGTTGCCCGATCCAGGTGAGATTGCGATGAGGAGCCGATTCCATGATCCCCGAACCCGCACTGACGGAGGCGCCCGAAGAGTGCCCCACGCAGGCGCTCTGCCTGCGCGTCAACGCTGACGCCGACCCGGGCGCGCTCGCACGCGTCCTGACCTGTTTCCAATCCCTCAACGTCGTGCCGCGACGCGTGATCGCGGAGCAAGGGACGACGGGCACGATGTACATCCGGATCGACGTCACCGGACTCACGGAAGGCCATCTCTCACTCATCGCCGCGAGGATCGGGCAGGTGCCCTGCGTGGGGAACGCTTACTGGCACCGCCTCTAGCGCGAGGCCCGCACCTTGGCGGGGCGCGGGCGGGCAGGGTAGGCTGCGCAACTCCTCCACACGTCGGGCACCCAGGTGAAAGCGCTCATCATCGGCAGCGGTCTGATCGGCACGACATCCGCCTACTTCCTGGCACGCCGGGGCTGGGAGGTCACCGTCCTCGAGCGTCAGGAAGGACCGGGGCTGGAGACCAGCTTCGCCAACGGCTCGCTGCTGACACCCAGCATGCCGGAGCCGTGGAACGCGCCGGGGACCTGGCGGGTGCTGCTGCGCTCGCTCGGCCGCTCCGGCTCGCCCCTGAAGCTGCGACTGAAGGCGCTGCCGCATCTCGGCAGTTGGGGCATCGGATTCCTGCGCCACTCGAGCCCGCAGCGGTACGAGCGCAACACGGTCAAGAACCTGAGGCTCGCGCTGCATTCGCTCGAGGTCCTGGCCGGCCTGCGCCGGGAGCTCGGGATCGAGTACGGCGGCGCCGCGCACGGCTCGCTGCGGGTCATCCGCGACGCCGCCGCGCTCGAGCGGGCGCTCGCCTGGGGGGAGCGGCTGCGGGCACAGGGCGGACTCGACTTCCGCCGCCTGAGTGCCGATGAGATCGTCGCCATGGAGCCCGCGCTCGCTCCGATCGCTCATCGGCTCGCGGGTGGCATTCACTATCCGGTCGATGAGATCGGCAACGCCTACAAGTTCTGCGTGGGCCTCGCGGAGCACGCGCGAGCGCGCGGCGTGGAATTTCGCTTCGGCACGCCGGTCACCGCAATCGAGGTCGGCCGGGGCAACGTCACCGCGGTGCTGAGCGGCAAGAGCCGCTTCACCGCCGACCGTTATATCGTCGCCGGCGGCAGCTACAGTCCGCTCCTCGTGAAGGCGCTCGGGCTCGCAGTGCCGGTGAGGCCCGCGAAAGGCTACTCGCTCACCTTCGAGCATCCGCGCCTCGAGCCGCCGTTCAGGCTCCCCATCTGCGACGATGATTTCCACGCCGTAGTGGTGCCGCTCGAGGGAATGATCCGCGTGGCGGGGACCGCGGAGCTGGCCGGTTACGATCTGTCGCTGCCCGAGGCCCGCATCCAGAACCTCCTCACCCTCGTCAGGCAGGTGCTGCCCGCGGCAGGGTTCGAGCGGGCGCAGGCGAAGCCCTGGTGCGGGCTGCGGCCGATGTCGGTCGACGGCGTGCCGATCATCGGGCCGACACCCATCGGCAATCTCTGGCTCAACACCGGGCACGGACACCTCGGGTGGACCATGGCGGCCGGGTCGGGGCAACTGTTGTCGGATCTGCTCACGGGCGGCTCCCCGTCCGTGAGTCCCGAGGCCTACGCGCTCGCCCGCTTCGCCGCGGTGTAGCCGCGCTGGGGCCGGGATACTGGACGCCGGGGGGCGGATGAGGCCATCCTGTCGGCTCCGGGAGAGAACACAAAAAGGGGAAGACCGTGCAGCGCGACATCCGTGACACCCCGCTATACAGGGAAACCGAGGCCCTCTACCGCACCTTCCGCCGCCCGGGCAGCGGTCTTATCGCCGATGCGGCCGAGATCTCGGCGCACGGCAACCGCGCGGTCTTCACGGGTACGCTGATCGACGCCTCGAACGAGGCGATCTCGCGGATCTGCCTCACGGACCTGACGAGCGGTGACACCCGGGTCCTCACCTTCGGCCCGAACACCGACCGGGCGCCCAAGCTCGCGCCCGACGGCCGGCGGATCGCCTTCCTCTCCGACCGCCGCAAGGCGGGCGATGCCCAGCTCCATCTGCTCGATGCCGAGACCGGGGAGTGCCGCGCCGCGCCGCCCGTCGACGGGTGGGTGGAGTACCTGCACTGGTCGCCCGACGGCCGCCGGATCCTCCTCGGCGTCGCCGGCCACGGGGCCGACCTCGCCGGCGCGCAGGGCGCCGCGACGACCAAGACGGCCGCGCAGGATCTGCCGGCGTGGCTGCCCGCCGTCGATACCGGGGAGGAGGCTTACCGCTGGCGGCGCGCCTGGGTCTATGACCTGGAGGAGAACCGCGTCAGCCCGTTCAGTCCCGCCGACCGCAACGTCTGGGAGGCCGCCTGGTGCGGCAACGACGCCATCACGGCTGTCGTCTCCCCCGGTCCCAGCGAGGGCCTCTGGTACACGGCCCGCCTGGCCGTCATCGAGAAAGAGGGCGGCGCCAGCCGCGAGGTCTACACGCCGCAGGACCAGCTGGGGTGGCCGAGCAGCTCGCCGTCCGGCCGCCACATCGCCGTGGTGGAGGCGCTCTGCAGCGACCGGTGGATCGTGGCCGGGGACCTCAGGCTGATCGATCGGCAGAGCGGGCAGGTGCGCAAGGTCCCCACCCGCGGGATCGACGTCACCCATACGGAGTGGCGCTCCGAGCGGCACCTGCTGCTGGCCGGGCACAGGGGATTCGAGACCGTTCTGGCGCTCTACGATGTCGAGGCGGGTGCGCTCGAGGAGGTCTGGCACAGCGAGCAGATCACGACCGGCGGCTTCTATACCGCCGTCGCCGGCTTCGGCGAGCCGGGTGATTGCGCGCTGGTCGGCGAGGGGTTCCTGCGCGCGCCGGAGATCGCCCTCATCCGCGGCGGCAAGTACCAGGCGATCCGATCCTTCGATCCCGGCGCCGGCGAGGCACTGTCCGCGCTCGGCGGAGTCGAGACCGTGAAATGGCGGGCGCCGGACGGCCTGGAGATCGAGGGGCTCTTGCTCAAGCCCGCCGCCGGCCGGCCGCCCCATCCCGTCATCCTCAACGTCCACGGCGGCCCGGTCTGGCATTACCGGCCGTTCTGGCTGGGCCGCAGGAGCATCGGCACCCTGATGCTGCTCGAGCGCGGCTTCGCCATGCTCCTGCCGAACCCGCGGGGCAGCACCGGGCGCGGGCAGGCGTTCGTGCGGCCCGTGCTCGGGGACATGGGGGGAGCGGACACCTACGACTACCTGTCGGGCCTCGACCACCTGGCGGCGCGGGGACTCGCCGATCCCGCCCGGCTCGGGGTCACCGGCGGCAGCTACGGCGGCTACATGACCGCCTGGCTCATCACCCAGGATCCGCGCTTTGCGGCCGCGGTGGCCGTCTCACCCGTCACCAACCAGGTCACGGAGCACCTGATCTCCAATATCCCGCATTTCGTGTCGCTCTTCCTGAACGACACCTACGTCAACCCCGGCGGCAAATACTTCGACCGCAGCCCGATCAATTTCGCCCATCAGGCCAAGACCCCGACGCTGTCCACCTGCGGCGTGCTCGACCGCTGCACCCCGCCGGAGGAGGCGGTCCAGTTCCACAACGCCCTGATCGAGAACGGGGTCAAATCGGTGCTGGTGACCTATCCCCAGGAAGGCCATGGCGTGCGCAAGTGGCCGGCAGCCGTGGATTTCGCGGCCCGGATGGTGGGCTGGTTCGAGGAGCACATCCCGGCCGCCCGGAGCCGGTGAGGGCGGGGCTCCCTGGGGCCCCTGGGCCCCCCTAGTCGATGTCGAGGAAGCGCATCGCCTCGTCCCTGGCGATCTGCTCCAGACGCTCCTCGCTGGCCATGGACTGGCTCTCATCCAGCCGGATGGTCAGGTGAATGAGCGCCCGCGGCCCATCCCCCACGCGCTCGCGGCTCGCCGCGTGGATCTTCGCCACGTAAAGACCGTCGGCGTCCTTCTGTTGGACGCTCTCGACAATGATGTGCATGGATTCCATCAGTCGCCTCCACACCGATCCCCGACGATGGCCGATAGATTAGGAATTCTTGAGCCCAAAGTCACGCGGTGCGATGATTGGCCCATGGACGCCGACAAAACCTACCGATTTGACGTCGAAGGGCAGGAAGTGGTCTGTCACGTGACCGGCGGCGACCGGTTGTGGGTCTGCCAGTGCGAGTACTTCCAGCGCACGCTGACCCAGCGCAAGGAGGGCTTCTGCCCGCATACGGCGGTGGCCATGATGCGCGCCATGGACGAGGGGACGATCGACTTCAGCAACCTGAAGAAGTAACGCGACTTCCAACGCCGCCGGGTCGCAGACCTCAGGGACCGGCAAAGGCCTCGGGCATCAGGTCCATCAGGATCAGCCCGGCGGTCGTCACGTGCTTCTCGATCGTGCGCGGCTTCACGGCGAATGCGGCGGCGATCTCCTCGTAACTGTAACCGCCGCGCTGCGCGATGAAGATCTGACACGTTCGCGGGCTGACGGCGCTCAGGAGACTGACGACCCTGCCGAGCTCCTGCTCCGCGGCGACCGTCCGCTCCGGACCCGGCGCCGGATCGACGAGCATTCCCCGTCTGTCGAGCCTCTCCGCACTCTCGAACGTGAACGGCGTCGCCAGCTCGCGGTGGTAATGCGTGATGGACAGGTTGATCAGGATGCGCCGCAGGAGCGAGTCCACGTCCCGCACCTTCGTGGTCCGCTCGTAGTCGAAGAAGCGCAGGTGCGCCTCCTGAACGAGGTCCCGGGCGTCCTCGCGGGAGCAGCCGCGCCTGCGGCACATCCTGATTAGCTGCGCGTATCGCGCCGAGAGCCGGCTCATCGTCACGCAGCGTTGTGGCCGCCACGTGTCGAGAGCTCGCGAGCGCAGAGTCGGTGCGGTTGATCCATCGCGTTTTCGTCGCTTCTTTGCGCGCCACCTGGAGATCGTCTGCGCGATGCGGGCCGGTCGCGGGCACCGCAAATGCGCGCCGAACTTTAGGCGCGCCCAGGCGCGCAAACGAGCGGAAACGGCGGTGAGACTCAGCGGGAAAACGGCGCCGGGGATGCTCTGTGTTGACAGGATGAGCACGGAACGTGTTGGAGCATGCATGCGTCGGGTGGGAAAATTGTAAGCGATGGCGTCCGCGATTTGAGCGGGCGAGCGCGATGTCGCAGTCGGGAATGGGCAGTCCGCGAGATGGGCATGTCGCGACTTGCGGAGTCCGGTGCTCGGGCGAGACAGTCTCAGGTGAAGGCGTAGGGCGGACGCCTCGAACGCGTCGTGGTGCGGACGATGCCGCTTCGGCGATCACACGCGATAGCTGGCGCGCTCGGTCAACCGTTTTGCCGTGGACGGAAAATTTGAGCTTTGGATGATCTAACATCCAGCACCTGTGCAATACTGATATCCGCAGTCAGGACTTGCGCAACACAGGTTTGGAGTCATGCATTTGAGCCCGCACCCGCGGAATGCGTCGGGGCATTCGCTCGCCACGGGGCCGGCGGCCTGACGCTCTCCGAGGTCGGTCACGAGATGACGATCAGCGGGAAAATCAGGAGAAGGCTCGTCGTCCGGGCGCTCGAGTGTCTGCAGTCCCGCCTGGATGCTGCGGACGGCGCATCCCTGGCCGCCATCGACGACGGTCGTGGCGGTCTATTCGCAGGGCATCGTGCCGTAATGCCGCATGGCGCAAGAGACCCCCCTGAGGATCAGGGTCCCATGCCGAACCGCTCGAGGCCAGAGACTCGGCTCGCGCTCCGACTTGAATTACCGCCGGCGACGATGGTATTAACCCTCCGCGAGCGGTGGAGCTCTCAGGTGTCTCGCGAAGGGAGTCGCGATGGGCAGCACCCGGCACCTGATATAAAAAGAATTGGGCGGCCTGGAGCAAGAATGGGGATCCCGCGAATCGCGCGGCGCTCCGGTGACACATCAGGGCTTGCGACGATAGTTGACTGCACACGTATGGGCACATGCACCCATGGCTCGCCAAAGAGCCCTGGCAATCTCCTGGTCGTGACTCCTCGTGTCACTCTTCGGACCGCCTGATCGCGAGCCCGGGTCGAAGCAGTGATCGCCAGCGATGGCCAAGTCCAGCCTCTGGAGGCAGAGCCCGAGGGGCCTGCCCCGGCGGAACCGCTGGCCGGTACGCCGGATCTGACCGCCGATCGCTCTCAGGCGCTCGTTGATTTTTACCGGAACCACCACACGACATTGGTGCGGTTTGTGACGGTGCAAACAGGGTCCTTTGACGACGCGCAGGAAGTGGTGCAGGAGGCGTACGTGCGGACATTGGCCATGGAGCGTCCGGGGACGATCAGATTCCTGGCGGGGTATCTCTGGCGGATCGCCATGAATCTCGCCATCAACCGCAGAAAGCAGCAGGCCGACCGGGCCCGGTTGTGGCGCGCGGCTCCGCGGCCGGTCGCCGAAGACGAGCCTTCCACAGACAGGCTGGTCGAAGGACAGGAGCGTCTCGCCATCATCGAGCGCGCACTGCAGAAGCTGCCGCCAAAGTGCCGCGAGGCCTTCGTTCTGCACGTATTGCGCGGCCTCAAATTCGACGAGGTCGGTCGCGTGATGGGGATCAGCGAGCGTATGGCCTACAAGCACGTGGGCCGGGCGCTCGAGTACCTGCAGTCGTGCCTGGACGGCGATGACGAGACAGGGAGTGCGCGGTGAGCGAGCAGGAAAAGAAGGCGGGCTCGCGCGACCGATGGACCGAGGCGCTCAGGTGGTACGCCAAAGCGCGCGGCGGGGATGATCAGCAGGGCGTCCCCATTGCCGGGCAGTCGTGGCACGACTGGCACGCGGACAAGGAGAACAGACGGGTCCTTCGTAAGGTGGCACGCCTCCTGGCCAGCCGCGAACCCTATCGCCGCCTGCGTCGACCCGGAAGGCGGGAGCTCGAGAAGGATTCGTACGACCCCTCGATACCGATTGCGCAATGGCTCAAAGCGCACCCCGCGGAGCAGCCGAAAGCGCGGCGCGTGAGCCCCGGCACCTGGTGGTGGTGCGCCGGCGGCGCGGCGGCTGCCGCCATTCTGGTGCTCGTCCTCACATTGCCTCTACGGCTCATGCCGTACGGCGGCATCGGCGCACGCACCGTCTATCAGACCGGCGTCGGCGGGCTCAAAGAGGTCCATCTGCGGGACGGCTCGAGCATCACCCTCGGGGCGCAGACCCGGCTCTACGTCGCCTTCTCGGCGCAGCTCCGCACGGTCAGGCTCGCAGCGGGACAGGCGTGGTTCCACGTCGCGCACAATCCCAAGTGGCCATTCGTGGTGACCGCCGGCGAAGCCACGATCACGGATGTGGGAACTGCATTCTGCGTGACGCGAGACCCGGACCGGGTCGTCGTTGCCGTGACGGAAGGCATGGTCGAGGTCTCCGGCCGATCGCCGCCACCCGCTGCGCGGGAGCTCCATCAGCGGATGGTCGCGCGGCCTGTCCTGGCACCGATCCGAGTCAGCCGCGGCGAGGAGCTCACCTTTGGTGAAAACGGGGCTCCGAGCCCCGTCAAAGCCACGGACATCCGTGCGGCGACCGCATGGACGCATGGTCGGCTGATATTTGATGACCAATCGCTGCGAGATGTGATCGAGACCGTGGATCGGTACTCATCGCGGCGCATCGTGGTGAGCCCCGCCGCCGGTAACCTTCGCTTCACCGGCATCGTCTTCGATAATGAGATCGAGGATTGGCTCCAGAGCCTGCAAGGGATTTTCCCGGTGACCGTGAATGAACACGGAGCCGATATTCGCATTCAGATGCGAACCTCGACGCCACGGCCCCAGGACCAATTGCGATAGCAACGCGGCTATGCGGCCTCCGGCCTCTCGCGCACGCTAGTCCCTCACGTGCGCTGATCCGGCATCGTGTCCCTCTTCGCTGCCTTTGGTTCATGTTTTTAGCGCTCGCCTGTCTTTATTGACGGAATTGTTTCCAAGCGCGTAGCTGGGAAACTGCCAGTACGAGGAAGCCAACTGGGCTACCTGAGCATGGCATTCCGCAATTCTCGTTGAGCGGGGCGCAGTGCGCCGCGCCGCGGGCAAATGATGACAGAAACCGGGGGGACTGCATGACTTCATCCACGCCGAGCACACGCGCTGGTGATTGCACTCGACGCGCGACCTCACATATACAATCAATTGCCGCTGTGCTCATTGCGCTTACCCTTGCTGCCGCCAGCAGCACTGCCCACGCTGGCCAGTTGGATAAATTGCGTGTATTCGACATCCAGGCTCAACCCCTCGATCGGGCACTGCTGCAATTCGGTAGACAAGCTCATGTGCAATTGAGTGTGTCGTTCGAGTACACCAATAAAGTGCTCATAGCCCATAAGCTAAAAGGCCGCTACACGGGAAGACAGGCCCTTGCCGTTCTTCTCCATAACACAGGCCTCAGATACGCCGTGCACGGAGTCACGGTGGAAATCCGTCGCCCTCGCCCGAATGTCGCCGCTGCCGGTGCCGGCAAGGTCCCGCGCCCGCGGCGCAAACGCATTCCAGCAAAGGGTCCTCACTCACAAGCGGTTGATCGCGATCCGCCAACTACGGAGCCTCCGCAAGCCCATTGGGCGCTCACCGAAATCATTGTCACCGCGCAGAAATACCGTCAACGCGCATTCGATGTCCCCATAGACCTTCAAGTAGTCACGGGCGCTGAGCTCGTACAGCGGAACATAACTAGCCTGAGGCAGCTGCAGTACATCGTGCCAGGTCTGTATGTACAGGGGGGGAATGTCAACAATTATATAGTCCTTCGAGGTGTCAGCAATCCATCCGGAAATGGGTCGTTGGTTGGTCAATATATAGACAATGCTGACATCAGTACTGAGGGCGCAGTTGGCCAATCTGGATATGGAACAGGTGATCTTCAGCTGTACGATCTAAAGAGAGTTGAGGTCCTAAAGGGTCCGCAAGGCACGCTCTACGGCGATGGCGCACTTGGAGGCGTCATCCGCTACATCACGAACAAACCGGATTTAGATCATACGGAAATGAATGCCGACGT
>DAHUXV010000041.1 GCA_027306985.1 Gammaproteobacteria bacterium | reverse complement strand
GGCGGCTTCATGATGAGCTCGCAGGAGCTCGAGACGGCGGTGCGTCTGAAGCTCAATCTCGTGGTCCTCATCCTGGAGGACAACGCCTACGGCATGATCCGCTGGAAGCAGGCGGCCGACGGCTTCGCCGATTTCGGCATGAGTTTCGGCAATCCGGACTTCGTGACCTACGCCCGGGCCTTCGGCATGAAGGGAACGCGCGTGACCGGCGCCGAGGGCCTCGCACCGGCGCTCGAGGCGGCCTTCGCCGGCGGCGGGATGCAGCTCGTGGTGGTGCCGGTGGACTACTCGGAGAACATGCGCGTGCTGGTCGAGGAGCTGGACCGCATTCAGGAGTAAGACGCCGCCGGCGGTGAAATCCTCCACCCGGCAGGCGCACGGCGCCTCGCGGCGCGCGCCGTTCGATTTCGCGCGGCGGTCGTGATAGGGTTACCACACGAGCCCGGCCCCGTCCGCATGAGTCCACTCACCGACAAAGTCACAGCCTCGCCCGGCGGGGAAGACCTGGCGGCGCGCTATGCCGCGCCGCTTTACAGCTACTTCCTGCGCCGCATCAAGGACCGGTCGCAGGCCGAGGACCTCGTGCAGGATGCGCTCCTGCGCGTCATCCGCGCCTGCGAGTGCGAGGTGATCGAGCATCCGGAGAGTTATGTCTTCAAGGTCGCCGCGAATCTCCTCAAGGACTCGAGGCGGCATGCGGTGCGGCATCCCACCGTCACCTGCGCGGCGGTGGACGAGGAGACGGCGGGCGAGGCCGAGCAGACACTCATCGACGAGCGCTCGCCCGAGCGGGTTCTCGACGGGGAGACTTCCCTCGCCGAGGTGCTGCGGGCGCTGAGCGAGCTCAACGAGCTGACGCGCAACGTGTTCGTCCTCTTCCGGCTCGAGCACATGAAGCAGAAGGACATCGCGGCGCTCTACGGGATAGCGCAGAGCACCGTGGAAAAGCACGTCATGCGCGCCGTGCTGCATCTCGCCAGGAGGTGCGGGCGGTCATGACCAGCAAGATCCAGCCGGAGCGCCTCGAGCAGGCCGCCGCTTGGCGTGCGCGCCTCGCGGAGTCCTCCGAGACGCACGCGGGAGAGTTCTCGTCCTGGCTCGCGCAGGATCCGCGCAACCGCGAGGCATGGCGGTGCGTGCAGGCGCCCTGGGACGTGATCGGCCAGCACGCGACGGCGCCCGGCGTCATCCGCCTGCGGCGCGCATCCCTGGTGCACGCTCACAATGCGATGCGCGGCAACTTCATGTGGCCGCGGCGTTTCCGGCGTCCGGCGATGCTGGCCGCGGCGGCCGCCTGCGTGCTCGCGGCAGGGGCGTTCCTCTTCTGGCGGCAGAGCCGGCCGGAAGTGTTCCGGACGGGATTCGGAGAGCGCCGCGTCGTCACGCTTTCCGACGGCTCACAGCTCACGCTCGACTCGCGCAGCGAAGTGACGGTCCGCTATACCGCCAATGCGCGCGCGCTCACGCTGATCCGGGGGCAGGCGCGATTCGATGTCGCTCACGAGATCGCGCGGCCCTTCTCAGTGACCGCGGACGGCCACAAGGTCATCGCGACCGGCACCGCGTTCGACGTCGATCTGCTGGGTCCGAAGCTCCTGGTGACGCTCCTGAAGGGACATGTGGTGGTGCTGCCACAGAGCGCGCCGACCGTCCCCTGGGTGCCCGATGCCCCTCGCGACGGCCCGGGCTCCGCCACGCTCGCCGGAGCGCGGTCGCGTGCCCTGAGCAGCGACGGCGATGCGATGGACCGGATCTATCTTGACCCCGGCGAGCAGCTCGTGATGACCCCGAGCGCCGTGCCGAAGATCAGCAAGGTCGACATCGAGCGCGTCACGGCCTGGGAGAGAGGCGAGATCGTCTTCGACAATCAGCGCCTCGCCAGCGTCGTGCGCCGGTTGAACCGGTACGGGCCGCGGCACATCGTCATCGGCGACGACCGTGCGGGGAGCCTGCGGATCAGCGGGGTCTTCCACGAGGGCGACGTCGACGGCTTCGTCAGCACGATCGCGGCCTACCTTCCCATTCAGGCGCACGAGCGTCCGGACGGGAAGGTCGTCCTGACTTACCGGCCGGGCCCCGCCGGTGCGCCCACCTCCGGTTCCTGAAGTGGAATTCAGCTTCGGCGTTGTATTTTTACAAAACGCAGGAGGATTTTGCGGCCGCCGGCGTCTCTACCCCTGAATGCCCCGTTCATGACGGGGCGCATTGAGCTCTTGCTGTAGAGGGGGATGAGAATGTCCGTATTTGCCAAGCGCCGCACGCACCGCGGCGCTTCCCGCGTATCCGTTACCGTTGCCGCAATCCTCGCCTCGACGGCGGGCGCCCTCAGCGCCTCCGCCGCCTCGGCGCACGGGCGGCTGTTCCACTTCGACATCACTCCGGAGCCCCTCTCGCAGGCGCTGCGGACCTACGCGCAGATCTGCGGCCAGGACGTCATCTTCACGGAGTCCGTGGTCGCCGGCGCCGGGAAGACCTCGCTCGTCGGGGACTTCACCGCCGATGACGCGCTGAGCCGGCTGCTCGCGGGCACGAAGCTCATCGTGCAGCACTCGCCCTCGGGCGCGCTGATGATCCGCAGGTCGCAGGCGAATACCGCCGCCGCCGTGGTGGGACAATCGACGCTGCGAGTCGCCGAGGCCGATCCTCCGGCCGCCGCCGACCCGCCCGCGGCTGCCGATCCGCCGGCTGATCCTTCGTCCGATCCCCCGGCTCCGCAGGCCGCCGCCGCCACCGCGCCCGCGTCACAGCTGACCGAGGTCGTGGTGACCGGCAGCCGTATCGCGAGCCGCAGCTATACCTCCGACAGCCCGCTGGTCTCGGTGGGCGCCGGACAGATCGCCTCCACCGGACAGGTGTCGCTCGACTCCGCCCTCGGCCAGATGCCGCAGTTCGCCGCCGCCCAGGGCCAGACCGAGGTCGGCGACGTGCAGGGCGCGACCGGGTTCCAGGGCGGCCAGTCCTACACCGACCTGCGCGGACTCGGCCCCGAGCGCACCCTGGTGCTGCTCGACGGGCAGCGCCTGGTCCCGACCAACCCCAACGGGGCGGTGGACCTCAACATCATCCCCATGGCGCTGATCAAGAGCGTGGACGTCATCACCGGCGGCGCCTCGGCGGTGTACGGCTCGGATGCCATGGCGGGCGTGGTCAACTTCCGGCTGCGCCGGCACTTCCACGGCATCCAGCTCTCCTACCAGCACGGCGCGACCACGGGCGGCTATGGTCCCGAGAACAGCATCAGCGTGCTGATGGGCGGGAACTTCGACCACAACAAGGGCAACGCGGTCGTCGATCTCGAATACAACGAGCGCGGTGCGATCACCGGCGCGGACAGCTCGTTCTTCTCCAACAGCGCGATCTTCAGCCGCGGCGTGGCGCGCGGGCCGGAGGGCATCTTCAAGGCGGGCGAGATCGGCGCCACCATTCCGGTCGCCGCGGTGAACGGAGTGCTGGCCCAGTATCCGGGCACGACCCCGGTCGCCGGCGACAGCGCGGGCAACTATCCCGGCTACATCGGCCTCAACAGCGACGGCAGCCTCTTCACGACCGAGGATCCCGGCAGCTGCGTGCAGAACTACCGCGGCCCGGTGGGCAAGATACCCGGACTCGCGATCACGCCGGACTGCACCACCATCAAGTCCTATCTCGGGCCTTATTTCTTCGTGCAGACGCCGCTGCAGCGCTACAACCTGTTCGCCCACCTCACGTACAACATCAATGACAACGTCCAGGCGTACGAGCAGATCAATTTCATGCACTCGACGTCCCAGGACGTGAACGCCGCCGCTTACGTCGGTCCCGGGAAGTTCGTCTACATCCCGACGAACAGTCCCTTCGTCTACAACAACGCCGATCTGACGTCGATCCTCAATGCCGCCGGGGTGCCGGTGGGTCCGAACGTGGGCACGGGCCACACGCTCAACATGGAGGATTGGATGACGGCCATGGGGCCGCGCGTCGAGAGCTTCCTGTACAACGACTACCAGTTCACCACGGGGTTGAAGGGCGGGATCGGCGACACGTCCCTCTTCTGGAACGTGTTCGGGTCCTACGGCCAGACGTACATGCAGAACGACGAGGCCAACAACATCAGCATGCCGGCGCTGGAGAACATCGTCTACGGCCTGGCGAACTACACGGGCTCGGACGGCAGCACCTGCCAGGGCTACGCCTGGAATCCGCTCGGCGCGCAACCGATGAGCAAGGGGTGCCTGGAATACGCCACCGGCACGGCCAAGAACGACAACCTGATCACGCAGAAGTACCTGGAGGCGGACCTCACCGGAAACGTCTGGAAGCTGCCCGAGGGACACCTCAAGTTCGCGCTCGGCGCCGACTATCGCGGCGAGACTTTCGACTACAAGGCCGATCCGAGCCTGAATCCGGCGTTCAACGTGATGCCGTCGAACCTGCCGGCGAACATCATCTCGCCGTCCTACGACCTGATCAGCTCGGCGGGCGGCACGCAGAACGTCCGCGAGGTGTACCTCGAGCTGCGCGCGCCGCTGCTGAGGGACAAGCCGTTCGCGAAGGATGTGTCACTGGATGTGGCCGGACGCCATTCGCAGTATGACCTCTTCGGCGGCGCCAATACCTGGAAGGCCGATCTTCACTGGCAGGTCACGGATGCGGTGGCGTTCCGCGGCGGCTTCGAGCGCGCGTTCCGCGCTCCGAGCCTCCAGGACCTCTACAACCCGACGGTGCAGGCGCAGGATTCGCTGACGGTGGATCCGTGTAATTACAACAGCAGCTACCGGACCGGCCCGAACGCCGCTGCGGTGACGGCACTGTGCGCGGCGCAGTCCCCGGCGGCCGGGTCGCCGACGTTCAGCTACGGCGTGCAGTCGGCGAACGGCGTCTTCCAGGGCAATCCGAATCTGAGGCCCGAAGTTGCCGACACCTACTCGCTGGGCGTCGTGCTGACGCCGCACTTCCAGGCGCCGCTTGCCCGCGACCTGGGCGCTTCGTTGGACTACTACCACATCCAGATCAACGGAGCGATCGCGGGTGTGACGCTCAACTCGATCGTGCAGAACTGCTTCAACGTCAACGGCAGCAATCCGTCGTACTCGCAGAGCAATTTCTACTGCCAGCACATCACGCGCGACCCGGGATCGGGGGCGATCGTGCTGGCCCGGGAGTTCTCCCTGAACGTCGGCTCGTATCTGACCGAGGGCGTGGACATCGAGGGTCACTGGGGCTTCGCGCTGCACGATCTCGGCCTGCCGCGCAGCGCCGGGCGGGTGCAGCTGCAGACCTACGTGTCCTACCTCGACAAGCTGACGATCTCGGGCGTTCCCGGCGTGGCGAACCTCAACTACGCGGGCTCGATCGGGGATACGCAGACGGCCATGCGGGCGGACGGTACCAGCGTGTCGGACCTCTCCCACCCGAGATGGAAGGCGAACACGATGTTCGGCTACAGCGTGGGACCGGTCGGGGCGGCGCTGCACTGGCGGTACATCTCCGCCATGTCCGACCTCATGGACGGGCCGGGCAGCGGCGATCCGGGAGTGGCGGCCTACAACTACTTCGACATGGACGTGAACTACCAGGTGACCTCGCAGATCCAGCTCACCGGAGGGCTCACCAACCTGTTCAACAAGCAGCCGCCGCGCGTCGCGGGAGCGCCGCTGCTGACCGATGCGGCGACCTACGATGTGATGGGCAGGACCTACTACGTGGGCTTCAAGGCCCACATCGACTGACGGGTTGCAGGCGCGCCCCGGGTTCCGGCTCCCCCCTCCCTACGAGCCGGAACCCGGGGAGCAGGGATGCCGGGCGCCTATTCCTTCGATTTCAGGCTCGCCTCGTTCGCCTCGATGAACGCCTTGATCTCCTCGGCCATGGCGAGGAGCCGCAGCCACTGCTCCTTGTAAAGGGTCACCGGGAAGCGGCCCATCCCGTAGACCGACAGCGCGCCTTTCTCGCTCACCTTCATGGCGAGCTTGCCGCGGCCGGCTTTCTTCAGGCGCTCGTTCTCGGCTCGCAGCCGCTCGAGCTCGGATTGCAGATCTTCAGTCACGAACCCTCCCCGAAATGGATAATTGGCGGAATCGATTATAGCGACGCGCGGGCGGCGGGTCGGGCGCGAGGAGAGCGGGCCGCGAGCAGCGCATACGGAGAGAACTGCGGGTGCCTGAGCGCCCGGCGAAAGACGATGAGGGTGGTCACCAGCGCGAGCCGCCCCGAGAGACTCGCGTGCCGGGGGGAGGGGCCGCAGCGGCTACTATAGCTCGGGCGAGCCTGGATCGTCTGCAGCCGATAAACTACGCCGATGGCGCAAACCCGCCGGGCGCGACAGGGGCGATAGACGCGTGACGAGTCGTAGCGGCCTTTCGGCCTGCATCATCACCTGCAACGAGGCGGACCGCATCGAGGCCTGCGTGCGCTCGGTCGGCTTCTGCGACGAGGTGATCGTGGTGGATTCCCACTCGACGGACGGCACGCGGGAGCTGGCCGCGGCGCTCGGGGCGCGCGACATCGAGCGGGACTGGCCCGGCTACCGCTCGCATAAGCAGTTCGCGGTGGACACGGCCCGCAACGACTGGGTGCTCTGCCTCGATGCGGACGAGCGGGTGAGCGATGCGCTGCGGCAGGAGGTCGAGCGGCTGCGCGAGAGCGGCTTCGAGGGGTGCGCGGGCTGGTCGATACCGCGCATCACCGACTATTTCGGCCGCTTCCTGCGTCACGGCAACGCTTACCCGGACCGCCTGATCCGCCTCTTCGACCGGCGCCGCGGCGGCTGGACCGGCCGCGAGATCCACGAGAACACCCGCGTCGAGGGCCGGGTGGGGCGGCTGCACGGGCACCTGGAGCATTACTCCTACCGCAGCCTCACCGAGCACCACACCAAGATGCAGCGCTACGCGCAGCTCATGGGCCAGGCCCTGTATGCGGGCGGCAAGCGGTGCGGCCTCGGCAAGGTGCTCTTCAACCCGCAGTGGCGGTTCTTCCGCGGCTACGTGCTCAGGCTCGGCTTTCTCGACGGCTGGCGGGGACTGGTGTTTGCGCTCGTGGAGTCGAACTACGTCCGCCGCAAGTACCTGCACCTCTACATCCGCTGCCGGGGCTTGCCGAGCTGAGGCGGCTGCCACCGCTGTCGCCGCAGGCGTAAGATGCAGGCTCTCTCGCACTGATGGCCGCCAAGAGGGAGCCGAAGCATGGCCTTTACGATCACGGTGAACGGCAGAAGGCGCGCGGTGGAATCGGCAGCGGACACGCCGCTGCTGTGGGTTCTGCGCGATGAGCTCGATCTCAAAGGCACGAAGTTCGGCTGCGGAATGTCCTTCTGCGGCGCCTGCACGGTGCACCTCGACGGAGTGCCCACCAGGTCGTGCATAACGCCGTTATCGCGCGTGGGCGAGGCGTCGGTGGTCACGATCGAAGGGATCGGGGACACCGAGGTCGGGAAGAAGGTGAAAGCGGCGTGGCTCGCCCTCGATGTGATGCAGTGCGGCTACTGCCAGTCGGGCCAGGTCATGACCGCGACCGCATTGCTCGCGAGAACTCCCAAGCCGACCGATGGGGACATCGATGCGGCGATGAGCGGCAATCTCTGCCGCTGTGCGACCTACACGCGCATCCGCGCCGCCATCAAGCAGGCCGCGGGGCTGCCGGCGGACGACTCCAGGGAGGTGTGACATGGCGGGCATCGACGTTTTCGATCGGTCCGCAGGCCCACGCCCGGATGGCGATTCCGCCGTGCCGGCCAGCCTCTCGCGGCGTGCTTTCCTGACAGTCGGCCTCGCCGCGGGCGGCGGTCTGCTCCTCACGCTCAACCTGCCGCGCACCGCGCAGGCGAGCGAGCCGATCGCCGCCGCCCCCGCCGCGCAGCTCAACCTTTTCATCAGCATCGCGCCCGACGGGATCGTCACGATCGTCGCCAAGAACCCTGAGATCGGCCAGGGCAGCAAGACGATGCTGCCCATGCTCGTCGCGGAGGAGCTCGACGCCGACTGGTCGCAGGTGCGCGCCGAGCAGGCGATGCTGAATCCGATCTATGGCCCGCAGTTCGCGGGCGGCAGCATGGACACGCCACTTAACTGGGAGCCGATGCGGCGCGTCGGAGCCGCCGGGCGGCAGATGCTCGTCCTCGCGGCCGCGCAGACGTGGGAAGTGCCCGCGGCCGAGTGCGACGCCAGTCAGGGCAGCGTGCGGCATCGGCCGAGCGGCCGGACTTTGAGCTACGGAGCTCTCGCCGCGAAAGCCGCGACGCTGCCCGCACCGGATCTGCAGTCGGTCACCCTGAAGGATCCCAAGGATTACCGGATCATCGGCAAGTTCACCGGTGGCGTCGACAGCGCGCGGGTGCTGGACGGGCACCGGCTCTTCGGCATCGATACCGTCCTGCCCGGCATGCGCTATGCCGCCTATCAGAAGGCGCCGGTGTTCGGCGGTCGCGTGGTGAGCGCCAACATTGCCGCGGTGAAGGCGATGCCCGGGGTGCGCGATGTCCTCATCGTGCGGGGAACCGATCCGCAGGCGGTCTTCCACATGGGACTCCTCGACGGTGTGGCCATCGTCGCGGACACCTGGTGGCAGACGCAGAAGGCGCTCGAGAAGCTCCGTGTCGTCTGGGATCACGATTCCGCCGCCGGGCAGAGCACCGCGCAGTTCGAGCGACAGGCCGCGTCTCTCTCGCGGCAGCGGCCGCAGTCGATCGTCCGTCGCGACGGTGACGTCGACAAGGCGCTCTCTCGGGCGAGCAAAGTGCTGCAGGCCGCCTACGCTTATCCGTTCCTGGCGCATGTGGATCTGGAGCCGCAGAACTGCACCGCGCACTACAAGCGCGATGGCAGCGTCGAGATCTGGGCCCCGACGCAAAATCCCGCGCCGGGACGCAAGCTGGTGGCGGCCGCCCTCGGCGTGGACGAGGGCAGGGTGGCCGTGCACATGACACGGGTGGGCGGCGGATTCGGGCGGCGGCTGTCGAACGATTACATGGTCGAGGCCGCCATGATCTCGAAGAGGGCCGGCTGCCCGGTGAAGCTGCTGTGGAACCGCCGCCAGGACATCCAGCACGACGCGTATCGCCCCGCGGGCTTTCACTACTTCAGGGCGGGACTCACGGCCGCGGGCCGGCTCGGCGCCTTCCGCGATCACTTCGTGAGCTTCGGACAGGGCGGCAAAGTCGCCTCCTCGGCCGATCTTCCCCGCAGCCATTTTCCGGCCGGATTCGTCCCGGATCTGGAGTACGGGCAATCGCTCATCGAGCTGCGCGTACCGACCGGACCGCTGCGCAATCCGGGCGGCAACGCGCTCGCATTCGCTTTCGAATCGTTCGTCGATGAGCTGGCACATGCCGCAGGCCGCGACCCGCTCGATTTCCGGCTCGACCTGTACGGTCCCGCTCGCGTGATGCCCACCACCGCGCCGATGGGGCGTCCGCATCCGCCCTTCGATACCGGGCGGGTGCGCGGGGTTCTGGAGCTGGTCGCCGAGAAATCAGGCTGGCGGCGGCGCCAGGAGCTGCCGCGCGGCACCGGCCTGGGCCTCGCCTTCTACTACAGCCATTACGGCTACTTCGCCGAGGTCGTCAAGGCGAGCGTGGCGCCGGACGGCATTCCCCGGGTGCACAAGGTCTGGGCGGCCGGCGATGTCGGCCGGCAGATCATCAACCCCGCGGGCGCGTACAACCAGGCGCAGGGCGGGATTCTCGATGGCCTCGGCGCCGCGCTCCATCAGGCCATCACGATCGAGGGCGGCAGGGTCGTCCAGGAGAATTTCAACACCTACGGCCTGCTGCGCATGCGCGAGGCGCCGCCGGTCGAGGTGCACTTCCGCCTCACCGACAACCCGCCCACGGGGCTCGGCGAGCCGGCGCTGCCGCCGGTCCTGCCGGCGCTGTGCAACGCGCTCTTCGCCGCGACGGGCAGGCGCATTCGCAGGCTGCCGATCGATCCGAAGGAGTTGCGCAGCGCCTGATACTCCGGGCTCCACTCTAGAAGGCGCGACGGCCCGCGCCCGGCCGGGTCGGACGCCACGCCGTCGCATCACTGCCGTGGCGGCGTCGTGTTCGCAGGGGCGGCCCTGCGCGAATGCAGGCCGCTTCGTGTCTTGCGCTCCCCCTTCCTGACGCTGCGCTGCGCGCTCGCGACGCGTAGCTCCTTGCCTTGCGCCTGCTTCATCCGCTGCGTCGTGCGGTTGAGCTTCGCGGTCGCGCTCTTCCTGCTCGCAGGCCGCCGGCTCGCCGGGGTATTGCTCTGATTGTCATGGGACATCGCCTGCGCCAGGGCCGGTCCCGCCGTCAGGCCGAAGGCCGCGGCGAGAGGAGCGGCGATCACGCTCTTGGAGGATGAGCTCGGTTTGCGCATGTATGCACTCCTGTGGTCCGTGCGACCGAGGCTCAAGCAAAGGGCGTTCCGGGCGACGCTGCGGGCAGCGCCATCCTCCGGCGGGCTCAGTCGCGCAGCGTGAGGGCGCGGCGCAGCGCGGTATTCTTCAGCAGATTGTTCGCGGCGTCGACCAGCGAGTCCGACAGCACCTGTTGGTAGTTGTCGAGGTGGTAGGACCGGCCGAAGGTCTCGTTCGTGCCCCACGCGGTGCCGCGCCAGAGCACCTTGCCGCCGCGATCCGCCACGGTTACCGCGAGCACCACGGCGCCGCGATAGGTGTTCCGCTCCCTGACGAAGAACTCCTTCACCTCGCCCGAGATCACCCGTTCGGCGCTCGCGCCGCCGGAAGTGTATCCCGCTTGCGCGAACAGCTTCTGCAGATGCCCGGTGACGAAGGGTCCGACCGGATCGGCGGTGGTCACCGGCCTGGCGGTCGCCTGCTCGAGGTTCTCGCCGACCAGCGCGGGATCGGAGGCCGTGTCGGTGAACGATTGGAACCTGACCGTTGCCGGCGTGCCATGGCTTTGCGTAACGCCGAGATCAAGCGCCTTGGTGGGCGTCCACGCCAATGGTTGGTTCAGCAGTGGCGTTACCGGTGCGCAGCCGATCAGCACGGCGCAGGCCAGGGAGATGGCCGGCTGCGGGGCGCGTGAGACCACCCGGCGCAACGTGGGCATGTGGACCTCCTGGAACTCGCAGCGGACAGGCTGCCGTTTAAGTTAGCATGAAGGTCGTGCACTTGCCAAAACCACGCCGGGAGTTTCCCATGTCATCGCGATCCGTCCCGCCGCGGCTCGACCGCGCCGAGTTCCGCGCCACCTTGGCCGTTTTGCTCGCGGCGCTGCGAGCGTCAGACGAGGTCATCCTGCGCGGCCTGCATCGGGTGCGCGCCAGCCGCAAGGCGGATGGCAGCGAGGTGACCCGCGCCGACAAAGGTGCCGAGCGCATCCTGCGGGCCTGTCTTGCAACGGTCTGGCCGCGCGATGCGATTCACGGGGAGGAGTATGGTGGGGCGCTGAGCGATCGCGGACGCTGCTGGCTGCTCGACCCCATCGATGGCACCGCATCCTATGTCCTGGGGATGCCGATGTTCGGCACCCTGATCGCACTGTTGATGGACGGCGTGCCGGTGCTGGGTTGCATCCACCTGCCGGGGCTGGGGGAGACGACCTATGCGGCGACGGGGCGCGGCTGTTGGATGCTGCGCGCCGGGGGCAGCCCGCGGCGGGTGCGGGTGGCCGCGTCGCGCCCGCTGTCGCAGGCGAAGGTCGGAATGACGAGCGTCAAGGAGAAGGATTGGCACACGAGGCCCGGTGCTTGCGAAGCGGCGCGGCTGGCTCGGGCGGTGGGGCGGCTGCGCATGGCCGGCGACTGTGTGCAGTACGCGCTGTTGTGTCGCGGAGTGCTGGATGCGGCGGTGGATCCCTTCATGAAGCCCTGGGACATCGCGGCACTGGTGCCATGCGTGACGGAGGCGGGCGGGGTCATGAGCGACCTTAAGGGGAGGAGCGGCCGGCTTCTGCAGCGCACGTCGATCGTCGCGGCAAGCTCGGCCCGGCTGCGCGATGAGATCGTGCGGGCGGCGCGGGATCCGGGATGAGCGCGCCGCGCCGCGTGCGCTCGCAGCAATAGCGGCCTCGCGAGCGCTGGAGGCGGGATCAGTACGGTACCGTGGTGGCCCGTGAGGCGTACTCCGGGTGGAGAACCCGGCGCAGCACGATGAGCGCGGCGACGATGAGGAGCGCGTTGCCCGGGATCCACATGATGAGCCCGCCCAGGTGCTGATCGGTCAATGGGGATACGGCCGCGAAGCGCCCGCAAATGCCGTATACGGGATACCAGGAATGTCGCGAGAGACTGAGTATCGCTCCCGCCAGCATCATGGGCAGCATCACCAGGAACAGCATGAGGAGGCGGTAACCGTCCCTGACGCGCGCAAGCGGATAGGGTCTCGGATCGAGGATGAGCCACCAGAACGGCAGATCCCCGAGCACCACGCTCCAGTTCATGAGCCTGTAGAGCCCGTTGCTCAGCATGACGTAGAAGTGAACGGACGGCCACACCCAGACGATCAGGCTGGCGATGTAGAGGGCGGTAGCCGTCCAGGGATCGAAGACGATGCGCTCCACCACGCGGAGCCGTACCCTCGCCGCCGCCGCACGCTCGGCCAGCCATGCGGGCAGTCCCTTGGCGAGCGCCGCGCCGGGCGCCGAGCCGGCGAGCAGCGCCGGACCGATGTCATGAAGCACGAGGTGCTGCAGCCTGTGAACGAAGAACATGTGGCTGGCGTAGTAGTCCCAGCTCGTCTGCAGCGCGCAATAGATGAGAAAGAGCCCGAGGTAGAACGCGGCGGCCCGGGAGCGAGAGACCGGCGCCGACATTCGCGCCGCGCCGCGGCTGTAGAGGGCGACGGCGAGCGCCACCGTCACGAGCACGGTGGGGGAGAACTCCCACGGAAGAATCAGCGCAAGTCCGGACGGCGGCACCGCGACTCCAGTGGACGACAGGCGGGGGGGGGGGAAGCGCGGCTGCGGGACGGCTCCGCCGGGGCGATCAGGCGGCGGGCTCGGCCGCGATGTCCCGGCTGCCGGCCCGGCGCGACAGCGCCACGAAGACGGCCGAGAGGATCACCACCAGGCGCACCGTCCCGTCGAGATAGCGCGGCAGCGGCACCTTGTGCACGGCCTCCAGGTAGAGGAGCACCGTGAGCAGTCCGCGCGGCGCGATCCAGGCGAGGGATGCGGCGAGCTGCGGCTCCAGCGTACGCAGCAGCACCTGCCGCACGCCGTATACGATGATCAGAACCACCGCGCAGGCGGCCCACGAGCGCAACACGGCGAAATCGGACAGGTTGGTGGAATAGCCGAGCAGGAAGAAAAAGAAGCCGCGAACGGCGAAGGTCAGCTCCTGCACGAGCACCTTGAATTCCCCGACCGTGGCCGGGGAAATCTTCTCCGCCACGCCCCGCAGCGGCGGCGCGCGCTCGAGCACTTCCTTGTTGTTCAGCATCAAGCCGAACAGCAGGACCATGATCAG
>DAHUXV010000239.1 GCA_027306985.1 Gammaproteobacteria bacterium | reverse complement strand
GTGGGCGGCGCTGCCCGCGCGGGGGGTGTTCGCGGCAAGGGGGCTCAGGCCAGCAGTCATCGTCGGGTGCCTCACTTGGGTTGGGGGGAGCGAGCGGCATGCCGCACCGGCAGGCTGCGCGGGTCGCCGCGCGGCCGCCGGATCGCAGCTCCGATCCAGCTTCGCCCGGAGCCGGGTTGACCACCGGCCGGCGCCTCAGGTTCCGTGAACATATTACCCGCACGGGGCGCCCATTACCCCGGCGCGAGAAGGCGAGGCCGCCGTGCGGTCAAGGCGAAGCGCGCCCTGTGCCGGCGCTGCAGCAGGCGGCCGCGGGCGCCCGCGGCCCTCAGGCCGCCAGTCGCCGCTCGGCCAAGCTTGCCAACAGTGCGGCGCCCGCCGGCAGCGCTTCGTCGTTGAAGTCGAAGGAGGGGTGATGGAGCGAGGGGCTGGCGGCCCCCTTGCGGCTGCCGAGCCAGATGTAGGCGCCCGGCACCTGCTGCAGCATGAAGGCGAAGTCCTCCCCGGTCGGTGCCGGCGATTCCGCGCGCAACCCCTGTCCGAAGAGCGCGGCCGCCGCATCGAGCGCGTGCTGCGCGCAGGCCGGGTCGTTGACCGTTGCAGGATAGATGCGCGCGTACTCCACGGAGGCGGTGCATCCGGCCGCCCGGGCGGTGAGCTCCACCCATTCGCGCAGTGTCGCTTCGAGCTTGTCCTGCACCGCCGGATCGAAGGTGCGCACGGTGCCGGCGAGCTCCACCTCTCCCGGCAGCGCGTTGAACGAGGTTCCGCCCTGGATGCGCGTGATGGACAGCACCGCGGTCGCTGTGGGGTCGATGCGGCGCGCGATGAGCGTGTGGGCGCCGGTCACGATCTGCGCAGCGCAGAGCACCGTGTCAGTGGCGAGATGCGGCAGCGCGGCGTGGCCGCCGGCCCCGCGCAGGGTGATCTTGAAGCGATCGGAGGCGCCCATGATGGGGCCCGCGCGGGTGGCGACGGTGCCGGCCGGCAGCGTCGGCCAGTTGTGCAGGGCGTAGACCTCGGCGCAGGGGAACCTCTCGAAGAGGCCATCCTCGATCATCGCCTTGGCGCCGGCCAGTCCTTCCTCCGCCGGCTGGAAGAGCAGGTGCACGCGGCCGTCGAAACGCCGCGTCTCGGCGAGATAGCGCGCGGCGCAAAGCAACATCGCGGTGTGCCCATCGTGTCCGCAGCTGTGCGCGACGCCCGCATTGACGCTGGCATACGCTGCGCCGGAGGTCTCCTGGATGGGCAGCGCATCCATGTCCGCGCGCAGCCCGATCGCCCTGTCCGCGCGGCCGGCCGCGATGACACCGACCACGCCGGTCTTGCCGATGCCCTCGTGCACCTCGATGCCCCATTCCCGCAGCAGCTTCGCGACCACCGCCGCGGTCCGCTTCTCGCCGTAGGCGAGCTCCGGATGCCGGTGCAGATCGCGGCGCACCTCGCGCATGTCGGCGGCCAGCTCGTTGATGCGGGTGAGAAGCGGGGAGTCCTGTGTTGGCGCAGGTTTGCTGGGGGTCATCGCACTCGCTCGCGGCAATCCGGAAAGTGATTGTGGCACATTCCGGTGTCGGGCGGCCGCCGCCGCTCAGGCCGCGGGCTGGTGCTCCGGAGGCAGCGCCGCGTCCGGCTCCGCAATCAGCGCCCGGCTCAGCTTCGGGCCGATCCAGCGCTCGATGTCGTCGACCACGGTGAACGCCGCGGGCACGACGACCAGTGTCAGGCCGGTCGAGGCGATCAGGCCGCCGATCACCGCGA
>DAHUXV010000039.1 GCA_027306985.1 Gammaproteobacteria bacterium | reverse complement strand
CCGCCTCCCGCCCGACGATCCTCGCGCGGGTTCCCGAACATGAGCGACAAGCTGAAAGCCGACTCACTCTCGTTCTTCGAGTCGATCATCATGGGTGTGGCCGGCAGTGCGCCCGGCTTCTCGATCGCGGTCGCGATCTCGGGCCTGCTGACGACGGCCGGCCTCGTCGCGCCGAACGCCGTGTTGATCTTCGCGCTGCCGATGCTCGGTATCGCGCTCGCCTACAAGGGCCTCAACCGCAAGTTCGCGAATGCCGGCGCCGCCTACGAATGGGCCAAGATCGGCTTCGGCAGACTCTTCGGGTATTTCTCCGGCTGGGCGCTGCTCATCGCCTCGATGGTGTTCATGGTCACCGGCAGCGTGCCGCTCGGCACCGCCACTCTCGATCTCATCGACCCCTCTCTCGCCAGCCACGTGCTGCTCACGACGGGGATCGGCGCCGTCTGGTTCATCGGCATCGGACTGGTCCTGATCGCCGGCATCGAGATCACGAGCAAGGTGCAGGTCGTGATGAGCTCGATCGAGCTGCTGATCCTCTTCGCGATCTCGGCCGCCGCGTTCGTGCGCACGGCGGGCGGACACGCGGCGCATTCCTTCTCCTGGGCCTGGTTCGGGCTGCACTACTCGCGCGGCAGTTTCGCCGCCTCCGCGCTCATCGTGGTGTTCCTCTATTGGGGATGGGACGTCACCGCCAACCTTGCCGAGGAGACGCGCAACGACCTGCCGAACGCCGCCGGCAATGGCGGCTTCCTCAGCGTGTTCGTCACGATCGCATGCTTCGCCGCGTTCACGGCGGCGACGCTGATGCTCTTCCCGCTGCGCGACGCCGCGGGATTTTCCGACAATCTGATCTACCACGTCGCGCTCGCCGCCGGCCTCGGCAGGATCGGCGGCTACGCCGCCTCGCTCGCGCTCATCCTCTCCAGCATCGCGACCCTGGAGACGACGATGCTGCAGTTCTCGCGGACCCTGTTCGCGATGGGCCGGGACAGCGCGCTGCCCGGCTGGTTCGGCGAGGTGCACGCGCGCACCGTGACGCCGGTCCGCACGATGTACCTGCTGCTCGCGGTCGGCCTGCTGGCGATCTTCGCCTCGAGCTTCATGCCGTCGATCGCCTCGATCCTTGCCGATTCGGTCAACGCGATCGCGGTCCAGGTTTCCTACTATTACGGGGTCGCGGGACTCGTCTGCGCGTGGCTGTATCGGGACAGCTATCGCGCCTCGCCCGCGACCTTCCTGCAATACGCGGTGGCGCCGGCGTTGAGCGCAGTCGCGCTGATCACCCTCGGCATCTATGCGATCTCGACGTTCGACACGACGACCCGCGTCGTCGGCATCGGCGGGCTCATCTTCGGAGTTGTGTTCTTTCGTCCCGGCGGCTATCGCCGGCTCGGCGGGGCCGTGTCCCTGCCAGGCTGAAGGCGAAGGCCCGGGACTGCCGGGCCCGTTTCCTGCTGAGCTGGACCCGAGCCCCGTCCAGCCGCCAAATGTGAACACCGTGACATGAAAGAGGCTGTCGAGGGGAACGCCGCCCGGGAGTCGCAACTCACCAGATGAATTCGGGCTCAAACGATGCATCCGGATAAGCCGCTGGCGGTCGCCGTGCGCCTGGCCGGCGCCGATTCGGACGTGGGCTGCGTGAATGCGCTGCGCGCGCTGGGTGTCGAGATCCGCCGCCTCGAGGAGAGCGGCTCGGGGCGGGACCTCGATCTGATCCTGGATCTGACTTGCCGTCCGGCCGCGCCGCAGCACCTTGCCGGCCCGCGCTTCGGCTATTGGACCTTTCTCTATGGCGAGACACCGGAACGCACCGCTCCCGGGCTGCCGGATATCCTGAGCGGCCGCCGTGCGGCCTTCGTCCGGCTCGCCCGGCTCCTTCCAGGGGGCAGGGCGATGATTCTGCGCGAAGGCTCGGTCAAGACGGTCACCCATTCTCCCGCGCGCACGCGCCGGCGACTGCTCGAGGCGGCGAGCCGCTGGCCCGCGCAGATGCTGGCGCGGCTCGCGCGCGACGGCGCCGCGCCCGCGGGCACCGAAATCGAGCTGCCCGCGCGCAGCCGCATCGAGCGGATCGCACTCGGCGCGCGGCTTCCCGCGGCGCTCGCACGCAATGTCGCGCGGCGGATCAAACACGACCTGACGCGCGAGCGCTGGCGGATCGGAGTGATCGAGCAGCCGATTGGCCGGGTCATCGAAGCCTTCAACCCCGCGGCGATCCGCTGGCTCGATGTGCCGTTCGACGGCTTCATCGCCGACCCCTTCGGCCGCCAGGGTCCCAACGGCAGTCTGACCGTGCTGGCGGAGGGCTACCCGTGGCGGGAGCGGCGCGGGCGCATCACCGCGATCGAGCGCCGCCAGGACGGGACGCTCGCGGTCACGCCGACTTCGCTGAGCTTCGACACCCATCTTTCCTATCCCTACATCATCGAGCACGAGGGCGAGATCTATTGCATTCCAGAGAGCGCCGCGCAGCGGCGCGTGCAGCTCTTTCGCGCGGTGGAGTTTCCGGGCCGGTGGGCGCCGGACCGCGTACTGCTCGAGGGGTTCGCCGGCGCCGACACCAGCGTGATCCGCCACCGGGGGCGCTGGTGGATGTTCACCTGCGACCACGCGGACCAGGACGAAGCGAAGCTCCTCGTCTTCCACTCCGCCGATCTGCGCGGTCCCTGGACGCCCCATGCGCTGAATCCCGTCAAGTGCGACATGCGCTCGTCGCGGCCGGCGGGCAGCCCGTTCGTGGCCGACGACGGCACGCTGTACCGGCCCGCTCAGGACTGCTCGCGAGTCTACGGCGGCGCGCTGACGATCAACCGCGTGATCCGACTGACGCCCGAGGAATTCGAGGAGGAAGTCGCGGCGCACCTGCGGCCGGACCCCGCCGGACCGTGTCCCGACGGTCTTCATACCCTGAGCGCCGCCGGCGGCCTGACACTCATCGATGGCAAGCGCCACGAGCTCCTGCCCGCACCGATCGCGGCGGCGCTGAATCGGATGCTGCGGGGCCGCGCGCCGGCCCTCTTCGGACATGGCCAGAATCGCCTTCATCAGTCAGCCTCGTGATCCGGTGGTTGCGGCCGAGTCGCAGCACGGCTCGGTCACCACGGTTCTCTGGGAGCTCGCCACCCGCATTGCGAGCGGGAACGAGACGATGGTGTTCGCGCCGCGGGCGCCCGGACAGTCCGTGGAGGAATCCTACGGCTCACGGCTCGGCATCCACCGCGTCCCGGCGTGGCGCTCGCTGCACAAGACACTCGATCTCGGCACCGGCATGCTGGGCATGCGTCTGCCTTACTTCGCATCGGGCGCGTATTTTCGCGAGTACGGGCTCGCCGTGGCGCGAGCCCTGAGGCGATACCGGCCCGACATCGTCCACGTGCAGGGCAATTCGCACTTTCTGCCGTTGTTTCGGGCCGCCGTACCGCGCGCGCGGCTCATCATGCACGTGCACGACGAGCTGCAGTCGCTGCTGCCCGCGGAGCTCGTGCGTGCGCGCCTGCGCGAGGTCACCGCGGTGGTGACGTCGAGCGATTTCCTGACCCGCGGCTTCGAGGCGCGCCAGCCTTCGGCGGCAGGGCGTGTGCATACCATCGGCAATGGAGTCGATGCCGCGACGTTCCGGCCCGGGCGACGGGACGCTTCGGCGGCCCGGCGTCCTTTGCGCATACTGTATGTGGGGCGCGTCTCGCCCGAGAAGGGCGTGCACACGCTGGCGGAGGCTTTCCGCGAGCTGTTGGGCGCCGGCGAGCGCGTCGAGCTCGAGATCGCCGGACCGGTGGGGCTGCTGCCGCTCAGCCAGATGCGGCTCCTCGCCGGGGACCCGCACGTTGCCGCGCTCACGCGTTTCTACGGCAGCGGCATCTGGAGCGCACTCGACCGGCAGCTCCTGCGCGCGCGCTCCAGCTACCGGCGCGCCATCGAGTCGCTCTTCGTGGACGGCACCGCGAGCCGTGTACGATTCCTCGGCCTCTTGTCGCGCGCTGCCCTGATCGATGTCTACCAGCGCGCCGACGTGCTGGTGATTCCCTCCGTCTGCGCGGAGCCTTTCGGTCTGCCGGTCGCCGAAGGCATGGCATGCGGACTGCCTTGCGTCGCGAGCAAGGCCGGCGGCATCCCCGAGCTCGTGCAGCACGAGGTGACCGGACTCCTCGTGGAGCGCGGCGATGCCGCGGGTCTTGCCGGTGCGCTGCGCCGGCTGCAGCTCGACTCCGCAACACGCGAGCGGTTCGGCCGGCTCGGCAGGCAGCGGGCCGAGCAGTTCCTCGACTGGTCGGTGGCCGCCGCGCGCCTGGAGGCGGTGTATCGGCGGGCGCTGGCCTAGCGCGGGCGCAGGCGAGCCGCTCGCGGCGTGGGCGGCAGGCCGCGCCAGCGGCAGTGCTCGAAGCACAAGTGTCGGCTGAAGAACGGCAGGACGTGGTCCTGGAAGCGATATGCGACGGCGCTCGTGTGCGTGCCGTGGTACATCGTGAAGCGGTTGCGGATTCCATAGCTGTCGAGAATCTCGTGCAGCTTGCGGGCATCGAACCGCAGCGGGTCCTGATCGCCGACGTCGATGGCAATGGCGCGATACCGGCGCAGGTTGCCGATGTAC
>DAHUXV010000233.1 GCA_027306985.1 Gammaproteobacteria bacterium | reverse complement strand
CACCGAGCGGTCGGGCCGCTTGCCGCCGATGCCTCCCGGCGTGTAGGCGTCGTCGCTGCGCAGCCGCCGGTCGGCCGTGTAGCGGTTGACCATGGAGTCCATGTTGCCCGCGGTGACGCCGAAGAAGAGATTCGGCCGGCCGAGCGCCGCGAACGCCTCGGGGCTCTGCCAGTCGGGCTGCGCGATCATCCCGACGCGAAAGCCCTGAGCCTCGAGGACACGCCCGACGACGGCCATGCCGAAGCTCGGATGATCGACGTAGGCATCGCCGGTCACGATGATGATGTCGCAGCTGTCCCAGCCGAGCTCGTCCATCTCGGCACGGGACATGGGCAGGAAAGGCGCCGTGCCGAAGCGCGCGGCCCAATGCTTGCGGTAGCCTGTGATGTCGCGGGCCGGTTCCATGGGTGTCAATACAGAAGATAAGACTGCCGCTCGGCGCTCCACGCGGCCTCGTCCCCCGCCGCCGCCGCATCGAGATCACCGGCCGTGGCCGCCGGATCGTCGACCCAGCGCCGCAGCAGCTCGCCGCCGTTGATCACATCGATCGCGAGCCGCTCGCGCTCGTACTCGTACGGGAAGTCCCGCCACAGCGGATAGTCGGGGGCGAGTCGCCGCAGCGCCTTGAAGGCGAGCGCCAGGATCCGCCAGGGACGGAACGCCTCGTGCTCGTAGTAGATCGCGTCCTCCACGTGCAGTTGCACGCCGGCGCACAGCCTGCCGGAGTGCTTGTGGAAGGTGGGCTCGAACCAGCAGGGCCGCGCGCGGCAGCCGCGCATCCAGCCCGGCGCCAGCTCGCGCATGGTTGCGAGCAGCGCGCGCACGTCGAGATCGGGCGCGCCGAAGAGCTCGAGCGGGCGTGTGGTCCCGCGGCCCTCCGAGAGCGTCGTTCCCTCCAACATCACGGTGCCCGGATAAGAGCGCGCCATCCACAACGTCGGCGCGTTGGGGCTCGGATTCACCCAGGTGCGCCGGCCGAGAGGCCAGCCGTAGCCCGGCGCCGCGTTGGGCTCCCAGCCCTCGAGCGCGACGACCTGGCAATCGACGTCGAGCTTCAGGGTCGCGATGAACCACCGCGCCAGCTCACCCAGGGTCAGCCCGTGCCGCATCGGCATCGGCCCCGGGCCGACGAAGCTCTCGCAGCCCGGGAGGAGCGACAAGCCCTCCACCGGCCGGCCGATGGGATTGGGGCGGTCGAGCACCCACACGGTCTTGCGCCGCTTCGCCGCCTCCTCGAGAACGTAGCGCAGCGTGGCGACGAACGTATAGACACGGCAGCCGACATCCTGCAGATCGACCAGCAGGACATCGAAGCTGTCCATCATGCGCTCGGTCGGGCGCCGCACCTCACCATAGAGGCTGAAGACCGGGATCCCGTGCACCGGATCGGTGAAGTCGGCGGACTCCACCATGTTGTCCTGCTTGTCCCCGCGCAGCCCATGCTGCGGCCCGAAGGCGGCCGTGAGCTCGACATCGCCGAGCCCCGCCAGCGCATCGAGCGAATGGACCAGGTTGCGCGTCACGGAGGCGGGGTGGGCGAGCAGCGCCACGCGCCTGCCGGCGAGCGGCTTGCGCAGCTGCGGCTCCTCGAGCAGACGATCGATGCCGAACTTCATGAATGGGGATCCGGGGAAAACGCGAGCGCGAGCGAAAAGCTGTCGGGGTGGTGGAAATCCGGCCGCCCGGGCGGGTGGCGCAACGCCCAGTATGACAGCCTGCCCTCCTCGTCCTCCACTACCGTGCTGAGAGCGATCCGCATGCCGCCTCTTCCGGCTACTACGCCCGCCGTGGACCGCTCCCGGCCGGGCAGCGCCCCCCTCAGCCGGACCTCAGCCCGCAGTTCGAGCCCCTTCTTGCCGGGCATTATGGCCATCGCCGGCGGCTCCTCCAGCGCGGCGGGCGCCGTGCCCTCGCGGTACGACTCGAACCGGTACGCCGCCCACTGGCCGGAGGGCGAGAAATTGAGCTCCAGATAGCCCGCAGAGCCGTCGACTCCGACGAACGCCTCGAAGCAGGTATGCGTCCACAGCCTGTCGGCCCTGCCCCCCCCAGGCACCGCCGCTGGAATCCGAATCCGCCGCGGGTCGGCCTCGAGCAGATACCGCAGCCGCAGCGACTGCGGCGCTGCCAGCCAGGCCCGGGCAGCCACCCGCCGCACCGCCCCGCCCGGCATCTGCGGATGCGGGAGCAGGGGCAGAAGATCGGAGTCGCACGCGTCCATGCCCCATATTATAGAAGCGCCGGATCCGGGCACTTCCCCTTGCCGCGGCGGCGGGCGGTCTACAGCGCTCCCACCGCGTAGGCGAGCTCGATCCCGGCCAGCCCCTCGTCCAGCACGGCGTTGTCGTGATTGTTGGTCGCCTGGACGTCGAGCGTCACAGCTTCGAGAACCTGGGTGTTCGAGGCCAGGCCGACGCCGTACAGCTCGCGCGAGATGCGCAGGTTCTCCGCCGCCTGCGCCGTGGCCTGGCGCGAGGCGGCCACCCGGGCCCGCGCCGCCCTGACGGCGAGCCAGTCCTGGCGGACCTGAAGCTCGATCTGCGAGCGCAGATCGTCGAGGCGGCGCCCGGCCGCATGGCTCTCGCTGCGCAACGCCTCGGCCTCGTTGCGCGCGACCCCGCCGTCGAACAGGTTCCAGGTGAAGCCGACGCCCACCATCGAGAAATTCTGCCGGTCGAGGATCTGGTTGTCGAAATGGGTGTAGCCGCCGGTCAGGGCGAGGTGCGGCAGCCGGTTGGCCGTGACCGCGCGGGCCCGGGCGGCGAGGGCGCTCGATTGCGCGGCGAGGCCCTTGAGCTCGCTGCGCGAGGCGAGCGCCTGCCGCACGAGCGCGCTCAGCGGCTCCCCGAGCAGCGTGGGATCGACCGTCAACCGCGGGTCGAGGCTCGGCGAGCGCCCGAGCGGCTCGCCGAGCAGGCGGTTGTAACCGGCGACCGCGTCCTGCGCGGCGTTCTCGGCGCTGACCTGCGTCTCCTCCGCATTGGCGAGAGCGACCTCGGCGGCCAACACGTCGCTCTTGGCCACCATCTGCCGTTGGAACATGTTCCTGACGTCGCTCACGTGCGCCCTCAGGCTCTTGACGCTGGCGTTCGCCGCGGCGAGTCCGCTGCGCGCGCGCAGCACGCCCACGTAGGCCTGCGCCACGGCCAGCTTCAGATCCGACAGCGTGGCCTGCTCCTGCGCCGAGGCGCCGGTCAGTGCCTGACTTGCGGCATGCATGCCGGCGGTGATCTTCCCTCCGGCGTACAGCGGCACCTTCACCTGCACCGTCCCGCTGACGTACTGGTCGTCCTTGAAGATCGGCCCGGAGCGGAACGTGAAGCCCGGTGTGACCACATCGAGCTGCGGGGACGCATTCAGGCGCGTGTAGCCGACGCTGGTGTCGACAGTCGGCCAGCGGGCATCCCGCGCCGCGCGCAAGCTCGCCCGGGCGCCCCTGACGTCCGCGGCGGCCGCGGCGAGCGTCTGATTGTTGGCGATCGCCATCTGCCAGGCCTGCTGCAGGGTCTCCGCGGCGGCGCCGCGGGCGGCGAGCGCTGCGGCCGCCAGGAGGCAGGCGGCGGTGCGGCGCAACGGCGGGCTCACTCTCACGATCCTGTCCGCTTCAGCGATGCGATGCCGAGCGCCTTGAGCACGTACCGCTCGTACACCGGCGTCACCGAGCCGGTGCGCACCTTGCGCAGGAAGTATTTCTCGAAGGCGACCTTGGCGAGATGAACCCACCTGCCCTTGCTCGCCCAGGTGACGTTTCGGGGCGGGATCTCGGGCAGCGCGACGAAGGCCGCGCCGGTGTCGCCGAAGTCGGCCAGGCAGATCGCGTTCCAGGTCGCCTCGGCGGCCGCCGGCTTGCCGGCGAGCTCGGCGGCGATGTTCTCCGCGATCGCGCTGACCATCGACTCGATCATGTAGCCGGTCTTCGGCGCTCCCGTCGGCACGGGCGTCGCCTCGACCGGGGGGATCGCCACGCACACGCCGGCGGAGTAGATGTTGGG
>DAHUXV010000232.1 GCA_027306985.1 Gammaproteobacteria bacterium | reverse complement strand
CAGCGGGCCGCTTCAGGGCCGGCGGGTGTTGATCACGGCGGGCCCGACGCGCGAGCGCATCGATCCGGTCCGCTTCATCAGCAACCGCTCCTCCGGCAAGATGGGCTTCGCCGTCGCCCAGGCGGCGCGCGAGGCGGGGGCGGAGGTCGTCCTGGTCGCCGGACCGGTCAGCGTGCCGACGCCCTCGGGCGTGCGGCGGGTGGACGTGGAAACCGCCGAGAGCATGCTGGCCGCGGTGCTGCGGGAAGTCGAAACCGCGGACATCTTCATCTCCACGGCCGCGGTCGCCGACTACCGTCCCGCCAGCCCCCACGGCCAGAAGATCAAGAAGACGGCCAACACGCTCGATCTGAACATGGAGCGCACGCCGGATGTGCTGGCGACCGTGGCCGCGCGAGCGCGCCGGCCGTTCGTGGTGGGCTTCGCCGCGGAGACGGAAAACGTCGAGCAGAATGCGCGCGCGAAGCTCCTGAAGAAGAACCTCGACATGATCGCGGCCAACGAAGTCGGCGACGACAAGGTGTTCGAATGCGAGGACAACCACCTCATCGTCCTCTGGCGCAACGCCCGCCGCGACCTCGGGCAGGGCTCGAAGGTCTCGCTGGCCCGTGAGCTCGTCCGTCTGATCGGGGAGTCCTACGCCGCCTCGCTCGTCGGCGCCCGCGACGACGCGCAGGCCCAGGCGTGAGCGCCGCGCCGCGGCCGCTCAAGGTCAGGATTCTCGATCGGCGCATCGGCACGGAGTTTCCGTTGCCGGCGTATGCGACTTCAGGCTCCGCGGGGCTGGATCTGCGCGCCTGTCTCGATGCGCCGCTCGCGCTCGAGCCCGGCCGCGCGGAGCTCATCCCGACCGGGATGGCCATCCACCTTGAGGATCCCGCGCTCGCCGCGATGATCCTGCCGCGCTCGGGCCTCGGTCACAAGCACGGCATCGTGTTGGGCAACCTCGTGGGGCTCATCGACTCCGATTACCAGGGGCAGCTCATGGTGTCCTGCTGGAACCGGGGGCGCGAGCCTTTCACCATCCGCCCGGGCGAGCGTATCGCGCAGCTCGTGGTGGTGCCCGTGGTGCAGGTGGCGCTCGAGGTGGTCGAGTCCTTCGAGGACAGCGCCCGGGGCGCGGGCGGGTTCGGCCACTCCGGAAGGCACTGACCGGCCCGCGGACGACTCACCGGCAGTGCGGATCGTCGCGCTCGTCCCGGTCATCGCGGCCGCGGCACGGGTGCCACCGATGGTCCTGGTAGTACCGGTGGTGGTCGCGGTCGTAGTAGCCGTCGCGCGGCGCGATGACGCAGCCGGCGAGGAGAACGGCCAGGCTGATGAGGCAGCTGCCCCGGGCGATGAGTCTGATGGCTGACATGGAGAATCCACCGGCTGCTGGGCCTGCGAGCCACTATCGCAAGGCTGATGCCCGAGGACGGGGGCGAAGGCTTCGCTCTTGATTCGGCCGCCGTTTCCGGCGAGTCTCCGACCGGCGCACACCGGGCGCGGCTGCGGACGTATCGGAGATCGCATATGAGTGACGCCATCGACGTGGTCGCAATCGTGGGCAGCCTCAGGCGGCAGTCCTTCTCCCGCCGGCTCGCCCTCGCCCTTGCATCGGTGGCGCCGGGCGCCCTGAAGCTGGAGCTGGCTCCGATCGGCGGCCTGCCGCTCTACAACCAGGATGAGGATGCCGACCCGCCCGCGCCGTGGCGGGAATTTCGCGAGCGGGTGCGCCGCGCGGATGCGGTGCTCTTCGTGACACCGGAATACAACCGCTCCATTCCGGGTGTCCTCAAGAACGCCATCGACGTCGGCTCGCGCCCCTACGGGCACAGCGCCTGGAGCGGCAAGCCCTGCGCCGTCGTCAGCTGCTCGCCGGGCGCGCAGGGCGCCTTCGGCGCCAACCATCACCTGCGCCAGTGCCTCGTCTTTCTCAACATGCCGGCGATGCAGCAGCCCGAGGCTTACATCGGCGGGGTCGACAAGCTGGTGGACGAGCAGGGCGGGTTCA
>DAHUXV010000231.1 GCA_027306985.1 Gammaproteobacteria bacterium | reverse complement strand
CGGCGTCGAGGCGGTGGGCTCCATGGGCAACGACACGCCGCTCGCGGCGCTGTCGGCCCGGCCGCGGCTCCTCTACGACTACTTCAAGCAGCTCTTCGCGCAGGTGACCAACCCGCCGATCGACTGCATCCGCGAGGAGCTCATCACGGCATCCGAGGTGTGGCTGGGCGCCGAAGGCAACCTGCTGCGGCCCCAGCCCGCGGACTGCCGGCGGCTCGAGCTCAACGGCCCCATCCTCACCAACGAGGAGTTCGCCAAGGTGCGGCGGCTGTCGCTGCCCGGGCTGAAGGTCGCCACGCTGTCGATCCTCTTCCGCGCGACACGCGGCGAGAAGGGACTCACGAAATCGGTGGAGGAGCTCTGCCTGGCGGCCCGGCGCCTCATCGAGGACGAGGAAGTCAACATCCTCATCCTGAGCGACCGCGGCATCAGCCGCGAGTTCGCGGCGGTCCCGGCGCTGCTCGCGGTGAGCGCGCTGCACCACTACCTCATCCGCGAGGGGCTGCGCACGCGCGTCAGCCTGGCGCTCGAGACCGGCGAGGCGCGCGAAGTGCACCACTTCGCGCTGCTCATCGGCTTCGGCTGCTCGGTCATCAATCCCTACCTGGCGTTCGAGACGCTGGAGGGCATGATCCACGAAGGGCTGGTGACCCAGGTCGACTCCAAGCTCGCGTGCAAGAACTTCGTCAAGGCCGCGACCAAGGGCGTCATCAAGGTGATGTCCAAGATGGGCATCTCCGCCATCCAGAGCTATCACGGCGCCCAGGTGTTCGAGGCGGTGGGCCTGGCTTCGGACGTCATCGACCAGTACTTCACCCGGACGGCCTCGCGCATCGGCGGCATCGGGATGGAGACGATCGCGCAGGAGGTGCTCATGCGCCATCGCGCCGCGTTCCCCGCGCGCGAGATCCACGGCCACGAGCTCGAGACGGGCGGCATGTATCAGTGGCGGGCCGAGGGCGAGCATCACCTCTTCAACCCGGAGTCGATCCACCGCCTGCAGAAGGCGGTGCGCACCGGCAGCTACGCCACGTACAAGTCCTACGCGACGCTGATCGACGATCAGTCGAAGACGCTCGCGACCCTGCGCGGGCTGCTGGAATTCGCCCCCTCCGAGCCGGTGCCTCTGGCGGAGGTCGAGCCGGTCGCGAGCATCCTCAAGCGCTTCAAGACCGGCGCCATGTCCTACGGCTCCATCAGCAGCGAGGCGCACGAGACGCTGGCGATCGCCATGAACCGCATCGGCGGCAAGAGCAACACCGGCGAAGGCGGCGAGGATCCCGAGCGCTATCGGCCGCTGCCGAACGGCGACTCCCGCAACAGCGCCATCAAGCAGGTGGCCTCGGGCCGCTTCGGCGTCACCAGCCAGTACCTGGTCAACGCGCGGGAGCTGCAGATCAAGATGGCGCAGGGCGCCAAGCCCGGCGAGGGCGGCCAGCTGCCGGGCACGAAGGTCTATCCGTGGATCGCCAAGACCCGGCATACCACCGCCGGCGTCGGCCTCATCTCCCCTCCCCCGCACCATGACATCTACTCCATCGAGGACCTGGCGGAGCTGATCCACGACCTCAAGAACGCCAACCGTGAGGCGCGCATCAGCGTCAAGCTGGTGTCGGAGGTCGGCGTCGGCACGATTGCC